>CAVQQX010000049.1:0-17965 GCA_963714645.1 uncultured Gammaproteobacteria bacterium
GCCCTTGGCCTGCCGAACGGCCAGGTCTGAGAGTGCCATGCTCTTGCTCCTGAACATGAGTCAGGAACCAGATGCTGGTCACGTCGACCTCGCGCCTCCATCAATAATCCGGAATCAGCCGCGCCCGCAAAAATGGACTTGTTTGTGGACTTAAAAGTCCTGGCTTTAGGCGGATCGCAGTGGACCGCGGGAGAACGTCAAGGAGAGGGAAAGTCCTTGTATGGCAACGACTTGCATACTCTATTGGACTTCTGCGGAAGTCCGCGGATTGATGCAGTGGAGCGGATGAAGGGAATCGAACCCTCGTCAGCGGCTTGGGAAGCCGCAGCTCTACCATTGAGCTACATCCGCACCCGGCGACCATGATATTCGAGCCCGGCGACGACGAGCAATTCGCAATACCGCCTCGTCCGGACCCGGCGCCAGCCATGTCGGCCCGCCCGACGTTGCCTCACCAAATAGCTGAAAATTCCGACGAGTCGTTTTCGCAGATCGCCTTGCGGAACTCGATACGAACGGATCAACCGTGTTTCTCCCCGGCGCCCAGCGGCCCTGCCGGCGTCCGGAGAACTCACCGGAGATTGCAGTTCGCACCGGCAGCCGATCCGGAGCGTCTGCGTCATGGTGCGGAGCATCCCGAATCTGCGCCCTGCGTCAACTCTCCCGCGGCAGCGAACCCTCGAGGCTCCAGGGATGTTCGCGCTCGAACCGCTGCGCGAGAAAATCGACCAGTGCACGGACCTTGGCCGAGAGGTGCCGGCGGCTCGGGTACACCGCCGAGATCGGCGAGCGCGGCGGACGGAAATCGACGAGCAGCGGCAGGAGAAGTCCCGCACGGATCTCGGGGGCGACGATGAAGTCCGGCGAGTACACGATGCCGAGGCCACGTACGGCCATCGACGCCAGCAATTGGCCGTTGTTGGATCGGTGGCGCGTCGGCACGTGCACGTCGACGACCTCCTCGGAACCGCTCGTGCGCGTGAACCGCCAGACATTGGGCAGCGAGACGTTCGTGTAGCTCAGGCACTCGTGCTGCGCGAGCCCGGCGGGCGTCGCCGGCGCAGCGTGACTTTCGAGATAGGCCGGGGCCGCGCAACAGACGATCTGCGTCGATCCGAGCCGGCGTGACACGAGTCCCTGCTGGCCGAGCGTGCCGATGCGCACAGCGAGGTCGACTCCCTCATCGACGAGATCCACCGCGCGATCCGAGACGTCGACGTCGAGCACGATCGCCGGATTGCGCTCGACGAAGTCGGCGAGTGCCGGCGCGAGGTAGCGGATGCCGAAGCTCACGCCGCACGTCACCTTGAGCGTGCCACGCGGTACGTTCGAGGCGACGCGCACCGAGGCCTCGGCGTCGTCGAGTCCTGAGAGCAGCTGCACGGCATGCTCGTAGAACGTCTGCCCGCCCTCGGTGAGCGAAAGCCGGCGCGTAGTGCGGTTCAGCAGGCGTGAATCCAGGTGCGCCTCGAGTTCGGACACCTGTCGCGAGACGGCCGAAGTCGAAAGCCCCAGCCGCTCGGCCGCCTTCGAAAAACTGCCGAGTTCGACGACTTTCGCGAACGTCCGGATGGCCAGGAAGCGGTCCATCCATGAATTATTGCATTTTACGCAATTAAATGTTCTATGAAGCCGCTTTATCCCGAATCAAAGCAGGGTGAACCTACCTCCCCCGTCGGCAGGCCCTGCGGCCGGCGAGCCGAACACCACTCACGTCAGGAACAACATCGATGAAACTCTACTATTCCCCAGGTGCCTGCTCGATGGCCCCGCACATCGTCCTCAACGAACTCGGCCTGCCGTTCGAAGCGGTCAAGGTCGACCTGGCCAAGCACACGCTACCCGACGGTTCCGACTTCCGCGCCATCAACCCGAAAGGCTACGTGCCGCTGCTCGAACTCGACGACGGCACGCGCCTGACCGAGACGAGCGTGATCCTGCAATACCTCGCCGACCTCGCACCGGGGCGCCTCGCGCCGAAGTTCGGCACGCTGCCCCGCTGGCGACTGATGGAGTGGCTGGCGTTCGTTTCGACCGAGGTACACAAGGGCTTCGGCCTGCTGTGGAACCCGCAGACACCGCCCGAGGTGCGCGAGCGCACGGTGCAGGCGCTGGGCAACCGCTTCACCTTGCTGAGCGGGACACTGGGGCGGCAGCCCTACCTGCTGGGCGACTCGTTCACGATCGCCGATGCCTACCTGTTCGTGATGCTGAACTGGACGGCCATGCTCAAGATCGACCTCGGTCCGTGGCCGGCCTTGCGGCAGTTTCAGGCCCGCGTGGGGGCGCTGCCGGCGACGCAGGCGACGCTCAAGGCCGAGGGGTTCTCCCAGTAGGGCGCGACCGTCATCGCTGACGTTGCACACCTCTCCCGGAGTTCCCGGGAGAGGCACTGGAGACCGACCATGGCACGCTTGCCGACGTTGTTCCTGTCGCACGGCTCCCCGATGCACGCCGTCGATGCGGGCGGAGCCGGCACCGCATGGCGCGCCATTGCGCAGTCGCTGCCTAAACCTCGTGCGGTGCTCATCGCTTCGGCACACTGGGAAACCTCGCTGCCGATGCTCACCGGCGCGGCCCGGTTGCAGACGATCCACGATTTCGGTGGATTCCCGGACGAACTCTACCGCATCCGGTATGACGCGCCCGGCGCCCCGGAACTCGCGCAGGAAGCCGCGGGCCTGCTGCGCGATGCCGGCCTGACGCCTTCGGTCAACGGCTGTCGCGGGCTCGACCACGGCGCCTGGGTCCCGCTCAAGTGGATGTACCCCGCGGGCGACGTGCCGATCGTGCAACTTTCGGTGCAGCCCGCCATGGGCGCCGCGCACCAACTCGAACTCGGCCGCGCGCTCGCGGCGCTGCCCGATCGTGACGTGCTGGTGATCGGCTCGGGACACGTGACGCACAACCTGCGGGATTTCTTCTCGAGTCGTGGCGCGGGCGAGCCGCTGCCGTATGTCGTCGGGTTCTCGCAGTGGCTCGAGGAACATCTCGTTGCACGCGACGACGATGCGCTCGTGGCTTATCGCGAGAGAGCGCCCGGCGCCGAACGCGCGCATCCCACCGAGGAGCACTTCCTGCCGATCTTCGTTGCGCTGGGCGCCGCGGGCCCCGGAGCGCAGGCCGAAAAGGTGTATTCGGCGCTCGAGGGCCCGGCGCTTTCGATGGACGCCTACCGGTTCCAGTGAGTCAGGGGGCGGCGTCGACGGTCGTCATCGCCTTGCATGTCCATCGGGGCTGTCAGCCGGCCACACCCAGAAGTTGAGGACTACCGCCGCCGGAAGCCCTCTCTGTCACATGCTCGGTGCGTCTAAGCGGGCCGGCGCGCACCGCCGCCGAAACGCCGCCGTTGCGAGCCTCTCGAACGCGACGGGGCGTGCGACGCATGAGGCGGTCGCGACTGGGCCGTGCCCGCGGAGTGCGCCGGTCGCGACTGCGTCCTGCTGGAGGAGTGCGCCGGCGGGCGCGGCGTGGACGGACGCGGATCCGCGACGGGTGTCGCAATTCCGGACCGATCGAGCGGCAGCACCGCGATGCGCCTGCCGAGCACTTTCTCGATCGCACGCAGGCGGTCGCGCTCGTCGTCCGAGACCAGGGACAGGGCCTGGCCGGTGGCCCCCGCGCGCCCGGTACGGCCGATCCTGTGCACGTAGTCCTCGGGCACGTGCGGCAACTCGAAGTTGACGACCTGCGGCAATTCGGTGATGTCGAGCCCGCGCGCCGCGATGTCGGTCGCGACCAGCACCTGGACGCGATACGCCTTGAAGTCATCGAGCGCCCGCGTCCGGGCCGCTTGAGACTTGTTGCCGTGGATCGCCGCGCATTCGAGGCCGTCCCGCGAGAGTTGCTCGGCCAGCCGGTTGGCGCCGTGCTTGGTCCGCGTGAAGACGAGCGTCTGCGGCGTCGCGGCGTCCTGGCGCAGCAGGTGGCTCAGCACCGCGCGCTTCTCGCCCTGGCCGACGAGGTGGACGCGATGCTCGATGAGTTCCGCCGGCGCGTTGCGCGGGGCGACCTCAACGGTGAGCGGATTGCGCAGCAGCCCTTCGGCGAGCTGGCGGATCTCGCTCGAGAACGTGGCCGAGAACAGCAGGTTCTGGCGGTTGGGAGGCAGCAACGCCAGCACGCGGCGGATGTCGCGGATGAACCCCATGTCGAGCATGCGGTCGGCTTCGTCCAGCACGAGGTAGCGAACCTCGCGCAGGTTGATGTTGCGCTCTTGCGCGTGGTCGAGCAGACGGCCGGGCGTCGCAATCACGACGTCGACGCCGCGGCGCAGCGCATCGATCTGGGGCCGGGGGCTCACGCCGCCGAAGATCAGCGCGGTGTGCTGGGAGAGGTGGCGACCGAAATCGTTGAACGACTGGTCCACCTGCGCCGCGAGTTCGCGCGTGGGCACAAGGACCAGCACGCGGGGGGCACGCGAGCCGGAAGGGTTCGGCTGCTCCTCGCTCAGCTTCTGCAGCAGCGGCAGCGCGAACGCAGCCGTCTTGCCGGTGCCCGTCTGGGCGGCCGCGAGCAGGTCGCGTCCTTCCAGCACCGCGGGAATGCCGCGCGACTGGATGGGGGTGGGTTGCGCGTAACCCAGATCGTTGACGGCGCGCAGCAGTTCGGGCCGGAGGCCCAGGGTATCGAATGACATGACTTGAATTTTTCCTGGCGCCAGGCCTGGCGCGCACTTGCATGCACGCACAGGCACACCGGGCAGGGCGCCACGTTTGGACGAAATCGAGACGGCGAAATGCAGACGTCGATCAGTCTGCAGGAGGGGCCGCGAAGTCGTGCCCGCGGGGGGTACGCTCAAGAATCCTCGTGCGCAGGCCGGGCTGCGCGGCGGCAAACTGTGGCGGCAGTATGCCTGAAGGCGCTACTTGCCGCCAGCCAGCGTCGTGAGAAGCACGTACCAGTGCGTGAGACCGGCGTAGAACGCAGCGACCGGCACCCGCTCGTTCAAGCCGTGCGCGAAGTGGTCGCTCTCCTTCATGAAGATGCTGCCGACGCCGTACGTCGGGATGCCTCCCGCGCGGAAGAACGTACCGTCGGTCGCATAGGGCGCCATGTCAGGCACGATCGGGACACCCGGATAGTTCGCGTGCACCGCCTGCTTGACCGCGGCGAGCACGTCGGAACGCATCGGTGACGGCGGTCCCGACTGCGGGTTGCCGATGGTCTTGACCTCGACCTTCGCACCCACGATCTTCTGCAGCTGCTCGCGCACCTGCGCGACGGTCGTGCCCGGAAAGATCCGGCAGTTCACCGTGGCCATCGCGGACTGCGGCAACGCGTTGTCCGCGTGGCCACCCTCGAGCAGCGTCGCGACGCAGGTCGTCCGGATGCGGCCGACGTATGCGGGCTCCGCGGCGATGGTCGCCGCGGCGGCGGTGTCGCCCGGATGCGCAGCAAACCGGGCCATCGCCTCGCCGAGTTTCCCGGGCGTCACCGGCGCGGCCGCCTTGAAGCTGCCGATCGTCCACTCGTTCCACATCACCGGGAAGTCGTGGCCCTGCACGGCCTTCAGTGCATCGGCAAGCTCGTAGATGGCGTTGTCCGGACGCGGCTGGGAGCTGTGTCCGCCGGGGTTGCGCGTCGTGAGCGTGTAGCTCGCGTAAGACTTTTCCGCACCCTGCAGCGTGTAGAACGTTGGCTTGCCCGTCTTCTCGTCGACGTCGCCGCCGCCGCCGTCGCCGTTCAGCGCGAATTCGGCGTCGATCAGCAGGCGATGCCTCGACAGCAGGTCCTTGGACGTCTGAGCGTCGGTTTCCTCGTCGCCCGAGAAGACGACGATGAGGTCGCGCGTCGGCACGAACTTCTCGGACTTGAGCCGCAGCAGGGTCGTCGTGATCAGCGCGATCTCGTCCTTGATGTCGGAGCTTCCGCGCCCGAAGAAGAACCCGTTTTCCTCGATCAGGCGGAACGGATCGCGCTGCCAGTCCTGCGGATTTGCGGTGACCACGTCCATGTGAGCCAGCAGCAGGATCGGGCGGCCGCCGGTGCCCGACCCGCGATATCGCACGACGAGCGCAGCGGTCTCCCCGGACGGCAGCACGTGGATATCCTGCTCCGGGAAGCCCCCGGCCCGGTACCGCTCGGCCAGCAGCTGTGCCATCGCAGGCACCTGCCCGAGTCCCTCGGACGTCCTGTACGTGATCAGCTTCGCGAGCAGCTCGCGTGCCTCGGCACGCTGCGCTTCCGGTGCGTCGGCATGCGAGGCCGGGGCCGCCGCGAGGAAGGCAATCGTGGTCAACAGGCCAAGGCACTTCGTGTGCATGAGATCGTCTTCCGTCGGTACGTGGGCGGGGTGCGACCGCGTCGCGGCCAAAGTCGCGCAGTCTACAGATCGCGAGCTTCACGTGCCGACACCGCACGCTCGGCGCCCGGCGGGGGCGCCGCAAATCCCGGCGCCGCCAGTGCGACGCGACGCGCCTCGGCGGCGGAGAGCGAGTCTCGCGACCGGTTGCGGAGGATGCTCATGCCCCGGATCATCACGGCGCGATACGCTGCGGCGGGACGGTCGAGCCGCACTCACGACGGCACCACACATGATCCGGTATTCGGCAGGCGTCATCGTCATCGGCGCAGGCATCACGGGAGTTTGCGCCGCCCTCGAGCTGCTCGACCGCGGTCGACGCGTGCTGCTGCTCGACCGCGACGCAGAGGCCAACATGGGCGGCCTCGCGAAAGAGAGCTTCGGCGGGTTCTGGTTCGCAGGCACGCCGTTGCAGAAGAAGTACGGCGTCAAGGACGGGCCGGAGCAAGGACTGCGCGACTGGCATTCGTTCGCCGATTTCGGGCCCGAGGACCGCTGGCCACGCGCATGGGCGCAAGCCTATGTCGAGCGGTGCCGCGACGAGGTTTTCGACTGGCTCGGCCGGCACGGCGTCCAGTTCATGCCGATGCCGCTCTGGGTCGAGCGCGGCCTGCACTCGGCGGGCAACTCGGTGCCACGCTGGCACATCGTCTGGGGCACCGGCTACGAACTGCAGGTGGTCCTGAACCGGTGCCTGCTCGCACACCCGCGGCGCGACCGGCTCGAGATCCGCTTCGACCATCGGGTCGAGGCACTCGCGTCGAGCGGCGGCCGCGTGAGCGGTTGTCGCGGTGTGCTCGAGGGGACGTCGCCGGAGGAGTTCGAGGCGACCGCCGAGTCCGTCGTCGTCGCGAGCGGCGGCATCAACGGCGACCTGGACCGCGTGCGCCGCCACTGGCACGCCGACTGGTCGCGGCCGCCCGAAACGCTGTTGAACGGCTCGCACAAGTTCGCGGACGGGCGCTTGCACGATGCCGCGGCCGCGCTCGGCGCCAACCTGACGCACCTCGACTGGCAATGGAACTACGCGGCCGGCGTACGCCACTGGCAACCGCGCAAGCCGTCGCACGGGCTCTCGCTCGTGCCCCCCAAATCCGCACTGTGGCTCAACTGGCGCGGCGAACGCATCGGCCCGATGCCGCTCGTGACGGGCTTCGACACCCACGACCTCGTCGCGCAGATCTGCCGCCAGGAACGTGCCTATTCCTGGCAGCTCCTCAACCGGCGGATCATGCTCAAGGAGCTGGCCGTCTCCGGCGCGGAGTTCAACCCGTCGTTCCGGCGCCGCAAGCGCCTGCACGTGCTGCGCGAACTCGTGCTGGGCAACCACTGGCTCTATGAGCAGATGACGCAGCACTGCCCCGACTTCGTCGTCGCACCGACGATCGAGGAGCTGGTCGCGAAAATGAACGTGCTCGCCGGCGACGGATCGGTCGATCTCGACGCCGTGCGGACGGCCGCCTGGCGCTACGACGCCTGCATCGACCTGGGACCCCGTTTCCACACCGACGAGCAACTGCGGCGGATCGAATTCGCCCGGCGCTGGCTCGGCGATCGCCTGCGCACCTGCCGGTTCCAGAGGATCCTCGAGCCCGCGGCCGGTCCGCTGATCGCGATCCGCGAGTTCATCGTGAGCCGCAAGAGCATGGGCGGGCTGCAGACCGACCTGCAGTGCCGGGTGCTGGACACTCGCGGCGAGGCCATCCCCGGCCTGTATGCCGCGGGCGAGAGCGCAGGTTTCGGGGGCGGCGGCATGAATGGCAAGCGCGGCCTCGAAGGCACCTTCCTCGGAGGCTGCGTAATGGGCGGCCGCATCTCGGGCCGGTCGGCCTGATCCAGCCGTCGGGGCGCCGATCTGTCAAACGCGCGCGACGTGTGACGCCGACCTCGACGTGGGCGCAGGCGCTCAAGGTCAGGTGCGGCGGAACTCGAGGTCGCGCACCTCGTGACCGAGCCGCTCGCCGCGCAGCTCGAAGCGCGTGACGGGGCGCGACGCCGGCCGGGGCACGAACGATCCCTCCGGGGACGCGTTGCGCAGCGCCTCGCAGGCCGATGCGGTCTCGAGCATGTGTTCGGCGTACGGCGCCCAGTCGGTGGCCATGCGCAGCACCCCGCCGGGTCGCAGCTTCCGCGCGAGCAGCTCGAGGAACGGCGGCTGCACGATGCGACGCTTGTGATGCCGTTTCTTCGGCCACGGATCCGGAAAAAACAGCAGCACCTCGTCGAGGGCACCGTCCGGCACTCGCCGGCGCAGAAGCTCCACGGCGTCCTCGTTCGCGATCCGGACGTTCGCGACGACCTCGGCTTCGCAGCGCAGCAGCAGGTGGCCGATGCCGGGGGGGTGCACTTCGACGCCGAGATAGTTGCGTTCCGGATGTGCGGCGGCCAGGCCGACGAGGCATTCGCCGTTGCCGAATCCGATCTCGAGCGTGACCGGGGCCTCGCGCCCGAACAGTTCGGTGAAATCGAGTGACGTTTCGCCACCCGGCTCGATCCCCCAGCACGGCCAGAGCTCCCGCCAGGCACGCTCCTGGGCGCGGGTCATGCGGCCGGCACGAACGACGAAGCTGCGGATCGGGCGGGCGCGCCGCGCGTCCGGCCCGGCCGTCGAGTCGTCGCGGGCGGGTATCGCCTTGGGCGCGTCCGTTCGGATTGGCTTCGACACGACCGGGCGCCCCCCGATCAGGACGCGAACGCGCCGCGGATGCCGTCCATCACGAACTGCGCGGCGAGCGCGGCGAGCAGCACGCCCAGGATGCGGCCGAGCACGGCGCCGCCCGTGACACCGACGGCACGCATCACCGGACCGGTCACGAGCATCAGCGCGAGCGTGATCGCGAGCACCGCGACGATGACGAGCAGCTGCGCGTAGAACTGCAGCGACCCGTACGACACCCCGGCGAATGCCAGCAGGATGGTGGCGAGCGCGCCGGGCCCGGCGATCAGCGGGAACGCGAGCGGGAAAACCGAGATGTCACCGCGGGCATGCGATTCCTGCTCCTCGGCCGGTGTGGTCGACCGGACCCCGGACGGCCGCGCGAACACCATCTCGACCGCGAGCAGGAACAGCAGGATGCCGCCGCCGACCCTGAAGGCGTGCACGCTGATCCCGAGCAGCTCGAGCAGCGGCCGGCCGCCGACCGCGAAGACGAGGCAGACGGCCAGCGCGAGGCCGACGGCCTTGCACGACATGCGTCGCAAGTAGGAATCGTCGGCCCCCTGCGTCAGTCCTGCGAGCACAGGCAGGAGGGACAAAGGCTCGACGACGACCAGCAGGACCACGAAGAATTTGACCAGGTCGTCGAGCATCGCGCCTCAGGGTGATTCGCGACTTGAACTCCGCGCCGCGCAGGACTACAACGATGTCAAGGATACCAAGCGCACGGACGCCGCGAGGGCAATGACGATGGCCAATCCCGCACCTGTCGTTGGCAAGTGGTACGCACGCCCCGGCGGCGATTCGTTCGAGATCGTCGCGTTCGACCAGGACGACGGCACGATCGAGATCCAGTACTTCGACGGCACGATCGAGGAAATGGACGTCGACGACTGGCGCGAGGAAGCCATCGAGGCCGCCGAGCCGCCCGAGGACTGGACAGGCTCGGTCGACGTCGAGCCCGAGGACTACGAGAACGAGTTCGACGTCGAGCCCGGCGTCGCTGTCGGCGCAAGCCCGCTCGACATCATCGATCGCGGTGAAGCCGACGGTTTCTCCGAGCTCGAGCTGCCCGACGAACCGTCCGACGAGCGCCTCGGCGGCTGAGGCCGCCCCGGATCCTTGTATGCGTATGCAGCCACCTCTCCGCGGCGCGGGCAGGTCGCCCGCAGTGCGGGTGAGGGCGCGCTAGGCCGGCTCCTCCAGCGGCACGGCATCGTCGAGCAACACGTAGCCATTGCGCACGTGCACCGGCAGCGGCCGCAGTCCCTTACCCGGGCAAGGGCCGGCGACGCAGAGCCCGGTTTCGATCTCGAACAGCGCGCCGTGCATGATGCAGCGGATCACCGCCACGTCGGGCGCAAGGAACACGTGCGGTTGCCAGTTGAGCGGAAAGCCCGCGTGCGGACAGTGGTTGAGGTACGCGCGCACGACGTCGCCCTTGCGCACGACGAACCCCTTGAGCGGCCAGTCGCCCTCACCCATCGTGAATCCACGCGCCCCGGGGTCGTCGAGCTCGTGCAGCGGACAGATGACGCGCGTCAGGTCGATCTCGTCGCCACCGGCGGTCGTCATCGAGCTGGCCCTTCCCCTCAGTGCGGCTCGCCGGCCGCTTCGTCCCGCATGCGACGCGCCAGGAAGAACAGCAGCACGAGCGCGGGCAGCCCGAGCGACGCCGTGTAGCAGAAGAAGGCGGGATACCCGATGGCGTCGACGACGAACCCCGACGTGCCCATGAGCACCTTGCCGGGCAGCGCATACATCGAAGAGAAGAGCGCGTACTGCGTCGCCGTGTACGAGGCGCTCGTGAGACTCGAGAGGTAGGCGATCAGCGACGTGCCCGCAATGCCCATCGCGAGGTTGTCGACGCTGATCAGGATGGCGAGCCCGGCGATGTTCGGCTCGCCGAGCCGCGCGAAGGCCGCAAACATCAGGTTGGCGGAGATCACGGCGACGCTGCCGGTCGCGAGCGAGCGCACGACGCCGAGTCGGAAGACCAGCGCGCCGCCGACGAACGTGCCGAGGATCGACCAGATCACGCCGAAGCCCTTCGCGATCGCGGCGATCTCCTTCAACGTGAAGCCGATGTCCAGGTAGAAAGGATTGGCCATCACGCCCATCGTGAAGTCGGCCAGGCGGTAGCAGGCGATGAACGCCAGCATCAGCACGGCGAGTTTCACGCCGTAGCGCGTGAAGAAGTCCACGAACGGGTTGACCACCGCGCTCACGAACCAGGCGCCGGCGTTGCGCAATCCATCGGGCCAGTGCGCCTTGCGCTGGAGCCAGTCGGTCACCCGCGCTTCCTGCGCAACCGTGTGCCGGATGACGCGCGCCTCCGGCTCCGGGATCAGCAGCGTCGTCACCAGGCCGATGCACGCACAGGCGGCCATCGTCGTATACGACATCGCCCAGCCGCGGTCGGCCGCGATCCAGAGGGCGCCCGCGCTGGCGACCATCATCGCGATGCGATAGCCGAGCTGGTACGCAGCCGCCATCACGCCCTGCATCGAGACCGGGACCGCTTCGATGCGCCAGGCGTCGACGGCGATGTCCTGCGTCGCGGACGAGAACGCGACCAGCAGTGCGAGCACGGCCACGATGCCGAGGTGTCCCTGCTCGGGGTTCAGGTGCGCCATGTTGAACAGCCCGATCGCGATGCCGAGCTGCCCGAGCAGCATCCAGCTGCGGCGACGGCCGAGCAGTCGGTGCAGCAGCGGCAGGGGAAGCCGGTCGACGACGGGCGACCAGAAGAACTTCACGGTGTAGATGAGGCCGACCCACGACAGCATGCCGATCGTGGCGCGCTCGATTCCCACCGCGCGCAGCCAGGCCGAGAGCGTCGAGAACACGAGCATGAACGGCAGTCCGGCCGAGAAACCGAGGAACAGCATCGCGAGCACGCGCGGGTGGCGGTACGCGCGCACCGCGTCGATCCAGCCACGCCACCACACCGTGGGCGGCGCGGCGACCGCAGCACCGGTCGCGGCGGAGTCGATCTTCGTCACAGCTCGTACGTCACGGTGAGCGGCGCGTGGTCGGAGAAACGCTGCGTCTTGTAGATGTCCACGCTGCGCACGCTGCCGGCGAGCCCGGGGCTCAGCACCTGGTAGTCGATGCGCCAGCCGACGTTCTTGTCCCAGGCCTGGCCTCGGTTCGACCACCACGTGTAGTGGTCCGGATCCTGGTTGACCTCGCGGAACGCATCGACGTAACGCACGTCGCCGAACAGCTCGTCGAGCCATGCACGTTCCTCGGGCAGGAAGCCCGAGTTCTTCCGGTTCGATCTCCAGTTGCGCAGGTCGATTTCCTTGTGCGCGATGTTCCAGTCGCCGCAGAGCACGTAGTCGCGCCGCCGGCGTTTCAGCGCGCGCAGGTGCGGCATGAATTCGCCGAGGAAGCGGAACTTGGCCTGCTGGCGGATCTCGCTCGACGAGCCCGAGGGCAGGTAGACCGACACCACGCTCAGGCGTCCGAAGCGGACTTCGAGGTAACGGCCTTCGGCATCGAACTCCTTCGAGCCATAGCCCACGACGACCGCGTCGGGCTTCCTGCGCGAGAACACGGCGACGCCGCTGTAACCCTTCTTCGTCGCATCGAAGTAATGGCTGTGGTAACCGGCCGGGTGGAACATCGGGTCGGAAATCTGGTCGAGCTGGCATTTCGTCTCCTGGACGCAGACGACGTCCGCGTCCTGGCGCTCGAGCCAGCCGAAGAATCCCTTGCGTGCGGCGGAGCGGATGCCGTTCGCGTTCAGCGTGATGATGCGCATGCGCGCGCAGTATAAAGTACGCGCCGTATGCACGACCCCGGCTTCATCCAGCTCTGCCTCGAACTCGGGGTGCTGCGGTTCGGCGAGTTCACGCTCAAGTCGGGCCGCAGGAGCCCGTACTTCTTCAACGCGGGCCTGTTCAACACCGGTCGGGCGATCGGTGCGCTGGGACGGCATTACGCGCGCACGGCCGCCGGCTCCGGTGTCGCGTTCGACATGCTGTTCGGGCCTGCCTACAAGGGCATTCCGCTCGTGACCGCGACGGCGGCCGCGCTCGCCGACCACGAGGGCCGCGACCTGCCGTTCGCGTTCAACCGCAAGGAGGCCAAGGATCACGGCGAGGGCGGCACCATCGTCGGGGCGCCGTTGCGCGGGCGCGTGCTGATCGTCGACGACGTCGTGACGGCCGGCACCGCCATCCGCGAATCGGTCGACATCATCCGCGGCCACGGCGCCACGCCCGCGGCCGTGCTGATCGCCCTCGACCGTGAGGAACGCGGCCAGGGCGAGCAGTCGGCCGTCGAGGAAGTGCGGGAGACCTTCGGACTGCCAGTCATCGCCGTGGCGCGCCTGCGCGACCTGATGTCCCACCTGCAGGCCGTCGGGGACCACGTCGCCCTGCAGTCGGTCCAGGCGTATCGGGACCGTTACGGCACCACCTGATGGGCCGGTCCGGTGAATTAGGTCACACTGCATCACCGTCGTGGACCGCAAAACGTGTAATTCCGACCCCCGGGTGCCACACAATGCCGGCCATGCCTGACGAAGCCGCCACCGGATTCCGGCCCGTCCACGACCGCACGTCACCGACGGACAGGTACGTGACCACGATGCGCGTGGTCGGAGCGATCCTGCTCGTCGTGGCCATCCTGTGCGCGCTCATCGCCGGGGTGGCCGATGCGGCCACCAGGAAAAAGGCCGACAGGGTATTGCAAAGCAACGAGGTCTTCCGCTGCCGCAGCGTGGCCGGCCAGACCTTCGTCGGCCAGGCGATCCCGCCCGAGTGCATGGAAGCCGACGTCGAGGTGATCGACGAAACCGGGCGCGTGGTCCGCATCATCCCCGGCCGCAAGACGCTCGAGCAGATGGCCGCGGAGAAGGCCGCCGAGGATGCCAGGAACCTGGCGGCGCAGCGCGACCGCACGCTGCTCGCGACATACCTCACCGTGGCCGACATCGAGCGCCTGCGCGACCAGCGCATCGAGCTGCTCGAGCAGCAGAACGTCGTCACCCGCCAGTACATCGCGAACCTGCGCACGCGCGAAGCGCGGCTGATGCAGTCCGTGCAGCGCTTCCACCCGTACAGCCCGAAGCCGAACGCACCGGTATTGCCCGACCAGGTCGCGAGCGAGATCGTCAACACGGTGAAGGGCCTGCAGGTGTACGAGCAGGAACTGGCGAAGAACACCGTCGAGCGCGAGCGCGTCGCCTCCGAGTTCGGCGCCGACATCAGGCGCTTCAAGGAACTGAAGGGCCTCGAGTAGTCCCGGGCCCAAGGGTCGCGCAGCACGGGCCGGCAATCGCCGGCCCGCCTCGTTTCTGCCGTGTGACGCATGCTCAGGCGCAGTGCCCGAGCGGGTCTGCCGTGACGTGCCGGAACGCGTCGCGGCGCCGCTAGGTCCGCCCCGAGCTCCCGAAGCCCCCCGCGGCGCGGTCGCTCGCGACGAACTCCTCGACCACGTCGAACGCGACCTGCACCACCGGCACGATCACCATCTGCGCGATCCGTTCACCCGGTTCCACGGTGAACGCGGCCCGTCCGCGGTTCCAGCACGAGACCATCACCTGCCCCTGGTAGTCGGAGTCGATCAACCCCACGAGATTGCCGAGCACGATGCCGTGCTTGTGGCCGAGACCCGAGCGGGGCAGCAGCACGGCCGCAAGCCCGGGGTCGTCCAGGTGAATCGCGATGCCGGTCGGAATCAGTTGCGACTCGCCGGGTGAGAGCACCAGCGGTGCGTCGAGGCACGCACGCAGGTCGAGCCCGGCCGACCCGGGCGTGGCGTAGTGCGGCAACGGATAGTCGCCCCCGATCCGGGCATCGAGGATCTTCACCTGCAGGCGGGGCCGAGGTGGCGAGGCCGGGCCGGCCGCGCTCACCGCGGGGCCCGGACCTTCGCGGCGGGCGTGGCGGCGAATCGCTCCGCCACGACCTCGACGAGCGCGGCGGCAATCTCGCACTTCGGGGCACGGGCGAGCACACGCCGGCCACCGCGCCAGTACAGCGTGAGCGCGTTGTCGTCGCAGTCGAAGGCGAGGCCTTCGCCGACCTGGTTCGCAGCGATCATGTCGAGCTTCTTGCCCTCGAGCTTCGCGAGCGCATTGCGTTCTACGTTCTGCGTCTCCGCCGCAAAGCCGACGACGAACGGCCGCGGCGTTCCCGTCGAGACCGTGGCCAGCACGTCCGGGGTGCGCGAGAGCTGCAGTACCAGTTCCTCGCTGGTCTTCTTGATCTTGTGTTCGGCGATCTCGCGCGCCCGGTAATCCGAGACCGCGGCCGAGGCGATGAAAACGTCGGTATCGGCGAGCTCGGCCTGCACGGCGCGCAGCATCTGCTCCGCCGTCTCGACGTCGACGCGGCGCACACCGGCCGGCGTCGGCACGTTGACCGGCCCGCTCACGATCACGACCTCGGCGCCGGCATCGCGCGCGGCCTCGGCCACGGCGAAACCCATCTTGCCGGAGCTGCGGTTGGTGATGAACCGCACCGGGTCGATGCGCTCGCGCGTCGGGCCCGCTGTAATCAAGACTTTGCGGCCACGCAACGGGCCGAAGGTCCTCCGTGCCGCGCCGCGGGTCATCGCCAGGACGGCTTCGGCGATCTCGAGCGGTTCGAGCATGCGACCGGGGCCCGTCTCGCCGCACGCCTGGTCGCCGTCCGCCGGGCCGAGCACGGAGACGCCGCGCACACGCAGCGTCGCGACGTTCGCCTGCGTGGCCGCGTTCGCCCACATGAGCCGGTTCATCGCTGGCGCCACGACGATCGGCACGTCGGTCGCGAGGCACAGCGTCGCGAGCAGGTCGTCGGCGAGCCCGTGTGCGAGCCGCGCGAGAAAGTCTGCGGACGCGGGCGCGACGACGATCCGTGCCGGCCAGCGTGCGAGTTCGATGTGCCCCATCGCCGCTTCGGCCGCCGGGTCCCACAGGTCGGTGCGGACCGGACGCCCCGAGAGGGCCTGGAACGTGAGCGGCGTGACGAACTGGCGTGCAGCCTCCGTCATCACGACCTGGACATCCGCGCCGCGCTCGACCAGGCGCCGCACGAGATCGGCGCTCTTGTACGCCGCGATGCCGCCCGTGACGCCGAGCAGGATGCGGGTGGCGGATTGGGTCGGGGGAGCCGGGTCTGCCATGGCCCGAGGATTATGGGGGCGGGTCGTCGGACCCGGCAAAGGGAGAGGCCGCATTTCGGCCCTGCGGTCTCAGTTCATAACCGCGCGGCCGCCGGGGACCTAGGCCTGGCAGGCGGGGCAGAAATACGTCGATCGCTGGCCCTGGACCAGGCGGCGGATCGGCGTCCGGCAGCGCCGGCAGGGCTCGCCGGCCCGCTCGTACACGTACAGCTCCTGGCGGAAGTACCCGGGGGTGCCGTCGGCGCCCACGTAATCGCGGAGGGTCGTGCCTCCCTGGCGGATCGCCTCGCTGAGGACCGCCCGGATCGCCTCGACGATCTTCGTCCACTCGGCCCGCCGGATCCGCCCCGCCGCGCGCCGCGGCCGCACTCCCGCACGGAACAGCGCCTCGCTCGCGTAGATGTTGCCGACGCCGACGACGATCCGCTGGTCCATCAGGAAAAGCTTGACCGCCGCCTTGCGGCGTCGCGCGCGCGAGGCCAGGTAGTCCGCATCGAACCCGGGGGCCTCGAGCGGCTCGGGACCCAGGCCCGCGAGAAGCGGATGTGCCGCCGCGGGTCGCGCGGTCCACACGAGGCAGCCGAAGCGTCGGGGGTCGTTGAAGCGCAGGCATTGCCCGGAGTCGAGCACGAGATCGTAGTGGTCGTGCGGCAGTCGCGCAGCGTCGGCAGGCATCACGCGCAGGCTGCCAGACATGCCGAGATGGGCGATGAGCGTGCCGCGCTCGAGTTCGATCAGCAGGTACTTCGCGCGTCGCCGGACCTCGACGATGCGTTGTCCCGCGAGCACCCGAGGCAGGCGCGCGTCGACGCGCCAGCGCAGCCGCGGTTCGCGCAACTCCAGCGCTTCGACCTTGTATCCGATGAGTGCAGGACGAATGCCTCGCCGGGTGGTTTCGACCTCGGGAAGCTCAGGCACGGGGGGACGGCCCGGGATGGGCGGCGTGGGCGCACATCGGGTAGGCCGGCTAGCTTACGCCAGCCGGCCTCCCACACCACCGTACGTGCGGTTCCGCATACGGCGGTTCAACGAACACGCTGAAGTCGCTGGTGCGTAACCACCAGCGAGACCAGCCCCATGTGTGTGAAGAACGTGTTCGGCAGCGCAGCGTTCATGTGCGGGGCCCCGGCATTCCACCAAGGGCCGCGCCCATTAACCGCACTGCGCCACGCTCGGTCCTCATCGAGTCCGCGCTGACGCAGGTGCCGCGCCCGGTTCCTCGGGCGCCTCCACTGCCGCCACAGCAGACAGCGCAGCCGTCGCCGCAGCCACTCATCGAGAGCCTCGATCACCCGCCGGCCCTGCGTCTGCTGGAAGTAACCCATCCAGCCGCGCAGCAGCGGGTTTAAGTCCTCGATCGTGTGGGCGAGCGATCGGCCACGCCCGCGCCGCATCTGCTCACGGATGCGTTGTTGCAACCGCTGCGCGCTTGCCGTTGCGATCCGCAGGCGCGGGCGGCGATGCGCCGTGACGCTGTAACCGAGGAACACCCTCGACCACGGTCGCGCCACGGCGCTCTTCGCCGGGTTGATGCGCAGGTGCAAGACCGCCTCGAGGTAGGCCCTGATCCCGCTCATCACCCGCTCCCCCGCCACCCGACTGCTCACGTAGACGTTGCAGTCATCGGCATGGCGACAGAACGCGAGGTTCCGTCGCTCCAGCTCCCGGTCGAGGTCCGTCAGCAGGATGTTCGACAGCAGCGGCGACCGCGGCCCGCCCTGCGGCGTGCCTTCTGTCCGCGCCGTGACAACTCCGTCCTGCATCATCCCCGCCTCCAGGAACCGGCGGATCAGCTTCAACACGCGCACATCGTGCACGCAGCGCGACACCCGTGACATCAGCACGTCGTGGTTCACCCGATCGAAGAACTTCTCCAGATCGAG
>CAVQQX010000050.1:0-3034 GCA_963714645.1 uncultured Gammaproteobacteria bacterium
TATATCTCGCTCTCGATCCAGTCGAGCTTGACCTTCACCGATTGGCGATGCCGCCATGCGACAGCGCCTCGATCAGCGACTTATAGGCGTCCTTGAGCCCGGTATATTTGCCGACGATGGCGATCGTCACCTCGCCTTCCGGATTGCGGATGCGCTCGTTGATACGAGCTGCCAGCGCTACATGTCCGGCTTCGTCGCTGGCGTCGATGCCGAAGGCGGCGAGCAATTCGGTATCGAGGCCCCGCCTCGTGATAGGCCAGCGGCACGTCGTAGATGCTGTCGGCACGTCGAGCGCCTGGATGACGGCCGACTTGCGCACGTTGCAACACGCTGAACGAAGTAGAGGACATAGTCCTCGGGTTCGGCGTGAGCGGCATCCTGCAGGCGGCCGGCATCATCTTCTTCGCCTACATCGGCTTCGATGCGGTCTCGACCGCCGCGCAGGAGGCGAAGAATCCGCAGCGCGACATGCCGATCGGCATCCTCGCGAGCCTCGCGGTCTGCACGGTGCTCTACGTCGCGGTCTCGGCCGTGCTCACCGGCATGGTGCACTACACCGAACTCAACACCGCGGCGCCGGTCGCGCTCGCGCTCGACCGCCATCCCGAGCTCTCCTGGCTGTCGGGCTGGATCAAGCTCGGCGCCATCGCCGGCATGACCTCGGTGATGCTGGTGATGACGCTCGGCCAGCCCCGCATCTTCTACGCCATGTCGCGCGACGGGCTGCTCCCGCCGATCTTCCGCAAGGTCCACCCGCAGCATCGCACGCCGTACATCGGCACGCTGGTCACCGGCACGCTCGCCGCGGTGATCGGCGGCCTGTTTCCCGTCACGATCCTGGGCGAACTGGTGTCGATCGGCACGCTGCTCGCCTTCGCGACGGTGTGCATCGGCGTGCTGGTGCTGCGCTACACGCGCCCGGACATCAAGCGGCCGTTCAAGGTGCCGGCCCCCTGGTTCGTCTGCACGGCGGGCGCGCTGATCTGCTTCGGCATGATGGCTTCGCTGCCCCCCGACACCTGGCTGCGGTTGCTGGTGTGGACCGCGCTCGGCTTCGCCATCTATTTCTTCTACGGCTTCCGGCACAGCGAACTGCGCAAGGCCGGGCGCTAGCCTCCCCGGCGCCTCGTCTCCTCGGCGGGGCGCTCGGCTTCCGTCTCCGCGTGCCGGGCCGAGAACGGGTAGGACGCCTGGACCTTGCCCCTGGGCGGGATGCGCAGCGACAGGACCATCGCCGCCGCGAGCACCGCCACGGTGAACCCGAGCGACCACGCCACCGGGATCTTGTAGAGGTCCACCAGCAGCATCTTCACGCCGATGAAGACCAGCACGATCGCGAGCCCATAGGACAGCAGGTGGAAGCGCTCGTGCATGCCGGCCAGCAGGAAATACATTGCGCGCAGCCCCAGGATCGCGAACACGTTCGAGGTCAGGACGATGAACGGGTCCATCGTGATCGCGAAGATGGCCGGGATGGAGTCCACCGCGAACACGACGTTGACGATGCCGATCAGCAGGATGACCACGAACAGCGGCGTGGCCATGCGCACCCCGTCCCGCACCGTGAAGAACTTCTCGCCGTCGTAGTCGGGCGCGATCCTGATGTGCCGGCGGATCCAGCGCAGCGCCGGATTGGCTTCGAGGTCGGGCTCCTGCCCCGTGGCGAGCCACATCTTGACCCCGGTGAACACCAGGAACGCGCCGAACAGGTACAGGATCCAGTGGAACTTCGCGATCAGCCAGGCGCCGACCAGGATCATCACGGCGCGCAGCACCAGCGCGCCCAGGATGCCGATCATCAGCACCCGCTTCTGGTACTCCGCCGGCACCGCGAAGTACGTGAAGACCATCAGGAACACGAAGATGTTGTCGACCGCGAGCGCCTTCTCGATCAGGTAGCCGGTGACGAACTCGAGCGCCTTGGCATCGGCCACGGCACTGCCGTCGAGGCCGCCGAGGTGCCACCACAGCCAGCCGACGAACAGCAGCGACACGGCGACCCACACCAGCGACCAGGCCGCGGCCTCCCTCATCGTCACCCGATGCGCGCCCTGCCGTTCCATGGCGAAGAAGTCCACCAGCAGCGCGACCGCGACGAAGGCCGCGAACAGGGTCCACATCAGGGGCGTGCCGGCCGTCATCATGGGAGGTAATTTTCGGATGTCCGGGCGCGGCGGATTCAGGTGGTGCCCCGGTGGGGCGGCCTCAGGCGGCGCCGTTGCCGTTGCCGGCCCGCTCCTCGCGGCGCGTCGCCCACACCGAGGCCAGCACGCCGCCCGCGAGCGTTCCGACGATGATCGCGAGCGACACCAGGTTCGGCACGTGGAAGCGGCTCACCAGCAGCATCTTCACGCCGACGAAGGCCAGGATCAGCACCAGGCTGTAGCGCAGGTAGCGGAACATCGCCATCAGCCCGGCCACCGCGAAGTACAGCGAGCGCAGGCCGAGGATGGCGAAGGCGTTCGAGCTGAACACCAGGAACGGGTCGCGCGTGACGGCGAGGATCGCCGGGATGGAGTCGACCGCGAACACCACGTCGGTGAGCTCGACCATGATGAGCGCCACGAACAGCGGCGTCGCGTAGAGGTGCCCGGCGCGCCGCACGAAGAACCGCGCGCGGTCGATTTCGTCGGTCACCGGTACGAAGCGGCGCACCAGCCGGGCCGGGAAGCTCGACCCGAAGTCCGGCACCGAGTCGTCCTCGCGCAGCATCCTGAGCGCCGAGACCAGCAGGATCGCCCCGAAGACGTAGAACATCCAGTCGAAGTGCGCGAGCAGCGTCGTGCCGGCCGCGATCATCAGGCCCCTGAGCACGATCGCGCCGACGATGCCCCAGAACAGCACCCGGTACTGGAACAGGGTCGGGATCTTCAGGTAGGAGAAGATCAGCGCGATGACGAAGATGTTGTCGACCGACAGCGACCACTCGAGCAGGTAGCCGGTGACGAACTGCACCACCGCGTCCATGCCGTCCACCACGCCCGGCCCCGGCTCGAAGCCGAGCCAGCGGTGCTCGTAGAGGCCGTACACGACG
>CAVQQX010000051.1:0-4217 GCA_963714645.1 uncultured Gammaproteobacteria bacterium
GGAAGAGATCCGAGGCCTTCTTCTCCACCATGAGCTTGAACAGCGGCTTCGTGTTGAGCACGAACGCGCGCGTGCCGTCGGTGCCGGCGCCGAGGGTCGTGTCCCCGACCATGCGCTCCTGCGGCGGTGAGGTGTTGTCGGGGTCCATGGTCGCTGCCATTGCAGGCTACTTCTCTTCCTCGAGGATGCGCAGGTGCCCGGTCTCGTCCTTGGCGCTCGGGTCCTTGCGCTTGCTCTCGAGCTTGATCCGCAGCCGGATCTCGTTCTTCGAATCGGCGTTGCGCAAGGCCTCTTCGTAGGAGATCACGTTGTTCTCGTACAGCTCGAACAGCGCCTGGTCGAAGGTCTTCATGCCGAGCCGCGTCGACTTGGCCATGATCTCCTTGATCGCGGCGACCTCGCCGCGGAAGATCAGGTCCGCGATCAGCGGCGTGTTCAGCATGATCTCCATCGCGGCGATGCGGCCCTTGCCGGCCTCGCGCGGTATCAGACGCTGCGAGATCAGCGCACGGATGTTGAGCGAGAGGTCCATCAGCAACTGCTCGCGCCGGTCTTCCGGGAAGAAGTTGATGATGCGGTCCAGCGCCTGGTTGGCGCTGTTCGCATGCAGCGTGGCGAGCACCAGGTGCCCCGTCTCGGCGAACTGGATGCCGTACTCCATCGTGTCGCGGTCGCGGATCTCGCCGATCTGGATCACGTCGGGTGCCTGGCGCAGCGTGTTCTTGAGCGCCATGTGCCAGCTCTCGGTGTCGACGCCGACCTCGCGCTGCGTGACGACGCAGTTCTTGTGCGTGTGCACGTACTCGATCGGGTCTTCGATCGTGATGATGTGGCCGCGGGTCTTGTCGTTGCGGTAGTCGACCATCGCCGCGAGCGAGGTGGACTTGCCCGAGCCCGTCGCGCCCACGAGGATGCAGAGGCCGCGCTTCGACAGCACGACTTCCTTGAGGATGGGCGGCAGGTCGAGTTCCTCGATCGTGGGGATCGTGGAGTTGATCGTGCGCAGCACCGCGCCGGTCAGGCCCATCTGCACGAAGGCGCTCACGCGGAAGCGGCCGATGCCCGGCGGCGCGATCGCGAAGTTGCACTCGCGCGTCGCGTCGAACTCCTTGGTCTGGCGATCGTTCATGATCGCCCGGACCAGCAGCGCGCTCTGTTCGGGCGTGAGTGGCTGGTTGGTCTGCGGCTTGATCTCGCCGTCGATCTTGATCGCAGGCGGGAAGGCCGCCGTGATGAACAGGTCGGAGCCCTTGCGCTCGACCATGCGGCGCAGGAGATCCTGCATGAGCTTGATGCCGGTATCGCGATCCATTCTTGCTTCTCCCGGGCGCGGGTTGCTCACGGCGCCCGGCGGGCGCGCGGGCCGGTCGACGCCTAGAATTCCTCCTTGTTCTGCGCCTTGTAGCGCGCCTCTTCCTTGGTGATCAGGCCTTTCTGCAGCAGCTCCTTGAGGCACTGGTCGAGGGTCTGCATGCCCGCGGCCTGACCGGTCTGGATCGACGAGTACATCTGCGCGATCTTGCCTTCGCGGATCAGGTTCCGGATCGCGGGTGTGCCGATCATGATCTCGTGCGCCGCGATGCGGCCGCCGCCGATGCGCTTCAGCAGCGTCTGCGAGATGACCGCGCGCAGCGACTCGGAGAGCATCGCGCGCACCATCTCCTTCTCGGCCGCCGGGAACACGTCGACGATGCGGTCGATCGTCTTGGCGGCGGAACTCGTGTGCAGGGTGCCGAAGACGAGGTGACCGGTCTCGGCGCCGGTCAGCGCCAGGCGGATCGTCTCCAGGTCGCGCATTTCGCCGACGAGGATCACGTCGGGGTCCTCGCGCAGGGCCGACCTGAGTGCCTCGCTGAACCCGAGCGTGTCGCGATGGACCTCGCGCTGGTTGATCAGGCAGCGCTTCGACTCGTGCACGAACTCGATCGGGTCCTCGATCGTGATGATGTGGTCGGGCCGGTTGTCGTTGACGTAGTTGATCATGCCGGCGAGCGTCGTCGACTTGCCGGAGCCGGTCGGGCCGGTGACCAGCACCAGGCCGCGCGGCTGCATCGAGATGTCCTTGAAGATCTTGGGGGCGTTCAGGTCGTCGAGCGACAGCACCACGGACGGGATGCTGCGGAACACGGCGGCGGCGCCGCGGTTCTGGTTGAACGCGTTGACGCGGAAGCGCGCGAGCTTCTGGATCTCGAAGGAAAAATCCGTCTCGTAGAACTCTTCGTACGCCTTCCGTTGCTTGTCATTCATGATGTCGTACACCATGCTGTGCACTTCCTTGTGCGTCAGCGCTGGCATGTTGATCCGCTTCATGTCGCCGTCGACGCGGATCATGGGCGGCACGCCCGACGACAGGTGCAGGTCGGAGGCTTTGTTCTTGACGGCGAAGGTCAAAAGCTTGGCGATGTCGACGGCCATCATGACTCCCTAGGGCCTGCCAGCCGATTCCCGGGCGCGGACCGGTTCCGCAGGCGCACGCAGTATAGATCAGCCCCTCCGACCCCAATATGTTAACCGCTCCGCAGTTCTCACCCGCCGCGCTGCAGTCGGTACGCTCCCGGATCGAGCGGGCCGCCGCCGCGGCCGGACGGGACCCGGCGACGATCTGCCTGCTCGCGGTGAGCAAGCAGCAGCCCGCGGCAAAGGTGCGCGAGGCCTATGCGGCCGGACTGCGCGACTTCGGCGAGAGCTACGCCCAGGAAGGCGCCGCCAAGATCGACGGGCTGGCGGACCTCGCCGAAGCCCGGTGGCACTACATCGGTCGGCTCCAGGCCAACAAGACCCGCGAGGTTGCCGAGCGCTTCGCGTGGGTGCACACCCTCGACCGTGAACGCGTGGCCGCAAGGCTGAGCGCGCAACGCCCGCACCATGCCCGGCCGCTGCAGGTCCTGCTGCAGGTCCGGCTCGACGACGAGCCCAACAAGGGCGGCATCGCCCCCGACGACGCCGGCGCCCTCGCGACGGTGATCGCCACGTTGCCGCGGCTCCGGCTGCGCGGCCTGATGTGCCTGCCGCGTGCTGCCGCCGACCCGATCGCCCAGCGCGAGCCTTTCCGCCGGCTGCGCAAGCTGCTCGAACGCCTCAACGCGAATGGGCACCAGCTCGACACGCTCTCCATGGGCATGAGCGACGACCTCGAGGCGGCCGTGGCCGAAGGCGCGACGATCGTCCGTGTGGGGACGGCATTGTTCGGGCCGCGCGCATGACCGGTCCGCACTGTCGGGTCCCGGACCCACGAGTTTCCGACGAACGGCACTGGCAACGATGACGACGACGACCATCAAGGGCCCGATTGCGATCATCGGCGGCGGCAACATGGTGCACGCGAAGGCGAAGTCGCGGATCGCATCGCCCTGCACCATGGTCGCGGTGCGCTCGATGCAGTTCTCCAGCTCGCGCACGTTGCCGGGCCAGGCGTGGCCCGTGAGCAGGCTCATCGCGCCGTCGGAAAAACCCGTCGCCTTGCGTCCCAATTCGCGGCTGAAGGCGTTCAGGAAGTGGAACGCGAGCGCCGGGATGTCCTCGCGGCGCTCGCGCAGCGGCGGCACCTGGATCGGGAAGATGTTGATGCGGTAGTAGAGGTCCTCGCGGAAGGTCTGCGCCTTGACCATCGCCACCAGGTCCTTGTTGGTGGCGGAGATCATCCGCACGTCGACCTTGACCGGCTCGCTGTCGCCCACCGCGCCGAACTCGCGCTCCTGGATCACGCGCAGCAGCTTGGCCTTGGAACGGCGAGATGTTGCCGATCTCGTCGAGGAACAGCGTGCCGCCTGCGCGCCACCTCGAAGCGGCCCTTGCGCTCGCCGTAAAAAGATTTAATCTTAAGATTCTGTTTGATCCACTTAAAGAATAATTCAATCTGCCATCGTTGCTTAAAAAGGTTAGCGATAGTCATAGCGGGCAGATGAAAATTATTCGTGAGAAAAACAAGTCTTCGATTGTTTTGAGAATCAAAATATTTAATGCGACGTAATTTTTCGGGATAATCTTTTGATGGGTAGAAACCTTTAAGAAAAATAGATTGATTGCAAATTAGTCCTAAGGATTTATCTACCTGATGAGAATAAATTCTTTTGAACTGAAAATTAGATTTGGCTCTGGTAACAAAGTAAGCTCTATTGAGGTTAAGGTTATAGAGACGTTCAAAATCAATGTAACCTTTATCGACTATATAGAATGCGCCGATTTCTGTAATGAGTTCATCTAATATGTTAACATCG
>CAVQQX010000052.1:0-9379 GCA_963714645.1 uncultured Gammaproteobacteria bacterium
AAGAAGAGAAGGCTAACCGCGGTCGTAGAAGAGATAGGGAATCTTGCCTCAACGCTGTCGGAACACGATTTGGAGGTTTTTGACCTGGACCGACCCGTCGTGCCGGCGGAGGCCACCGTCGCAGGAATTCGGCGGGCACTGCGGGATGCGATCGCTTTCGCCGTTAAGCGGCGCCGTTCAGTGGAGCGAACATTCAAGCGAGCCTACGAGCCATTCGAGGCCGCCGCTAATGAACTGGCAGCTAGGTGGGCGGCGGACAAGCCAAAGCGCCGCTACCCGGGCGGCAGCGCGTTGCCACCACTGGGGCAGAAGCAGCTGTCATCGTTTCTGACCGAATATGTTCTCGCGCATGGGGCATTACCCATCGGACGGCATCTGATACCGCCCGGGCCCGACATTTTTTCGAACGTGGGGCCTGCTTTCGAGGTCGACTTCGACGCGCTGCGAGACCCACGATGACTCCAAAGGAAGAGCCGATATACCTCGACCATTACGACGCGGACGGCGAGATCCGCTGGTGTTGGAAGCGTGGTCTCGAGTCATCGCAGGAATTCGACTTGGAGGAATCGGCCCTCGAGGCGATGAGAAACTGTCGGCTAAAGTTCACTCGCCTCGGAGATCGGAGAGAGCGAGACGAAGGCTAGGGCACCTTATTCACGTACTCTCAGACCTCTGAAGCAATCGGCCGGGGTGTCCATAAGCCGCCCATCTAGACGTGGCGTGGCTTTTCAGAAGGCGCAGTAAGCGACTATGTTTTCGAGTAAGCGACTTTGTTTTTGGTAAGCGACTTTATTTTCAGCGCACACAACAGGCGCGGTGGTGAGCCGGCCTACTCCACCGTCACGCTCTTCGCGAGGTTCCGCGGCTGGTCGACGTCGGTCCCTTTGAGGATCGCGACGTGGTACGCGAGCAGCTGCAGCGGCACGGTGTAGACGGCCGGCGCCTGGAAGTAGCTCACGTGGCGCGGCATCTCGATCACGGTGACGCCGTCCGACTCCTTCATGCCGGCTTCAGGATCGGCGAACACGATCAGCTCGCCGCCGCGCGCACGCACTTCCTGCAAGTTGCTCTTGAGCTTCTCGAGCAGGTCGTTGTTGGGCGCCACGGTGACGACCGGCATGTCCTGGTCGACGAGCGCGAGCGGTCCGTGCTTCAGCTCGCCGGCCGCGTAGGCCTCGGCGTGGATGTACGAGATCTCCTTGAGCTTGAGCGCGCCTTCCATCGCGATCGCATGCATGGCGCCGCGGCCGAGGAACAGCGCGTGCTGCTTGTCGACGAAGCGCTGCGCGAGCTCCTGAATCACCGGGTCGAGCTTGAGCGTCGCCTCGATCAGGGACGGGATACCGAGCAGCTTCTGGCACAGGCCACGCTCGCGCTCGGCATCGGCGCCGTGGAACTTGGCGAGCGCAATCACGAGCATGTTGAGCGCCGCCAGCTGCGTCGTGAACGCCTTGGTCGAGGCCACGCCGATCTCGGGGCCGGCGCGCGTCAGCATGACGAGCTCCGATTCCCGCACGAGCGAGCTCTCGGGCACGTTGCAGATCGAAAGTTGTGACAGATAACCGCCCTGCTTCGCCAGGCGCAGGGCCGCCAGCGTGTCGGCCGTCTCGCCCGACTGCGACACCGTCACGAACAGCGTATTCTTCGGCACGACGGGGTTGCGGTACCGGTACTCGCTCGCCACCTCGACCCAGCACGGCAGGCGGCAGATCTGCTCGATGAAGTACTTGGCCACCACGCCCGCGTGGAAGCTGGTGCCGCAGGCGACGATGCGCACGGCCTCGGTCTTCGCGAACACGGCCTGCGCCGCGGGGCCGAAGGCGGCCTCGAGCAGCTTGCCGCCGGCGACGCGTTCCTCGAGCGTCTGCGCGACGGCGCGCGGCTGCTCGTGGATCTCCTTCAGCATGTAGTGCGAGTACTCGCCCTTCTCGGCGGCGTCGGCCGAGAGCTCGCTCTCGTACACCTTGCGGCTCACGGAGTTACCGTCCTCGTCCAGGATGCGGAAGCTCTCGCGCCGCACCTCGGCCACGTCGCCTTCCTCGAGGATCGCGAACTTGCGCGTGACGGGCAGCAGCGCCGCGACGTCTGATGCCACGAAGTTCTCGCCCACGCCGATGCCGACGACGACCGGGCAGCCCTCGCGCGCGAGGATGATGCGGTCGGGGTCCTGCTGCGACATCACGGCGAGTGCGTACGCGCCCTCGAGCTCGGCGACGGTCGCCCGCACGGCCTTGAACAGGTCCCTGGTCTTCTGCAGGTGGAAGTGCACGCGATGCGCGATCACCTCCGTGTCGGTCTCGGAGGAGAACTCGTAGCCCGCGCGCTTCAGTTCGTCACGAAGCTCGTCGTGGTTTTCGATGATCCCGTTGTGCACGATCGCGATGCCGTCGCGCGAGATGTGCGGGTGGGCGTTCCGTTCGCTCGGCACGCCGTGGGTGGCCCAGCGTGTGTGCGCGATGCCGAGCGGGCCGTGCGTCGGGTCGCCCGCGATGGCGTCTTCGAGCTTGCGCACCTTGCCCACGGTGCGCAGCCGCTTGATCGTGCCGGTGCCGTTCAGCACGGCGACGCCGGCCGAGTCGTAGCCGCGGTACTCGAGCCGCCGCAGGCCCTCGATCAGGATCGGGACGATGTCACGCTGGGAAACGGCACCGACGATTCCGCACATGCTGGCTGGTCTCTACAAATAAGTTAAGTGTGGGCTCGATCGACCGCTCTAGGCGGGTCGAGAAATTGTCGGTAATCCATTACGGATCAAGTACCTACGCGGCTACAATCCGCGGCGAGGCCGACGGCCGACCCGGCTGCCCGGGCATTGTACGGCCCGGCGCGCCGCCGTACCGCGATTCGGTCACAGTCACGGGACGCTCAGCCCGGCTTGCGGGGCGCCTTGACCGGCCGCTGCCACCCCTCGACCGTGACTTGCTTGCCGCGCGCCAGTGTCAGGCGTCGTTCAGGCGCGTCCTCGGTGATCGTCGACCCGGCGCCGATCGTGGCCTCTGCGCCGACCGTCACCGGCGCCACCAGCATCGTGCCCGAACCGATGAAGGCGCCGTCGCCGATCTCCGTGTGCCACTTGTTGGCGCCGTCGTAATTGCAGGTGATCGTGCCGGCGCCGACGTTCACGCGCTCGCCCACCGTCGTGTCGCCGAGGTAAGTCAGGTGGTTCGCCTTGGTGCCGCGCTTGAGGCGTGCCTTCTTCACCTCGACGAAGTTGCCCACGTGCACCTCGTCGTCGAGCTGGGCCTCGGGGCGCAGCCTCGAGAACGGGCCCACGACGGCGCGAGCCCCGATCTTCGCGCGGTCGAACACGCAGTTGGGCAGGATCACGGTGTCGTCGCCGATCTCGCAATCCCGCATGTAGACGTTCGGCCCGATCTGCACGCGATCACCGAGGCGCACCGTGCCCTCGAGCACGACGTTCACGTCGATGAACACATCGCGGCCGACGGTCACGGCCCCGCGCGCGTCGAACCGCGCGGGATCGGCGAGCGTGACACCCTCGAGCATGAGGGCCTCTGCGCGGCGACGGCGGTACACCGCCTCGACCTCCGCGAGCTGCACCTTGTCGTTGACGCCGAGCACCTCGTCCTCGCGCCCCGCCGGGATCGCATGCACCTTGAGCCCGGCGCGTGCGGCCATCACGACGACGTCGGTCAGGTAGTACTCGCCCTGGGCGTTGTCGTTGCGGAGCTGACCCAGCCATTCGCGCAGGCGCGCGGCCGGCGCCACCATCAGGCCGGTGTTGACCTCGTCGATCGCGCGCTCCTTCTGGTTGGCGTCCTTGTGCTCGACGATGCGCGCGACGTTGCCCGCACGGTCGCGGACGACTCGACCGTAACCGGACGGGTCCTGCATGCGCACGCTCAGGAGCGCCAGCGCGTCGCCGTCGTCGGCAGCCTCGAGCAGGCGCCGCAGCGTCGCGGCCTCCACCAGGGGGACATCGCCGTAGAGCACGAGCACCAGGTGATCGTCCGCGACCGCGGGCAGCGCCTGCTGCAGAGCGTGGCCGGTGCCGAGCTGCTCGGCCTGGTGCGCCCACGTCACCCGCGCCTGCGCGAGCACCTCGCGCACCCGTTCGCCGCCGTGTCCGTAGACCACGTGGACGTCGGCGGCGCCGAGCGCGCACGCGGTATCGATCACATGCTGGAGCAGCGGTCGCCCGGCGAGCGGCTGGAGGACCTTGGGCAGGTCCGATTTCATGCGTTTGCCCTGACCGGCGGCCAGGATCACGACGGAAAGCGGCATGCCGGCATTCTACCGGCCCGACGGGGCAGCTTCCCTGTTCCGTGGCAAATGAACGGAATCGCCCTGCTCTTGTGAACCGGGCGGGGAAAAGGGACAAATCCCTTCTCCCCGCCCATCGCTGGCCGATGTCAGGGCGAGCAGGCGGCCGGGGAGGTCGGCGTCGCACGCGTACCGAGCGTGGCGCCGTCCGGCACCACGGAGCCCGTGTCCACGAAGCCGTTGCGACCCATGGTCACGCTCGAACCGATCGATGCGCCCCGGCAGATCACCCCGTGCTGGCCGATTCGGGTCGCGTCCCCGATCAGGACGCCGCCCAGGATCACGCTTCCCTGGTCGATCATGACGCCCGAGCCGATCACGCTGCCGTCGCCGACGCTGGCGTTACGGTCGAGCGAACTCCCGCTGCCGATCGACGCGTTACTGCCGACGACGACATTCTTGTTGAGCACCACCGAGCTGCCGATCTCACTGTATGCGCCGACCGTGGCGCCCGGCTTGATGACTGCGTATTCGCCGATGAGTGCTGTCGGATCGATGACCGCACCCGGATAGATCAGTGCCGTCGGGCTCACGCAGGCATCACCGAAACCGTCGCCGTTGACGTCGGCCTGGTCGGTGTTGGCCAAGGTCGGGCAGTTGTCTGCATCGTCGGCTACGCCATCGCCGTCCTGATCCGCATCGGCCGCAGCGACGCCGATCTGGATGGACCAGTCGAGACTGAACGGGCCGACCGCAGATGCCTGCTGACCGAATACGGACAGGCTATACACACCCGCTGCTACCGGCGTGACCACCAGGTTGGCGGTCGTGGTGCTCAGCGGCAGGAACGACTGGTTGATGACGACCGTCGAGATCGAGGGCGCCGGCCCACGCACGTTCAGGCTGGCACTGAAGCCGGCCGGCCCTGACACGTTGGCGGTCGTCACGGTCAGGCTGGTGATCTGATGACCGGCCGGCACCGTCACGTTGATGCTGTCCTGCGCGTCGCCGGCATCGATACCGTTGCAGTCGCCCACGACGCAGTTGCCGGACAGCGAGCCCGACACCGTATTGCTGCCGACGGTCAGCGTTCCCGCCGAGACGGAGCCCACGCCGAAGCCGGCGGAGCCGGGCAGGTCGGCCGCCTCGCCGTAGCTGAGTGCCGCCGCCCCCTCGGCCCATCCGACCAGGGCCACGCAGATCAACATCGCGGTGCCGCCGCGCAGCGTTCCGCGGTCAGCGGGCCGGTGTCCAGTCGCTCTTGCTTTCATTGTTCGATTCCTTTTGTGCCTTGAATCATCTGGCGCCCGCGGGATCGGGCGCACCCCGTTTACCCAGACGCGCGCCGTGCCTGAGCGTCAGGGCAGAACCCGTGTCCTGATGAATTGCCGCGCAGTCCGTCAAGAAATCCGACACCGCCCCGGAGGACCATGTCGGCATTCGCACCACTTGCAGCGAACTGCATCACGCTCCCGTATGCCGTTGGCGCGCGCAGCGCTACGCTAGCGATCGCGCCGCGTGAACTCGCCGGCCCAGGGAAGAACAAGTGGATCGGGACGCCTTCAAGCGCGCCTGCAAAGAAGGTGGCGATGCGATCGCGACAGCTCTGCTCGAGCTCGACCGCGCCTTCTACGCCGCGCTGCACCGGGACTGCATGCGCGTCCTGCACGATGCGGACCTCGCGCGGGACGTCGTGCAGGAGGCGTTCATCAAGGTTTGGCGCCGCTGTGCCAGCTACCAGGGCGATTCGGAGCTGCTGCCGTGGGTGCGCAGCATCGCCCGCAACACGCTGCTCGACTGCCTGCGGCGACAGCGGCCCACGGTCGTCGGCGATTTCGAGGGCGAGGTGACTCCCGAAGTCGAGCGCGCCGTCGCGACCTTGTCGAAGGATCGCCGTGACCGACCGGACGACGAGCTGCGCCGTGCCGAAGCCGAGGAGTGCTTCGCGCGCGGCTGGGCGCGGTTCGAGCAGGCCTCGCCGCAGCATGCGGCCGTGCTCGCGTGGGTCGTGGAGGACGGCTTGAGCAACGACGACGTCGCGGCGCTGCTCGGGCGCACCGCCGGTGCCACCCGCGAGTTCGTCTCGCAGTGCCGCAAGCGCGCGCGCATGCATCTCGCCGAGTGGTACCAGCTCACCACCGACCGCGGAGAAGACCGATGACGGAACCGGACGACGCCTGGCTCGACGCTCTCGCCGGACGCGGCGCTGCGGCAGATTCGCCGGATGCCGAAGAAGGCGCCCGGCTGCGAGCGGCGCTGCTCGCGCGGCGCACCGCCGAGCCCGCAGCGGTCGCCGCCATGGATCGGACACGTGAGCGTGAACTGCTCGAGCGCGCCCGCCGCGACGGTCTCCTGCCGCACCGGCCGGGGCGGTGGACGGAGTCGCCGCGAATCGTCCTGCCGGCCGCTGCGGCGGTGGTACTCACGGTGATGACGAGCCTGCTGTGGCGAACCGATGCGCCTTCGCCCGAGCGCGCGGGCGGCGAACCCGTCCGGCTCGAGGCTGCGGACCCGGCGGCCCTCAAGCGACGCCTGCTCGATGATCTCTCCGCCGCCGGCGTGCCGGCCACCGGCTACGAGCGCCTCGGCGTGCAGGGCGTCGATGCGGAGCTGGGCTCGCCGGTCGCCGCACCGGTGCGCGCAACCCTCCATCGCTACGGCATCCCCGTCCCGGCGGACGGTGAGCTGCGTGTCGAGATCGTCGCGGTGGAGCAGCCTCGATGAAGACCTGGCGCAGGGTTCTGCCGTGGCTGCTCGGATGTGCATTGGGCGCGGCCGAGGCGGCGGGCGTGCCGCCGCCGGTCCCGCTCGCCTGCGGCGATGTCGCAGCAGGCAGTGCTCCTGAAAGTCCGCTCGAGGCGCTGCACGCCGAGATCGAATCGCTCGCCGCCACCGATCCGCTCGCGACGGTGCCGCTGCTCTGTCGCGGTTATGCACGGGCCCGCGTTGCGGGGGAACTCGCAGCGGCGCGATGGGCGCTGTCGCTGTCGATGCCGCTGATCGCCTACCTCGACCGCCATGGCGAAGCCGAGCCCCTGCTCGAGTTCGCGCTGCCCGTGTTCGAGCGCGAACTGGGCCCGATCGCGCCGGAGGTCGCCGAGGTGCACGTCGCCTGGGCCTGGATCAATTTCCGGCGAGGCCACAACACCGCCACCGAGGCCGCGTGGCAACGCGCGCTCGCGATCCTCGAACGCAATCCCGGGGAGCGGGGCATCGAGCTGCAGAAAGCGCTCGTGGGCCTCGCGCAGGTGCGCCTGGCGCTCGGCGATCACGCCGGTTGCGAGGCCGCACTCGACCGCGCGTTGGCGATCCTGGCCGACAACGGCGAGACGGTCAGCGAAGCGGCTGCGGCGATCCAGAACGTCTACACGAACCTGTACCTGCGCCGCGAGGATTTTGCCACCGCGCGGCGCCACGCGGAGCAGCAGCTCGCGATCGAACGCCAGCTCGACCATTCGATCGCGCAGACGACCACGCCGATGTTGCTGCTCGGTCAGATCCTCGAACGCCTCGATGAGTTCGAGGACAGCGAGCGGATCCTGCGGGAAGCCGTGAGCCTCGCGGAATCCGACCGCGGTCCGCCGCAGCGGCATTATCTGACGGCGCTCGTGCAGCTCGCGCGGTTGCTGAACGAGCGCGGCCGGCCCGCCGAAGCGGTACCGGTGGCCGAGCGCGCCATCGCACTCGGCGAACGGACGCTCGGTCCGGATGCGCCGCGCCTGGTCGCACCACTCGACATCCTCGCTGACGCGCGGCGTGCCACGGGCGAGCTGCCGGAGGCGCTCGCGGCCTACGAACGGGCCGATGCGATCGTCGGCGCCGCGGCTCGCAACGTCGAGCGCCAGTACCTCGTGGCGCATTACCGTGGACTCGCGCGGCTCGCCATCGAGATCGGCGACGTCACCACTGCGGCGGCACGGCTGCAGCAGGGCCTCGACATCGCCGGCGACGATGCGACGCTGTACGTCGAGCGTGCCCAGCTGCTGCAGGTGCGGGCGCGCCTGCGTGCCCACGACGATCCCGCCTCCGCCCACACCGACCTCGAGCGGGCGCTCGAGCTGCTCGGGGCGCGCCTGCCGCCCACGCACCCGCGCCTGCTGCGGGTCGTGAACGACCTGTGCGGCCTCGAGCTCGCGGGCGGTGAGAGCAACGGCCCGCATTGTTCGGGCGCGGCGAACGGCCTGCAGCCGCCGCTGCAGACGGACCCCTCCCTGCGCAGCGACATTCTGCGCCACCTGAGCCTGCGTGCCGGCCTGCGCGGCGCCACCGACGAGAGCTACGAGCTTGCCGTGCTCGCGCTCGCGGCCGCGGCAGGCGCCGGCCCCGAGACGTTGTGGCCCGCCCAGAGCCGCCTCGCCGACGTGCTGCACGAACGCGGTCGCGGACCGCTCGCGGTCCTGATGGGCAAGCGCGCGCTCGCGACGATCGAATCGCTGCGCCGGAGGCTCGGCGCGAGCGACGAGCGTTATCTGCGGACCTTCGTGGCGGACAAGACGGATGCCTACCGCACGGTCGCAGACTGGCTGCTCGGGGACGGACGCATCGATGAAGGCCTGGAGGTGCTGGGTCTGCTGCGGATCGAGGAGTACCACGAGTTCGCCACGCGAGACGGCGACGTCGGGGCGCGTTCGATCAGCTTCACGCCTGCGGAGACGAGACTCGGCAAACGACTCGCGGCCGCGCTCGGCGACGCCGCAGGGCAGGAGGAGATTGCGCGCCTCGGCGAGCTCGAGACGCGCGGTCGCCTGAGCGTGCGCGAACGACGACAGCTCGAGACCCTGCTCACGGGCCGCGACGCCACCGAACCGGTGCGGGCCGGCCGGCTGCGCAGCTTTCTCGCGACGGGCTCGGACCCGCACGCTCGCGGCGACGCTCGTGCGCGCTCGTTGCGCGCCGAGCGTCTGCAACACGACCTCCACACGTTCGGTCCGCATACGGCGCTGCTGGTTTACCTGCTGCATGACGACCGGCTGCGAATACTCGCCGCCACGCCGTCCGGGGTTCACGAAGTTCAGCTCGAGGTGGACACGGCGGCGCTGCGGCGGGACATCGGGACACTGCTCGACGCGATTAGCCGGCGTGGCGACACGCTGGCGACCGCGCAGCGCCTGCACGCGGCGCTAGCAATACGTACGCGTCAAGCAGCAGGACATAG
>CAVQQX010000053.1:0-6432 GCA_963714645.1 uncultured Gammaproteobacteria bacterium
CCCAGCGCTTCCGCGATCTCGGCCCGCGTGGGCGGCAAGCCCTGCTCGGCAAGGGAATCCTGGATGAAGGTGAGGACCTGGCGTTGGCGGGGGGTGAGGTCTTCCACGACGGCTCCTGTATGGGCGTACAGCTACTGTTCTTATATACAGCCGAGTGCTTGGATTGGCAAGCCCGCACTCGCTTCGAGCGGGTCGCCCATGACCACCCATTGGCGCCGACGCAACGGCGGACAGCGAGACGCGCAACAGGACCAATGAAAAACTTGCAACCGGCCAACCGGCCGAAAATGGCCGTGGGCCGCCGATTAGTCGGACGAATCCGTCAGCACGCCGCTCATCCGTCCTACGAATTTCAGGCGCCTGATACACAGGACCCACAGTTCTGCAATCTTCACCATCGGTTTCGAATCGGTTAGTCTGTTGGACGCTCGGCTGCGCTGTGCACAGGGATCGGTGTCCCAAGGCTTGGCCGCAGCTGCCCTCTGGCTATCCGATTCCTACTCCCTCATCGAGGAAAAACACAATGAAGACTGCGATCGTGAAGACGTTGACCGTGGCCGCCGCTGCCATCATGGTTGCCACCGCCACCGGCTGCACCAGCAAGGACACCCTGGCCCGCATCGACGCGGCCGACGCCGCTGCCAAGGCTGCTGCGGCCGATGCTGCCGCCGCCAAGTCGGCTGCCGATGCCGCCGCGGCTGCCGCCTCGAGCGCGCAGAACTCGGCCAGCAGCGCGCAGAGCACGGCCAACCAGGCCCTGCAGGCTGCCCAGGCCTCGCAGTCGTGCTGCGACGCGACCAACGAGAAGATCGATCGCGCGTTCAAGCGCTCGATGGGCAAGTAATCGCCACAGCAATTCTGTCATCGCCCAGCGAGACGAAAACGCCGCGGTTCCCGCGGCGTTTTCTTTTAAGGCGCCGGGACGACGCCCAGGTCGTGGATGAAGACGTCCCGCACCCCGTTGTTGTCGTTCGGAACGAGGTCGCTCGCGAGTGACATGAATACGAACCAGCGGCCGTCGTCGCTGACGGCACTTCCGGCGCTGCTGCCGTTCGCCTCGACCTCGCTCGAGTTGACGCTGATCCGTTCGGTGGTGCCCGCCGTCCTGTCCCGGAGGAAGACGTCCGTGCTGCCGTTGCTGTCGCCCCGCACGAGGTTGGTCGCGTCCGAGCTGCAGGTGGCATACCGACCGTCGCCTGAAAGCGCCTCGTTGTAGCTCAGGTTGTCCGGCACGCCGCCTGCGTAGGCCACGTTGACCACTCAGTCGTGCGGGCCCACCGATCACGCAGCAGGACCTGGGTGTAGCGTTTCCCGTAGAGCACGTAGCGCCCGTTCGCATTGACGGCAGGCGGATCGCTCGTGTGGGCGCCGGCCGATCCGGTGCCGCTCCTGGCGACACTCACGACTTGCGTGTCGCCCGCGGCTGCCCACGCGACCCCTCCCGCCGCGGCCAATCCGAGCAGCGACGACACGACAATGACCATGGGCGACCGTATCGCGGACCTCGCACGAACGGCGTGGCGGGAGTTGCTCGTGCCAGTCATGGAACCTCCTTGTTTGCAACGGGCGGCGACCTGGCAAAGGCTGCTACCGGCGGTTGCGGACGTCCATAGGAACGAACGCTGCCGCGGCCGTGTCCTGCGCCGACACGCGAACGTCTGAGACTGCTGGTTGCGCTCGGGGTGCCGTCGGCCGGATGGACCTCGATCAGCGGCTCGAGCCGGTGGCTCGTGCGACTTCCTCGGGTGCCGGCATGGTCGCGCCCTGCGGCGCGCGCGTGAAATTGCGCAGACCGATGCGCACCGGTACCCCGGCCATCTGCTTGAACGCTGCCTGCGCCCTTGGCCAGTCGATCTGCACGTCGATTCCGGCCGTGGCGGCCTGCACCGCGCGCGCGAGCTCGGCGGGGTCGAGGTGCGTCGGGTCTGCCGTGCCTTCGAGCGGCGCCTGGCGTTCGACGTAGAGCGTGCCGCGCGACCAGCCGACCTTGGTGGTCTGGTCGATGAGGTTCACCCTCGTGTTGACGGGCACCATCGTGAAGAACTCTGCGATGTCCTCGGGGAACATGCGGATGCACCCCGCCGTGACCTGCATGCCGACACCGACCGGTCGGTTCGTGCCGTGGATCAGATACGCCCCGCTCGGGATGCCGAGCCGCAACGCGTACTCGCCGAGCGGGTTGTCGGGACCCGGCGGGACGACCTGCGGCAGCGGAGTGCCCTTGCGTTCGTGGTCGAGGCGTACCGACTCGGGCGGATGCCACGTGGGTCGCTCCTGCTTGGAGACGACGCGGGTCACCCCGAGCGGCGTATTCCAGTCCATCTTCCCGGTGCTGATCGGATACGTGCGTACGACGCGAGGCTGCCCCGGTGCCGCGGGCGGGAAGTAGTAGAGCCGGTGCTCGGGCAGGTTGATCACGATGCCCTCGCGCAGCGCATCCGGGAGCACGAAGCGCCCCGGGATCACAACTTCGGTCCCGGCGCCCGGCAGCCATGGGTCGATGCCGGGATTCGCCGCGATGATCTCTTCGTAACCGACGCCGTAGCGGCGGCCGATGTCGAGCAGCGTGTCCTGGTGTTCGGCCACCGCCGTCGTGACGACGCCGATCACGTTGTCGCCGTTTCCGGGCAGCAGGTACTCCGACGCGCCCGCTTGGGCCGCGTTCGCGACCAGCGGTGCCGCCAGCGCGACGAGCGCCCGAGCCAGCCACCCACTGCCGTTGCTACGGTGCATGCAACCTTTCCTCCGCATCAGGCATCCATTGTACCGACATGGAGCTGCCGGTTTCGTTGCGCAAGTTCTCGCTCGTTGACCCCGAGACTGTCGGGCCCGTAGCCATGCGGCCGCGAGGGAGGCCCATGTCCTACAGATTGACCATCGAGCTGTCGGACCGCGACCTGCGGCACTTCCGGCGCGAACTGCACAAGGGCCGCGAGTCCGTCCAGATTGCGGAGGACGAGGAAATCCTGGGCGCGGCCGCGGACCTCGTCGCCGTGATGCGGCGGACCGAGCTGCCCGACTTCGTGGCCGAGCGGCTCGAGAAGCTCGAAACGCTGCTCGCGATGGTCTCGGACGAGCTGTGGCCGCTCGACGAGGACGAGCGCAGCCCCGTGCTGTCGGGCCTGGCGTATCTCTGCGACCCCGAGGACCTCATCCCCGACGATATCCCGGGCATCGGCATGCTCGACGACGCGGTCATGATCGAACTCGTATTCCGGGAACTGCGTCACGAACTGGAGGCCTACGAGGACTACCTCGCCTTCCGCGGCCAGGTCCGCAGGACCCCGCTCTTCCGCCCCGAGCCCGCCAGGGCCGAGCAGAAGATCGCGCGTCGCAGGCAGCAGCTCATGGAACGGATGCGGCGCCGGCGTGGGAAGTGAATAGTGATTTCCGCAAGGTGAATGGTGGGGAATGGCGCCGCTGGTAACCACTGCACTTCCTGTCTAATTCATCATTCACTCAACTGCGCGCCAGCCGGGCGAGCAATTGGCCGATCTGCCCGGGCACGCCGTTACGGGCCTCGGTGACTGCGACGAGGACGGCATTCGCAAACGAAATGCGATCGGCGCCGCCGTGGCTCTTGATGACCACGCCGTTCAACCCGACCATGCTGGCGCCGTTGTAGGCACGTGGGTCGAGCCTGCTCTTGAGTGCATGCAGCGCGGGCTGCGCGGCGAGCGCACCGAGCTTGCGCAGTACGTCACGCGTGAACTCTTCCTTCATCACGCCGGCGATGAAGCGCGCCACGCCCTCCATGGTCTTGAGCGAAACGTTGCCGGTGAACCCGTCGGTCACGACCACATCGACGTCACCCGAGAAGATGTCGTCACCCTCGACGAAGCCACGGTAGTTGATGGCGCTTGAGGCCTGCAGCCGCTTGTGTGCGGCCTTGATCTCCTCGGTGCCCTTGATGTCTTCCTCGCCCACGTTGAGCAGGCCGACGCGCGGATTGGCGATGCCGTGCAGGTCGGCCGCGATCACCGCCCCCATCACGGCAAACTGCACGAGGTGATCCTCGCCGCAGTCGGGATTGGCTCCCAGGTCGAGCATCACCGTGTGACCGTGCACGGCCGGCACGGCCGAGACGATCGCGGGTCGGTCGATGCCGGGTATCATGCCGAGCACGAAGCGCGCGTTGGCGAGCAGCGCGCCCGTGTTTCCGGCCGACACGCACGCCGTCGCCTCGCCCTGCTCGACCAGGTTGAGCGCCACTCGCATCGAGGAATTCTTCTTCCGCCGCAGGGCGTCCTGGGGCCGTTCGTCCATGCCGACGACTTCCGTCGCCTCGACGAAGCGACAGCGATCGGTCTCGGTCGCGCGACCGAGCAACGGACGCACGACATCGCCGCGCCCGACGACGATCAACCGCAGGTCGGGGGTCCTGGCAAGGACATCGAGGGCGGCGGGCACCGCGACCTCGGCGCCGTGGTCGCCGCTCATCGCGTCCACGGCCACCGTCACCAGCCCGGCGTTCATGCGCGGGCCCCGGACGACAGGACTATTCCTGGCCTTCGTCGGCTGCCGGGCTCTCGATCACCTTCTTGCCGCGGTAGAACCCGTCGGGCGTGATCCGGTGGCGTGCGTGGGTCTCGCCGCTCGTGCGGTCGACCGACAGCGCAGGCTTGCTCAGGTGGTCGTGTGAACGATGCATGCCGCGCTTGGACGGGGTCTTGCGGCTCTTCTGGACTGGCATGGTCTACTCTCCTGTCGCGGGTCAGTGCTCGTCGCTCTTGCCGAGCAGCTCCCGCAGATTCGCAAAAGGCGTCTGTGTCTCGTGCGCCGGCGGCTGCGGCCCCGGCTGCGGCCCCGTGGCCGCCTGTGTCGGCGCCCGCGTTGCCTCGTCGTCCATCGTGCGGCACTGCGCGTCGCCTGCTTCGTGCATCGGCACCAGCGGCAACGCGAGCAGCACCTGCTCCTCGATCAACGCCGTGAGCGACAGCAGCTCCGGCGTGCCGACGAACGGCTCGTAGCCGCCCGCGATGTCTTCGTCCACACCCGGCACGACCATCAGTCGCGCCGCCTCGTCGATCTCCGTTTCGCACGGCTGCAGGCAGCGCTGGCACGACAGCACGGCCGTACCCTCGACACGCGTTTCCACGGTCGTGCGACCTCCGAAGTTGCCGAACCGCAACTCAGCAGCGACGCTCGTGCCGGGTAAGCCGCCCGCCTCCCGCACTCGTTCGAGCTGCGCCAATACCAGGCGACGCTCGACGATCGCGGCGCGCGCCGCAAGTTCCTTGGCATTGACCTGATCGGCCGGGCCGGGCGACATGGGCCGCGTATAATAGTGACGCGCCCCCCGACTGTCAAAATCAAACGGGCCTAAATCTTTGTTTCCAAAGGCTCTGATCCTCGCGTCGACTTCATGCTATCGGCGCCAGTTGCTCGAGCGCCTCGGGCTTCCCTTCGAGTGCATCGCCCCGGGCGTCGAGGAGATTGCCCGTCCGGGGGAGGCGCCTGGGGATCTTGCGCTGCGACTCGCGCGCGCCAAGGCCCACGCCGTCGCGGCCCGGCGCCCCGATGCCGTCGTCATCGGGTCGGACCAGGTGGCGCTGCGCGGGGACGAGATCCTCGGCAAGCCCGGGACCGTGGAGCGCTGTCGGGTCCAGCTCCAGCAATCGTCCGGGCGCGACGTCGTCTTCCTGACCGCGGTGCACGTCGTCGACGGACCCGGTGGCACGGCCGAGTCGCATCTCGACCGGCGGCGCGCACGGTGAACTCCCCGGTTCTGGTGCGAAACAGCGTGCCGGTCAAGCCGATGATGTCGCCCAGGTCCAGGCGCTTGAAATCCTCGTAGGCGTCCTCGCCCAGCACGTCGCGCTGCACGTACACCTGCATGCGACCGGACTGGTCCTGCAGGTGCACGAACGAGGCCTTGCCCATCAGGCGCCGGGTCATGATGCGCCCGGCGATGCGCACCGCCACCGGCTGCGCCTCCAGCGCCTCGGCCGGCGTGTCGGCGTCAACACGAGCTGCCTCAACTGCGGCGCCGCGCTCGCCTTCGACTGGGAGGCGCGCCAGCTCCGCAATGATCCCGCGCACCGCTGCTCGAACCGCGGCGTTGCAGGATGATGAACGCCCTGGTCAGGGGCGAGGGCGAGGCCTGCTTCGCGGTGCCGTCTCGACCCGGACCCGGCCGTCCGACGACGACGCCGAGGGCCTCGCCGCGTTCCGCGAGGCCGAGGCGGCCAAGCGTCACCTGCTGTTCGAGCTCGGCGAGCTCGGCCTGCCGGTCGACTCCTACCGCGAGGTCGAGGGTGGCCTCGCCTTCGACCTGCTCTCGAGCGCACGGGAGCGGGTCACGACCGGGCACGCCGCCGGGCTGATCACGCTCGACCGCCGAGTCCGACGACGTCCACCGGGAGCGCCGCCGCCAGGAGCTCGGCGAGCCCTACCGGACGCTGCTCGGCCACTTCCGCCACGAGGTCGGCC
>CAVQQX010000054.1:0-8409 GCA_963714645.1 uncultured Gammaproteobacteria bacterium
GCGCCATATTGCTCTCGACGATCAGCTCAAGCGCAAGCCCTGCTGGGGCGCGCTCGCGGAAGCCTTCAAACCGGGGGCGATCGGGTGAGTCATGCCTTTATCACCTCGCCATCGCCCGACGCTCCCCCCGTTCTGCCGCCCCTGCTGCGGCATGGGCTCAATCCCGATCCCGAAGCGCGGCCGCTGGCGCGCCAGACCTACGAACGGATGCGCCTCTACGCGGCCCGTGCGCTGCGCTCGCTGCGCCGGCCGCTCGCTTACAACTGCCTCTATATGCACGTGCCCAAATGCGCCGGGACCTCGGCGACCGCGAAGTTCTTCATGAACAGGATGCGCTGCGTCGGGTCGTCCGCGCCGTGGAACAGGACGGCCGACAGGATCGTGAACCCGGCGAGCGCCGCGGCCACGAGGCGCGTGCGGATACCCACGATGATCGCGACCGCACCGAGCACCTCGAGGACGATCACGAACGGCAGCAGCGCCCCCGGGACGCCGGCGGCCTCCATGTATGCCTGCGTTCCCGCATAACCCGCGATTTTGCCGATCCCGGAGTCGAGGAACACGTACGAGATAAGGACGCGACCCGCGAGGTCGGCAACATTCTGCTGAGTACTCATCGGCGTTTACCTTGTGCTCGAGGCGATTGACCGTTTTCGGGCTGCGTGCCATCTGAATCCTATTTGCAGCCGCGCCGTCGCATCCGCTGCGCCGTCTGGGTCGGCCGCTCGCGCGCCTGCCGCTGGCCGAAGGAGCCGAACGCCATGCGGGCTAGCTGGTGCTTGCTGGCTCCCACGCAACCTGTCCCGGGGCGCGCCGGCTCGCGCAGACCCTCCAGCAGACGGTGGCTTCGACGGTCGGCTCCGGTCTGACGTAGCGCGACATCGCGCAGCAGAAGCAACTGCAGCCATGAACCCAGGGTCGATGCCTTGCGCGGGTCGGTCCGATACGAAGTGAACCCCCGTTCTTCGCCGTACTGAACTGCCACTGCGCGATGTGCCGCAAGCATCACGGTGCGCCGTTCGTGACGCGGGCCGTGGTGCCGGCGTCCAACTACGCCTCGTCGCGGGCGCCGCCTCGCATCCTGCGCTACCCGATCGTCGCATACGGGCGGCGCTAGTCCTCCGGTTCGTTCTCGTCGGCACTCCAGCGGCGCCGGTGCTCGAGCTCGGCCGCGGCACGGACGCCGGCATGCCGGTTCGAGAGCAGCAGCGACGACGGGTCGCACACGCGGGCACGCAGGATGCCGAGGTCGACGGCGGCATCGAACAGGCTCGGGTACCACCGATGCCACTCCGGAAAGACCTGCTCCACCCGCTCCCGCAACGTCATGGCGAAAAGTGTAAACCCGCGCGGCGTTCGACGGTATGACGGGCGTCAGTGCGGTGCGATCGCGGCGCACGCAGCAGGCTCCTCCGCCCCGGTGCTTGCCTGCGCATCGACCTCTGCAAGCGTACGCGCGAGTGCCGCACGCAGCGGTTCGTCGGACGGCAGTGCCGCAAGCCCGGAGCGCAGTACGTCGCGCGCACGGTCGACGCAACCTAGCCGCGCGTAGGATTCGGCGAGGTTGTTTACCGCGGCGGCCGCGCCGGGCTGCAGCTTCAGGACTTCCGCATAGTTCTGCGCCGCTTCCCGCCACGAGCCGCGAGCCGCCGCGACGTTCGCGACGCCGAGCCGCGGCAACGGTTCGTCGGGCCAGTACGCCTGGGCGGCGCGATAGGCGGCGAGCGCCGCATCGAGCTGCCCGGTCGCCTCGAGGCCCGCCGCCGCGCGCATGTAGGGTTCGAGCCGTGGTCGGGCCGGCATCGTGCCTGGTTCGAGGGCGATCACCGCCCAACGGCCCGCACGCTCCCAGGTGGCCTCGAACACGGGCGCCCGCAATTCGAGCCGCCCGGTGGTCCCGGAACGCAGCAGCATGACGCCGCGCGTCGCGTCGTAACCGACGACCACGGCGTAATGCCAGGCGGGCCAGGGCCCTAGTCCCTGACGCTGCAGCACCAGCACCGGCCTGCCGCCGCCCAGTTCGGCGAGCAGTGCCTCGAGGCCGCCGTCCAGCTCGTACGGCACCAGCCCGCGCGCGCGCAATGCGCCGACGAGTTCGGGCTGCAGCGATCCTGCGCGGCCCGGCAGGAAGATCTCGGTCGCGAGCCGCGCGGGCGTGACCGCGCGGCCGGCGGCGCCGAGCACGGTGGCGAGTGCAGCCGGCCCGCACTGCTGGTCGGACTGTGGATGGAACGGAGTCGCGGCGAGTTCGACGACCGGCGGCAACGCCGCGCCGGTCACGATGCTGCCCAGGCGCGGCGTGGCGGTGCAGCCCGCCTGCAGCAGGAGCAGGACGGATCCCGCGACGACCGCGCGAACGCAACCGCCGCGAGTGCCGTGGTGCGCCGCGATCAAGTCTTCTTGAAGATGTCGATCACGCCGACGACTTCGAGGATCACCAGCACGAGAAAGACGATGCCGATGACCGCCAGCGCGTCGCCGCCGGCCGGCATCTCACCCATGCGGTCCGCGAGCGAGCTCAGCTCGGAATCGGTCAGCCGCCCGATGCGGGCATCGACCGTGGCGGGATCGACCCCCAGGGACGCCATCTGGTCGCGCACCTGCTGCCGCGCCAGTGCGCCGGTCACGGTCGCGAGGTCGGCGGCGCGATCGCTCGACTCGACGGCCTGCAACGTACCGACCAGTTCGGCGCGCGCGATGAGCGGCGACCCGAGGTTCAGCAGCGCAATGCAGAGCGCGTAGACGAGGCTTCTCTTCAGCATGGACGACTCTCCTGTCGGAACGACGGGCGCAGTCTACCGCAGTGCGTCATCGGCGGGTGGGGCTCGCGCCGAACTCCTACAGGACGCGACCTGTGTCGCGTTTCCGGGCTCACCCGAGCACTGACCGCACGAACTCCGCGAACGCACCAGCATCCGTGATCAGCACGAACAGCAGCCCGAACAGCGCCCCGCCGAGGTGGGCGTCGTGATTGATGCGCCCGTGCGCCTGGCGCGACGAGTACCAGGTATAGGCGACGTAGAGCACGGCGAACAGCGGCGCCGGGATCGGCACCGGGATGGGCAGGATGATCAGGCTCTGCGTCGGGTTGTACGCGATGCTCGCGAACAGCACGGCGGTGACGGCGCCGGACGCGCCGAGCGTCGCGTACTCCGGGTCGTTGCGATGCCTGAGCCAGGTGCCGGTCTCGCTCAGCACGAGGCTCGCGAAATAGAGCACCGCGAACGCTGCGCCGCCGATCCGTCGCTCGAGCGGGAAGGCGAAGAACCCGTACGTCACCATGTTGAGGAGCAGGTGCGGCAGGTCGGCGTGCACGAACCCGCTCGTGAGCAGCGTCTCGTAACGGCGCCGCCGCACCAGCCAGTACGGCCGGAACACGCAGCGCTCGATGAGTCCCGGGGACGCGTAGAGCGCGACGAGGCTCGCGACGATCGTCGCGGCGAAGATCAGCAGCGCGGTGCTCAAGGCTCCAACTCCCGGCGCCGGACGCGGTGACGGCGCGACGATCGTGACGCTCGACTGGATCGCGCTGATGCGGGCGGGCGCCGAGTTCGGCGACGACGGGGATCCTCAGCTCTCGCTCTGAACGCCCATCGATCGTCCCTCAGCGCGTGGCGTCGCCGGGCGATGGCTCGGGCGGAACGACATACGCCGGCATCGGCTCGGCGGTATCGGGTGGCGCAGGCTCTGCCTGCGGCTGCGGCGTGTCCGCGTCCATCATCCGCATGATTTTCTGCACGCTCGTCAGGAAAGTGTCGAAGCCGAGCATGATCACGCCCACGAGCAAGAGCGCGGCCGCGAGCGCGATCGAGTTCTGGACCAGCCGCCGCGGGCCCTTCTGGCCGTCACGTTCGGCGGCGAGCCGCGCACGGTCCATGAGCGTGCGTTGCAGCGCCGAGCGCAACCGCCGGTCTCCGTCGTCGTCGTCGTCGCCCGAGTCGGGCGACCAGCCCGCCGATTGATCGTTCATGCAGGCATTGTAGCCACGCTCGGCAACGCCGCGGGCGTTGGCCCGCCTCGCGCGAGCGATGCGAGCAGGTCCGGCAGGACGGCGAGCGTGTGCTCCGGATGGTTGTGTCGCAATGGACCGTCGTGGAGCAGCGCGATGTCGCCCGCCCGCAGCCGGTGCAGCCGGGTCGCGATGCGCCCCGGCTGCGCGAGCGGTCCCCAGTCGACAGCGCTCACGCTCCAGAGCGCCACGCGCTGTCCTTCGGCGAGTGCCGCCTCGACCACGAACGCGCCCAACCGGCCGTGCGCCGGACGAAACCACCCGGGCCACTCGCCGGTCGCGTCGGCGATCGCAGCCGCCCCGTCACGAACCTCGCGTCGCGCGTGGCTCCGGGACATCGTCCATGGGTGTCGGTGGGTGCTGCCATGGTTGCCGATCGCGTGGCCGGCCGAGCGCATCTGCCGCAGTATCGACGCCCCGCGTCGCGCGTGCTGGCCGATGACGAAGAACGTGGCCAGCACGTCCGCGCGCGCAAGCGTCTCGAGCACGCGCGGCGTCCAGTGCGGATCCGGGCCATCGTCGAACGTCAGGTAACAACGGTCGCTCGAGTCGTCGAGACGGCGAACGATGCGCCGGTCGACCGCCTTCGGAACGTCGCGATGCGTCGGCTTCATGCCTGGCGCGCTGCACGCCCGCGCGCAGCCGGCGCGCGCTGCACGTCGAAGGCTTCGATCAAGGCACGCCGGCTGATCCGGAAGCGGTGCGGCGTGACGTCGAGCAGTGCGGCGCCGCGCGCGACCGGAGCGAACGCCCAGATCAACAAGCGGAAATGCAGGCCCAGGAGCCATCGGCGAGGTCCCTGCGGCAGCACACGCGCTTCGAAGCCGACCGCACCTCCATGCGCACGCAACCATGTGACGCCTTCGAATGCGCCCACCTCCCGCAGGCGGTTCTCGTTGCGCGCGCGCTCGGCCAGTTCGGCGAACGAATCGCGCAGCAGTCGTCCGAAGCGGATGCCTGCCTGCGATCGACGCTCGGCCTGCACCTCGGCCGCGCGGGCGTTGTTGAAATGCAGCCGGCCGATCCAGGCCCCCGGATCGAGCCGCGTGCCGTCCTCGAGCACAGAGGCGGGTCCGGCATGACGCGCGAGGCCGACGTAGAGCATGGGCCCCACGGCGACGAGTCCACCACGCTCGCGGTAGCGCTCGTCGAGCCGCTCGAGCGCCCGGCGCAACAGGCGGCGTCGCGCCGGACGCTCGCCCGCGAACGGATCGTGAGATGGCGGATGCATCAGGCGCTGCCCTCGGCGACCCGCCGTGGCGTGGTGAGTCCTCCCGCCAGCTCCAGCACGGCGTCGGCCACGCGCTCGGCGCCGTCACGACGGCCCGCGACGTACGCACGCGCTTGCATCGCCGCGAGATCGTCCGGCGACGACAGCCATCGCCTCACGTGCGCCCCGATCTGCTCCACGCCAACGAACCCGCCGACCTGCATGCGTTCCAGGAAGCGGACGTTGAACGTTTCCTGCCCGTGCAAGGTCTTGGCGACCAGCAGCGGGCGGCCACAGGCGAGCGCCTCCGCCACCGTAAGTCCGCCGGACTTGCCGACCACGACATCCGCCGCCCGGAGGAACGGCACCATGTCGTCCGTCCAGCCGTGCGTGGTCAATGTCACGGCAGGCGGCATCGGCGGCGCTGCGTTCCCTTTCCGCAGTCGCTGCTGCACGGCGCGATTGCGTCCTGCCATCACGATCACGTGGCAGGAGACGAGGTCGCGCACCAGGCTCGAAACCATCGTCTCGAGGCCGAGCCCGAGTCCCCCGCCGAGCACGAGCACGACCGGTCGTCCATCGTTCGCATCGATCCCGATCGCGCGCCTCGCCACCGCGCGCGTCGGCTGGCAGTCGAAGCCCGGCATCAGCGGCACGCCGGTCGCGATCACGTGCGGGCAGTTCGGGCCGCTCGCGAGCGGCGGACCCTGAATCGACTCGTGCGGCACGCAATAGCGGTCGATGCCCGGCTGGGCCCAGTAATCGTGGGCGCCGAAGTCGGTGAGCACGCCGACGAGCGGCAGGTCGCGCCAGCGCCGGCTCGATCGCTTCAGTGCGGCAACGAGCGCGGCGGGCACCATCTGCGTGGCGACGACAGCGTCCGGCGCAAACGCCTGCAGGCGTTGTTCCATGCGCCCCTGAAGGCGGAGGAACGCCCACTTGAGCAACGCCTGCCGCAGCAATGCCACGTTGGCGCCGGCACGCTCACCCGGGCTCGTCGGCATGGCCGCGCACGCGGTCGGGTAGAACAGCAGGTCGGTGGGGTACGGTCCGAGCGCCCAGTCGAACAGGCCGGTCGCCGAACCACGCCAGGCGTCGCTGTTGCGGGTGACGAGTTCGATCAGGTCGATGACCTCGGCTGGCGGCGCAATGTCGTTCTCGATGACACGGCGCCAGGTGCGCTCGTCGAGCCGGTGCAGGCGGGCGTAGAGGTCGGGGAACTCGAGCACCAGCTCCAGGTATTTGCGCTGGATCTCCGCGGCGACGCCCGGGTTCATCAGCGTCCAGAAATCGAGCTGGCATACCGTTGCGGCGGGGGCCTTGCGCCGCAGGGCGCACTCGATCGCATCCGCGGCCCGCACATGACCGCTGCCGAGCCCCGACGTCAGCAGCAGGATGCGCGGGGGGTCGACGGGTCGCGCACGGCGCGAGAGCCGCGGCCGCGCAGCCGCGGAGTTGACGCTGGTTTCGTTCACGGCAGTCATTCTGTGATGTAGCGGGCGCCAGTCGTGCAGCGCTCCCGGTGGATCGTATGTCAGCGGAGGTCTACGCGGCAGCCCCCGCCCGCTTCGCCCGATCGATGCAGACTCTGAGGCTGGCACTGAGCTGCCCGTGTCGCACGACCAACGAAGCGAGCCCGGGATTCGCTCGACCCCTATCCGGCTGCGTCATGTACCTAAATGCGAATCATTTGCATTAGCTTCGGCCCCGTCCTAAAATCGGCACACGAGGTGACCCATGTACGTCTGTTTGTGCCACGGCATATCCGAGAATCGACTGCAGCAGGCCATCCAGGACGGCGCCCGCTCGTTCGAGCAGTTGCAGTCGTGCACCGGTGTCGCGACCTGCTGTGGCGCGTGCGAACCCTGCGCGCGCGAGATGCTCGAATGCCCGAAGCTTGATTCGCGGCCGGCCGCCCCGCAGGCTTCGTAGACCGCGGGCCGCGTTCCGCGGCGCCCGCCCCCGCCGCATCCCATCGGAGCACCGCCATGCAAGGCGACGTCGACGTCATCGCGCACCTCAACCGCATCCTGCGCAACGAACTGACGGCCATCAATCAGTACTTCCTGCATGCGCGCATGCTGAAGAACTGGGGGCTCGTGCACCTCGGCGAGCACGAGTACCACGAGTCGATCGACGAGATGAAGCACGCCGACCGCCTGGTCGAACGGATCCTGTTCCTCGAGGGCCTGCCGAACCTGCAGACGCTCGGAAAGCTGCTGATCGGCGAGAACGTCAAAGAAGTCCTCGAATGCGACCTGAAGCTCGAGCAGGCCGGCCATCCTGAGCTCAAAGCCGCCATCGCCCATTGCGAAAAGGTCGGCGACTACGTGAGCCGCGAACTGTTCGAGGACATCCTCGAATCGGAGGAAGAGCACATCGACTTCCTCGAGACCCAGCTCGGCCTGATCGATCGCGTCGGCCTGCCGAATTACACCCAGTCGCAGATGAAGCCGGGCTCGTCGTCCTGACCGGACCGGGTCCCGGCGCGACGCCCTGGGTCGGTCCCGAACGCACCACGTCCGGGTGACAGCCCGGCGTCTTCGCTTTTTCCGCGACGAACTTGCCCGCCGAGACCGTCGGCACGTACCAGGCGCCGTGCTCGAGCGGCGACTGTACGGCCTGGCCTGCCGGTAGCCACGTCGCGACTGCGGACGGGCGCGATCGGTTTGAATCACGTCTTCTTTCTTCGCCAAGAATCACGTTTGTCGCCAAAAAGCAACGCGCCGTCGAACGAGATTGAGGCTGGAATTGCGTTCCTGCAACAGACGAGGACAATATGTCCCCTTCTCCGACATTTCTCAATCGCATATCGCGGCGGAGACCAGCGCGGCAGAGCCGATTTCACTTGTTTCGATAAAGAACCCCACCGCCATCAATGCGCTTGCCAGCCAGCAGGAGCTATCTTTTGAGCCTGCCGGGGCTGACGGTGATTTACGGCGACAACGGTTCGGGAAAGTCCGGTTATGTCCGTGTTCTGAAACACGCATGTCGGTCGCGGGACGAGAAGTTCGCAATCCATAGGGACTTGGAGGACAAGACCGACACGCCGCAGTCTGCCGAGATATGTTTCGCACGGGGCGCGAACACTGAACAATTTAATTGGACGCCTGACGGCGACCCGCACAGCGACCTTCCGTCAGTCAGTATTTTTGACTCTCGAAGCGCAAGCATTCATGTCGAGAACACC
>CAVQQX010000055.1:0-7643 GCA_963714645.1 uncultured Gammaproteobacteria bacterium
GCAGATCCGCGACGTGTTCCCTCGCCAGCTTCGGTATCGCCGCCATTGGTGCCACCCCGCCCCGGCCTGGCCCGGCCCGACCAACCGCCTTGTTGTTGTCGACACATATACTCGCGAGGGGACCGCGCAATCAAGACACGGCCCGCCCCCCCACGGGAGCGAGGATGAAAGACAGGCTGACGCGTCGCGACTTCCTGGACGGCATGGCGCTTGCAATCGCGGCCGGCCTCGCACCGGTCGACCTGTGCGCGGAGGGCCGGCTGTCCGTCCCCTACCCCCCTGCACTGACGGGGCTGCGCGGCCAGCACGACGGCTCGTTCGAAGCAGCGCACGGCATGGTGTTCGATCACCGACGCTACCGGCTCGGTGGCTTGCCCGTCGTCGAGGAGTACGACTGCGTCGTCGTGGGCGGTGGCATCAGCGGGCTCGCTGCCGCATGGTTCTACCGGCGGCGCTTCGGTGCCGACGCGCGGATACTCGTGCTGGACAACCACGACGACTTCGGCGGTCACACCCGGCGCAATGAGTTCACGGCGGGGGATCGCCTGCTGATCGGATACGGCGGCAGCGAGTCGCTGCAGTCGCCGCACGCCAACTTTTCGCCCGTGGTCAAGGAACTGATGAAGGAACTCGGCGTGGACGTTGAGCGCTTCCGGCGCTACTTCGACCAGGCGCTCTATCCAGGTCTCGGTCTGTCGCGTGCCAGCTTCTTCGATCGGGACCGCTTCGGCACCGACAGGCTGGTAAGCGGAGATCCGACCGACTGGGTAGCCGACGACATCCCGCGCGACCGCCGCAACGAGCGGCCGGTTGAGGCTTTCATCGCCGACTTCCCGCTGCCGCCCGAGGCCCGTCGACAACTCGTGGATCTCTATTCGTCGAAGCGCGTGACGCTTGCCCACCTCGCCGACGACGCCGCGCGCGACGCCTACCTCGCCCGCCAATCCTACGTCGAGTTCCTGCGCCGGGACTGGGGCCTCGGTGACGACGCGATCGCGTACTTCGGCGGCCGGACGCTCGATTTCTTCGGACTGCCGCCCAACCTGGTCCCGGCGCTCGACGCCGCCATGTTCGCCTATCCCGGGTTCGCCGGCATTTCAACGGCGACCGACGCTACGGCCAGTGCGGAGCTCGAAGACCCGTACATCCATCACTTCCCCGACGGCAATGCATCGATCGCGCGCTTGCTGGTGCGCAGCCTCGTGCCGTCGGCGATCCCCGGCTCGACGATGGAAGACATCGTGCTCGCGAAAGCCCGCTATGAGGAGCTCGACCGCCCGCGACACGCGACGCGTATCCGGCTCGACAGCACCGTCGTACGGGTCGTGAACGGTTCCGCGGGCGTCGAGGTCGGTTACCTCGGCAATCACGACCTGGTCCTGCGGCGCCTGCGCGCGCGGCACGTGGTAATGGCTTGCTTCAACTCGCTGATCCCTTACGTGACGGAAGGGCTGCCGGACCAGCAGGCCGCGGCGCTCGGACTCAACGTGAAGTCGCCGCTGGTGTACTCGAAGGTGCTGGTGCGCAACTGGAGACCGTGGGTCGAGCTCGGCGTCCACGAGATCTACGGTGTCGCGAGCCACCACTCGCGCGTCAAGCTCGACTACCCGGTCGCGATGGGCGGGTACCGCAACCCGACCCGTCCGGACGAGCCGATGGTGCTGCACCTCGTGCACGTTCCGACCGTGCCGGGTATCGACGAGCCACGCGCCGCCCTGCGCGCGTCCCGCGGTCTGCTGCTGCGGGCGAGCTTCGCTGATCACGAGGCCGCGATCCGCCGCGACCTGTCGCGGATGCTCGGGCCCGGCGGATTCGACGACCGGCGCGACATACTCGCCATCACCGTCAACCGCTGGTCGCATGGCTACGCATGGGGCTCCAATACGCTCGTCGAAGACGAGGTGGCGGCGAGGACCGCCATGCAGCGGGCGCGATCCAGGGTCGGCAACGTGGTGATCGCCAACTCCGACGCAGGCTGGTCGGCCTACGCGCACTCTGCGATCGACGAGGCGCACCGGGCCGTCGGCGAGTTGTAGACTGCGCGGCATTTACCTCGACGGGGAACTGCCTCCAATGGCCTACGACAGCTACCACAAGCGCAGGATCGGCAAACGGGTCCTGCGGCCCGAGACCCAGATGATGGGGTACGGGTACGACGCGCGGCTCTCGGAGGGTTCGCTCAAGCCGCCGGTGTTCCTGACGTCCACCTTCGTCTTCAGGAGCGCCCAGGACGGCAAGGACTTCTTCGACTACACCTCCGGTCGCAAGGAACCGCCCCCGGGCGAGGCCGCGGGCCTCGTCTACTCACGCTTCAACAACCCGAACCTCGAGGTGCTCGAGGACCGGCTCGCGCTCTGGGAGGGCGGCGAGGCCGGGCTCGTGTTCTCGAGCGGCATGTCCGCGATTGCCACGACCCTCTGGACCTATCTGCGCCCGAACGACGTCGTGCTGATCAGCCAGCCGCTCTACGGCGGCACCGAGACGCTGATCGAAAAGACCCTGCCCAATTTCGGGATCCGGTCGGTGGGCGTGGCGGATGCGTGCGACCGGGAGGCGGTGATGGGCGCCGCGGCGCAGGCCCTGGCGCTCGCGCGGGAGCACGGTGGACGCGTGAGCCTGATCGTGACCGAGACGCCGGCCAACCCGACCAACAGCCTCGTCGACCTGCGCCTGATGCGCGAGGCGTCCGAATGGCTCGCGCGCGAGCAGGGCGGGACGCGGCCGCCGCTCGCCGTGGACAACACCTTTCTCGGCCCGGTATTCCAGCGACCGCTGGAGCACGGCGCCGATCTCATCATGTATTCGCTGACGAAATACGTCGGCGGGCATTCGGACCTCGTCGCGGGCGGCGTGGTGGGCTCGAAGAGCCTGGTGAAACCCATCCGCCTGCTGCGCAGCGCCATGGGCTCGCAGCTCGACCCGAATTCCGCCTGGATGATCATGCGCTCGATGGAAACGCTGGCGCTGCGCATGCACAAGGCTGCCGAGAATGCCGCCGTCGTGGCGCGCTACCTCGCGCAGCACCCGAAGGTCGAGTCGGTGAACTACCTCGGGTTCCTGCTCAACGACGACCCGCGACACGCGGTCTTCGAGCGCCAGTGCGAGAGCGCGGGCTCGACGTTTGCGTTCTACGTCAAGGGCGGCGAGGCGGAGGCCTTCCGCTTCCTCGACGCCCTGCAGGTCATCAAGCTGGCCGTGAGTCTCGGCGGCACCGAGTCGCTGATCTCGCACCCGGCCTCCACGACGCACTCCGGGGTGCCGAAGGAGACCCGCGATCGCCTCGGCGTCACGGACTCGATGGTGCGCCTGTCGGTTGGGATCGAGCATCCCGACGACCTCGTCGCGGACCTCGAGCAGGCGCTCGGCTAGGCAAAGCCGCCGTCGCGGGCCAGCACGATGGCCCGGGCGCGCGAGTCCACGTCCAGCTTGCTGAAAATGGCGGTGAGGTGGTTGCGCACCGTCTTCTCGCTGATGAACAGCTTGTCCGCAATCTCGCCGTTGCTGAATCCACCGGCAACGAGCTCCAGCACCCGGCGTTCGCGCGCCGTCAGAGTTGCGAAGAGCGCCGGGTTCCGGACCTGGCCCGCGTGTTCACCGGACGTGCGCTCGACGCCGAGAAACTCGTCGACGGCCGCGCGGAATCGCGCCCAGGCTGGCTCGTCCGCGAGCAGCACGTGGTTGCGGCTGTCGAGTTCGACGAACTGCGCGCCGGGGATGCCGGTCGCGAGCTCCCGGCCCAGCTTGAAGGGGATCGCGGCATCGTGGCGGCTGTGCACGACCAGCGTAGGCGCCGCCACCTCGGCCAGCCGGTGCCGGATGTCGACCTCGCCGAAGGCGTCGAGGATGCGGGCTGCGATGGCGGGCTTGCTGGTCACCCGCATCAGGTCGTCGAACCACTTCTCCTGCTCGGGGCTCGCACCGGGGATGAAGATCGACGTGAAGACCTGCCGGAAGGCCGGGTTCGGCTGGCCCCAGCCGCTCTCGATCAGGCCGAACAGCGAACGCGCCTGTTGCGCCGCCGTCGGGCCGGCCTTGTACCAGCCGTAAGGAAACGCGCCGAACAGCACGAGCTTCGCAACCCGCTCGGGGTGTCGGCACGCGTATTCGATCGCCACGGAACCACCCTGGGAAATCCCGAGCAGCGCGAACCGGTCGACGCCGGCCGCTTCGACCACCGCTTCGAGGTCGGCGACCTGCGCGTCTAGCGACAGGTCGGCCACCGTCCAGTCGGACAGGCCGCAACCGCGCGCGTCGTAGCGCAGCAGCGTGTGGCGTGACGACAGGAACTCGAACCAGTGGCGCCAGACCGGGCTCTGCCAGTCGACCTCCAGGTGCGAGAGCCAGTTCGCGGCCTTCACGATGGGCTCGCCCGCGCCGGACTGCGCGTAGGCGAGGCGCACCCCGTCGCTGCTCTTCGTGAAGCGAATCGTCTGGTCCATCGGCTAGTCCACGGCCCTCGGCCGCGGCCAAGGTTACACGAGGCCGGGTGGGACAAATATCCCGACGGCCGGGGCCGTAAATTGAGTCCACTGCCTCATGCGCGGCGTGCGTCCGCCCCGCAACATCCGTCCATCACGCAGGAGGAGACTCACATGTTCGAACGCAACCCCAACGATCGTTATGCCGGTTACGTGTATTCGGCGGTCATCGTGCTTTCGGCCGCGTTGGCCGGGCTGCTGCTACGCGCGAGCTTCGCCATGCAGGTCGTCGCCTGACCCGCCACGCCGCGGCGTCTCATCCGGACCCGTCGCGCCGGAAGCGCTCGATACCCGGCACGACCGGCTCCTGGAGATCGAGCGCGGGCTCGGCGCCGGGCGTCGGGCCGGCATCCTGCTCGTCGGCGCTCTCGCCGAGGAACCCGCCGCTCTGGTGCGCCCACAATCGCGCGTACAGACCGCCCTGCGCGAGCAGGGAGGCGTGGTCGCCCTCCTCCACGATGCGGCCGGCATCCATGACGACCAGCCGATCCATCGCGGCGATGGTCGAGAGGCGGTGCGCGATCGCCACCACGGTCTTGCCTTCCATCAGGCGGTAGAGGCTCTGCTGGATGGCGGTCTCGACCTCGCTGTCGAGCGCGCTCGTGGCCTCGTCGAGCAGCAGGATCGGCGCGTCCTTGAGCATCACGCGGGCGATCGCCACGCGCTGGCGCTGGCCGCCGCTCAGCTTGACGCCGCGCTCGCCGACGTGCGCGTCGTACGCGCGGCGTCCGGCCGGATCGCCGAGGCCCAGGATGAACTCGTGCGCCTCGGCACGACGCGCCGCAGCCACCATCTGCTCGTCCGTGGCGTCCGGTCGCCCGTACAGGATGTTGTCGCGCACCGAGCGGTGCAGCAGCGAGGTGTCCTGCGTGACCATGCCGATCTGCGCGCGCAGGCTGTCCTGCGTCACCCCGGCGATGTCCTGGCCGTCGATCAGGATGCGCCCGCCGGCCACGTCGTAGAAGCGCAGCAGCAGGTTCACGACCGTGCTCTTGCCCGCGCCCGAGCGTCCGACGAGGCCGATCTTCTCGCCCGGCCGGATCACGAGCGTCAGGTCGTCCACGACCTTGCGCTCGCCGCCATAGCCGAAGCGCACGTGCTCGAAGCGGATCTCGCCGCGCGACACCACGAGCGGGGCCGCCCCCGGGCGGTCCACGATGGCGAGCGGCCGCGCCAGCGTGTTGATGCCGTCGCGCACCGTGCCCACGTGCTCGAACAGCGAGGCGAACTCCCACATGATCCAGTGGGAGATGCCGTTCAGGCGCAGCGCCATCGCGGTGGCGGCAGCAACCGCGCCGATACCGACTTCCCCGCGGGTCCAGAGCCACAGCGTGAGTCCCGCGGTGCCCGCGATCAGCGACATGCTGAGCAGGTGGTTCACGACCTCGAAGCCGCTCACCAGGCGCATCTGCGCGTAGGCCGTCTGCATGAACTCCTGCATGGCGGAGCGCGCGAACGACGCCTCGCGGCGGGCGTGCGAGAAGAGCTTGACGGTGGCGATGTTGGTGTAGGCGTCGGTGACGCGGCCGGTCATGAGCGAGCGCGCGTCGGCCTGCTCCGCCGCCACCCGGCCGAGCCGTGGCACGAAGAACGCGAGCGCCGCCGAGTAGAGCGCCAGCCAGGCGAGGAACGGCACGAGGATCCAGGGATCGAAGCCGCCGACCACGCTCACCATGGTGACGAAATAGATGATCACGAACACCATGATGTCCGCGACGATCATCCACGTGTCGCGCACGGCGAGCGCGGTCTGCATCACCTTGGTGGCGATTCGTCCGGCGAACTCGTCCTGGTAGAAGCTCATGCTCTGCCCGAGCAGCAGGCGATGGAAGTTCCAGCGCAGGCGCATCGGGAAGTTGGCGGCGAGCGCCTGGTGCTTGAGGAGCGTGGCGAGCGTGACCACGAGCGGACTCGCCGCGATGATCGCGGCGAGCAAGAGCAGGCTGCGGCGCTCCTCCTGCCAGAGCATCGCCGGCTCGACGGCGGCCAGCCAGTCCACCACGCGCCCGAGCATCGCGAACAACGCCGCTTCGAACGCGCCGATGAGCGCGGTGCAGAGGGTCAGCCCGAGCAGGAACGGCCGCATGCCCTCCGAGCACACCCAGAGGAAGCGGAAGAAGTCGCGCGGCGGCGTGCGCGGCTCCTCCGCCGGGTACGGATCGACCCGTCTCTCGAAGTAACGGAACACGCGAGGCCTCCTGCGCCGGCCGCCATCATCTCACGGCGTGGTCACGCGAACGCGACGTACACGCGCCTGTTGTGCCGGCCCTTGTTCTCGACCTTCGACACGACCACCGGCCCAATCTCGCCCGTGGCGGCGACGTGCGTTCCGCCACAGGGCTGCAGGTCCACGCCGGGGATCTCGAGCAGGCGGATGCGTCCCGCGCCCCGCGGCGGCTGCACCGACATCGTGCGCACGAGTTGCGGCTGGCGGTCGAGTTCCTCGTCGGTGATCCACCGCGACCGCACCGGGTGGTTGGCGGCGATGAGCGCGTTCACGGCCGCCGTGACCTGCTCCTTGTCGATGTCGTCCTGCGTGTCGAAGTCGAGTCGGCCACGGTCGGCCGCGATCTGGCCGCCGGTTACGCCGTAGCGCAGCACCGATCCGAGCAGGTGCAGGCAGCTGTGCATGCGCATGTGGGCATGGCGGCGTTCCCAGTCGATCGCCGCGACTACGACTTCCCCGACCGCTGGCGGGGCAGCATCGGCCTCGAGCCGGTGCAGGATTCGCCCGCCCTCGCCCTTGCGCGCCTCGGTCACGCGCCACTCGCGCCCCCCGCCGGACCTGAGCAGGCCGGAATCGCCCGGCTGCCCGCCGCCGAGCGGATAGAACACCGTGCGATCGAGGACCACGCCTTCGGGCAGGATCTCGATGACGCGTGCCTCGCAGCTGCGCAGATACGCATCCTGTTGATACAACGGATCGGTCACGACCATGGCCTCGTCCTCGCCCGGGGTCCCGCGAGCTTAGCGCAACGGGCCACGCAGCCGGCCCGCGGCGCGCCGCCGAGACCGTGCGGATTTCGCGCGCGCTGAGGGAAATTCCCTGTGGAATTAGGTACTTTTCGCCGCCCTGCGCCCGGGCGCGACGCGCTCGATTGCGCTAGATTCCGAGGCCGGGAACAGCTCATGCGGATCGATCGATACGTCCACGACGAACGCCTC
>CAVQQX010000056.1:0-24582 GCA_963714645.1 uncultured Gammaproteobacteria bacterium
GTGTACCTGCTGATCACGATCGCCTGCACGATCTCACTGAAGCTCGCCGGCATGAACTGGTTCGACGCCGTCTTCCACGCCTTCTCGACACTGGCGCTCGGCGGCTTCTCGAATTACGACGCGAGCATCGGACACTACGACTCGGTAACGATCGAGGTCGTGCTCATGTTCTTCATAGTCGTCTCGGCGCTCAATTTCTCGCGTCACTTCATCGCCTGGCAGCAGAAGAGCTTCCGCACCTACCTGCGCGACGTCGAAGCGATCGCCATGGTGCGCCTGCTCGCGGCCGCGGTACTCGTGGTCACCGTCTATATCTGGGTCGGGGACGTGTACCCGACTTTCTGGACGGCGCTGCGCTACGTCTCGTTCAACCTCATCTCGGTGGCAGCGACCTGCGGTTACGTGACGCAGGACTACGCGGCATGGCCAGTGTTCGCGCCGATGGTGATCCTGATGCTGTCCTGCTACACCTGCAACACCGGCTCGACGGGCGGCGGCATCAAGATGTTCCGCACGCTCGTGCTGTTCCGCCAGGCGATCCGGGAGCTGTGGCTGCAGGTGCACCCGCAGGCAGTGACCCCGGTGAAGATACGCGGCCAGGTCGTCGCAAACCAGATCGTGTTCGCGGTGCTCGCCTTCGTGGTGCTGTACTTCGCGACCGTCGTCACGCTCACGTTCATGCTGCTCGCGAGCGGCATGGACTTCATCAGCTCGTTCAGCGCGATCATCGCGACGATCAACAACGCCGGGCCCGGTCTCGGCGACGTCGGCCCATCGAGCAATTACCAGGGCCTCACCGATTTCCAGACCTGGGTCTGCTCGTTCGCGATGCTGCTCGGTCGCCTCGAGATCTTCTCCGTGCTCGTCCTGTTCACGCCGACCTTCTGGCGCAAGTAAGCTTCGCGGCGTGGCACGCAAGCCTTCACCCCGGACCCGGCGCCTGTTGCAGCGCGGCATCGCCATCGGCGCGCTCGCCGGGCTCGCCGTGGCGATCCTAGTCGTCGCGGTGCTCGACCGCCGCGTGACGCAGCAGTTCGAGGGACGGCGCTGGACGCTGCCCGCCCGCGTCTATGCCCAGCCCGTCGAGCTCTACGTCGGCCAGCAACTCTCGTCCGCGCGGTTTGCACAGGAGCTAGCGCGCCTCGGTTACATCCCGCAGACCCCGGTCGTGCGGCCGGGCACGTTCCGGCGCAAGGGAGATACCGTCGACGTCTACGTGCGCGCGTTCGCGTTCCCGGACGCGAAGCAACCGGCCCAGCGGCTCAGGATCGTGTTCGAGGACGAGAGCGTCGTGACGCTCGCCGACGACCGCGGGGGCGACGTGCCGGTCTTCCGGCTCGACCCGCTGCTGATCGGCAGCATCTTCCCGATCCACGGCGAGGACCGCATCGTCGTGTCTCCGGACCAGGTGCCTGAGCTGCTGCCGGCGGCACTCAAGGCGGTCGAGGACCGCAAGTTCGACTCGCACCACGGCGTCAACCCGCTCGCGATCCTGCGCGCGCTGTTCGTCAACGTGCGCGCGGGCCAGGTCGAGCAGGGCGGCAGCACCCTCACGCAGCAGCTCGTGAAGAGCTACTTCCTCGACAGCCGGCGCACGCTCCGGCGCAAGGTCGAGGAGGCGATCATGGCGTTCATCCTCGAGTCGCGCTTCGAGAAAGCCGACATCATGAACGCGTACATCAACGAGATTTACCTGGGCCAGGACGGCCGGCGGGCCGTGCATGGCTTCGGTCTCGCGAGCCAGTTCTACTTCGGCAAGCCGCTGAGCGAGCTCAATCTGCAGGAAGTCGCGCTGATGGTCGCGATCGTGCGCGGGCCCTCGTACTACGACCCGCGCCGCCACGCCGAGCGTGCGCTCGAGCGACGCAATCTCGTGCTCAAGGTGCTGGTCGACCAGGGCGTCGTGGAGGCGCGCGACGCGGAGCGCGCCGTGAAGGCGCCGCTCGGGATCACCGACAATGCCGGTCGTCCGGCGAACTATTTCCCCGCGTTCCTCGACCTCGTGCGCCGCCAGCTGCGCGAGGACTATCCGGAGGACGAGCTCACCGAGGCCGGCCTCACCGTCTTCACGACGCTCGACCCGCTGATGCAGGAAAAGGCGGAGCGAGCGCTCAGCGAGGAGCTGGAGGCCCAGGACCGCTCCAAACGCAAGGGCGCGCAGGGCCTCGAGGGCTCGCTCGTGATGACGACGCCGCAGACCGGCGAAATCGTCGCCGTCGTGGGCGGTCGCCGCGCGTCGTTCGACGGCTTCAACCGCGCGCTCGACATGAAGCGCCCGATCGGCTCGCTCGCGAAGCCGCTCGTGTACCTCGCCGCGCTCGAGACGGGGCGCTACACGCCGGCGTCGACCGTCGTCGACGAACCGGTGGAGATCAAGCTCGACAACGGCCAGCTCTGGAAGCCGGGCAACTACGACGGGAAGATCCACGGCCCCGTGACGCTCGTCCGGGCGCTCACCCAGTCGTACAACCTCGCGACCGTGACGCTCGGCATGGACGTGGGTCTCGGACCGGTGGCGAAGACCTATGTCCAGCTCGGACTCGACGAGCCACCGCCGCGTTACCCGTCGATCCTGCTCGGCGCCGCGCAGCTGAATCCCGTCCAGGTGGCGCAGATGTACAACACGCTCGCGAACGGCGGTTTCCGCTCGCCGTTGCGTTCGGTGCGCGCAGTGGTGGATGCGGAGGGCAAGCCGCTCAAGGCGCCGGAACTCGAGGTGACCGAGGCCGCGGACCCGGATGCGATCTACACGCTCGACCGCCTCATGATCGAGGTGTTCGACCGCGGCACGGCCCGGCCGGCACGCCGCACGCTGCCGCCCGAGCTCGTCGTGGCCGGCAAGACTGGGACGTCCAACGACTACCGCGACAGCTGGTTTGCGGGCTTCTCCGGCGGTCACCTGATCGTGGTGTGGATGGGGCACGACGACAACTCGCCGACGGGCCTCACGGGAACCACCGGCGCGCTCCAGGCGTGGACCCGGTTGATGGGCTCGATCGGGACGACTTCGTTCGAGCCGTTGCTGCCCGAGGACGTCGAGGACCGGTGGGTGGATTACTACACGGGCCTCGAGACGTCGCCCCACTGCATGCGCACGGCAGTCTCCCTGCCGTTCCCGATCAGTCTGCCGCTCGCGCCGAGTCCGGCGTGCCCGCCCGGAACGACCCAGGAAGAAGCTGCGATCATGATGCTGGTCAACCCCGGCACAACGCCGGATGATGGCATTTCGGCCACTTCCGACACCCCGGACACCCTCCGCTGACCTTGCTTCGGTCCCGGCGCGGACCGGACAATCGTTCGAATCCGAGGGTTTCCCATGTGTCGTTTGGCGCGCCTCGCCCCAATCCTGATGCTGCTCGCGCTGGCGGGCTGCGCGGCGCCGCCGTTCGACCGCAGCCCGCCCACCCCGACGCCGCCGGGCGGGCAGGGGCCACGGTTGCCCGAGCCGCCACCGGCGCCGATGCCGTCCCCCGAGCCCGTGATCGAAGCGCCGGCGCCGGCCCCGATCCCGCGCGAACGGCCGAAGGCGACCCCCGCGACGCTGTCGCCGGCCAGCAAGGCGCTCGTGGCACAGGCACAGGCCCAGCGCAAGAAGGGAGACCTGCCGGGCGCCACGGTGTCGCTCGAACGCGCTTTGCGGATCGAGCCACGCAACCCGCTGCTCTGGATCGAGATGGGTCGCCTTCGCATGGACCAACGCAATTACCCGCAGGCCGAGGCGATGGGACGCAAGGCCCTGTCCGTTTCGATCGGGGACCAACGTACGCAGTCCTCCGCCTGGCTGCTCATTGCGGACGCGCTCAAGTCGCGCGGCAAGAACCCCGAGGCCGAAGAGGCCCTCGCTCGGTCACGGGAGCTGTCGCCTTTGTAAAATTCGCGCCCGGATTCGACCGTGGGTGGCGTGTCTAAGTCTGGTTCTTGCGGACAAGCGCGGATGTTCCCCACTTCCTGTGGGTTTTTGTGTTTCTGCATGGATATGCAGCCTTATATCGCGTAGATGGTCCACAAGTGGGCGGCATTGGCATACATTTCGAATGATCTTTCTGATCCAACGTGTATTGCAGGCAAGCGTCGCGGTCGACGGCGAAGTAGTGGGACGGATCGACCGCGGACTGCTGGCCTTCGTCGCCATCGAGCGGCGCGATACCGAGGCGGCGGTCCGCGAACACACGGATCGGGTGGTGGCCTACCGCGTGTTCGACGACTCCGAAGGCCGGATGAACCTGAGCCTCGCGCAGTCGGGCGGCGAACTGCTGCTGGTTTCGCAGTTCACGCTGGCAGCGGACACACGGAAGGGGTTGCGGCCCGGCTTCGCGTCGGCAGCGCCGCCCGAAGTGGGGCGCCGGCTGTTCGAGTGCACCGTCGAGCAGGCCTCGACGCTGTTGCCCGGTCGGGTGTCGACGGGGCGTTTCGGAGCGCACATGGAGGTATCGCTCGTCAACGACGGACCCGTCACGTTCTGGTTGCAATCGCCGCACCCCGCTTAAACGAGCGGTCATCTCGATTGTCGTATCATGACCGCCCTGTCTCGAAGGGCGCCCGCTCCGGAGAACCCCATGGGTATCGGCTTTCGTGAATTGCTCATCATCCTGTTGATCGCATTGGTGCTGTTCGGGGCGAAGAAACTGAAGAACGTCGGTTCCGACCTGGGCTCGGCCGTGCGCGGTTTCAAGAAGGCCATGAGCGACGGCGACGACGAGCAGAGCAAGCAGCTCTCCGACCTGTCGAGTGACCGGCCGCGGGATGCGGAATTCGCCGAACGACCGCAGGCCACGGCCAAGACGGACGGCAAGCCCGGCTGATCCTCGATGTTCGAGGTCGGCTTCACCGAGATCGTGCTGATCTTCGGCATCGCGCTGCTCGTGCTCGGACCGGCGCGCCTGCCCAAGCTCGCGGCGGACCTCGGCCGCTGGGCGGGGCGCGCCAGGTCGCTCGCACGACAGCTGCGCAGCCAGCTCGAGCAGGAAGTCCAGTTCGATCCGCTGGCGCCGGAGCCGGCGCGCCGGGACACGACGACCAGCCCGTCGCCCACCATCCACGCCCCTGCGCCCGGAGAGGCGCCGCACGCGCGCGCCGCCCCCTTCCAGCTGGCCGAGGAGGCGCCGTTCCCGCCGCACGCCGCGCGGGGCGAGGGCGTCGCAACGACACCTGAGCTCACGGACGCGACGACCGATCCGCAACCAGCAGCCACCACGATTCCTTCCGATGAGCGACAACCCCGGTAGCGGTGAACCGCTGGCCGAAGGAACGCTGATCTCGCACCTGCTCGAGCTGCGGACGCGGCTGCTGCGGGCCGTCATCGCGATCACCGTCTGCTTCGTGCCGCTCGCGTTTTTCCAGGACGAGCTGTTCACCCTGATCGCGCAACCGCTGATCCAGAAGCTGCCCCAGGGCACGTCGCTGATCGCGACGAGCGTCGTCTCCCCGTTCATGGCGCCGCTCAAGCTCACGCTGATCTGCGCGATCTTCCTGGCGATGCCTTTCGTGCTGTTCCAGGTGTGGGCGTTCGTGGCGCCCGGGCTCTACCGGCACGAGCGGCGCTTCGCGCTGCCGCTCGCCGTCTCGAGCGTCGTGCTGTTCTACGCGGGCGTCGCGTTCGCCTACTACGTCGTGTTCCCGCTGATGTTCGCGTTCCTCGCGACGACGACACCGGTCGGCGTGCGGATGATGACGGACATCTCCAACTACCTCGACTTCGTGCTGCTGCTGTTCCTCGCATTCGGCATCGCGTTCGAGATGCCGGTCGCGGTGGTGCTGCTGGTCGCCACCGGGCTCGTCCGGGTGGAGGCGCTCACGCGCAACCGCGGCTACGTCGTGCTCGGCATCTTCATCGTCGCCGCATTCCTGACGCCCCCGGACGCGATCTCGCAAAGCTTCATGGCCGTGCCGATGTACCTCCTCTACGAGTTCGGCATCGTGTTCGCCCGGCTCGCGCGGCGGCAACGCGCGCCCGAAGCAGCCGGCAACGCCTGACCGATCACGGCATGCCACCACCCGGGCGATACGCCGATGCTGGGAGGACACCCGCGCGCGCTCGCGACGCTCTTCTTCACGGAGATGTGGGAACGCTTCACGTTCTACGGCATGCGCGCGCTGCTGGTGCTGTTCCTGGCCGACGCGATCGGCCGCGGCGATGCCCGACCGGTTCCTGTTCATCGTGTTCTACGCGTGCGGCATCGGGCTCGTGCTGTTGCTGCTGAGCCGCCCGCTCGCCCGCATGATGAAGTAACGTCGTGGCGATCCACGTTTTTCGGAGAATTGTCGATGCTTCGATCCCGCGACCCCTTGCGCCTCTTCGGCCTGCTCTGCCTGTCCGGCACAATCTCTGCGCCGATCCAGGCTGCCATCCCGCAGTCGAACGCACCCGGGGCGCCCGAGCCGGTCACGGCCATCCGGGCCGGACGGCTCGTCGACGTGATTGCAGGCCAGGTGCTCGAGAACCAGGTCGTGATCGTGCGTGGGCGGTCGATCGTCGCCGTCGGGCCGGCCGCCGCCACTCCGGTGCCGGAGGGTGCCGCGGTGCTCGATCTCACCGGGAAGACCGTGCTGCCGGGACTCATCGACGCGCACACGCACGTCACCTCGGACCCGACGACACCGCCGTACCACGACTACGGCGTGTCCGTGCCCCGGCGCACGCTCCAGGGAGCACGGTTCGCGCGCGAGACGCTGCTGTCGGGCGTGACGACCATCCGCAACGTCGGTTCGGCGAGCTTCGCGGACGTCGCGCTCCGTGACGCGATCGCCGCGGGCGACATCATCGGCCCTCGCATCCTGGCCTCGGGTCCGGCGCTCGGCATCACCGGCGGGCACTGCGACGACAACATGCTCGCGCCGGAGTACGCCGAGAAGGCGGAGGGCGTCGCCGATGGCCCGTGGGCCGTGCGCGCGATGGTGCGCCGCAACGTCAAGTACGGCGCCGACGTGATCAAGTACTGCGGCACGGGCGGCGTGTTCTCGAAGGGCGACGAGCCCGGCGCACAGCAATACACGGCGGAGGAAGTGGCGGCACTCGTCGACGAGGCGCACATGTCCCGGCGGCGCGTCGCCGTTCATGCCCACGGCGCCGCCGGCATCAAGGTCGCGTTGAACGCGGGTGTCGACACCATCGAGCACGCGAGCTTGATCGATCAGGAAGGGCTCGAGCTCGCGCAGAAGAAAGGCGCGTACCTGGTAATGGATATCTACAACTCGGAGTACACGCAGACCGAGGGACCGAAGCGCGGCGAGCTCGAGGAGTTCCTGGGCAAGGATCGGGAGATCGCCCAGGTCCAGCGCGACAACTTCCGCAAGGCCGCCGCGATGGGCATCAAGCTGCCGCTCGGCACGGACACGGGCGTGCACCGGCACGCGGATGCGCCCAGGCAACTGACCTGGATGGTGCGGTACGGCATGACGCCGATGCAGGCCATCCAAGCCGCGACGAAGGTCGGGGCGGAAGCACTGGGCCTGGAAAAGACGGTCGGCCGGATCGCGCCGGGGTACTCCGCCGACCTGGTGGCGGTCACTGCCGACCCGCTCGCCGACGTGGGCGCGCTCGTCGGGGTCGAGTTCGTCATGAAACAGGGAATCGTCTACAAGCAGTGACGTCCCTCCCTAGCGTCGCGCTCGTCACCCCGCTCTCGAGGGCTCCGCGGTGCTGCACCACCTGTCACTGGGCGTGAACGACCTCGCAGCGGCGGCTCGGTTTTACGACGCCGTGCTGGGAACCCTCGGCTACGTGCGGGTCTGGAGCGACCTGGACCCGGGCGGCAACGGCCGCGCCGTCGGTTACGGCCCGCCCGGCCAGCCCGGCGACCGACTGGCGCTCAAGGAACGTCCGGCGGCGGCGCGGACGACGGCGCGCCGGGACTGCGGCCGGCCTACGGGGCGCATTACTACGCTGCGTTCGTACGCGATCCCGACGGACACCGGCTCGAAGCCGTCATCGACACGCCGGCCTGAGCACGAATCGCGCGCGTGCCGCGGTCCTTGCCACGCCGACCCCCTATCCACCAGACTCCCTGCCCATCGCGCTCCCGGCGCAACCCGTTGGATTACGTAAAGAATCATGTCCACCCCTGCATTGCCGGCGGTCACGCGCGAGACGTGGCTCGGTCATCCGAAGGGCCTGTTCCTGCTGTTCGCCACCGAGATGTGGGAGCGGTTCAGCTACTACGGCATGCGTGCATTGCTGGTGCTGTCGCTCGTCGCGGGCGTCGAAACGGCCAACCCGGGCTTCGGCTGGACGCAAGCGGAGGCGCTCAAGCTCTACGGACTCTTCACCGGCTTCGTGTACTTCACGCCGCTGATCGGCGGCTGGCTCGCCGACAACTACCTGGGCCAGCGCAAGTCCGTGATCGTGGGAGGCCTGGTGATGGCGGCCGGGCAATTCACGCTCGCGAGCGCGATTCCCGGCAACCTGCAGCTGTTCTACATCGGCCTCGTGCTGCTCGTGATCGGCAACGGCTTCTTCAAGCCGAACATCTCGACGATGGTCGGCGACCTCTACCCCGAGGGCGACGCCCGGCGCGACGCGGCATTCACGATCTTCTACATGGGCATCAACGCCGGCGCATTCATCGCGCCCCTCGTCTGTTCCACCCTCGGGGAGGACCCGGCTAGAGGCTGGGCCTACGGTTACTTCGCTGCAGGCGTCGGCATGATCCTGTCGGTGATCGTCCAGCTGGTCTTTGCCCGCCGCTACCTCGATACCATCGGGGTCGTGCCGGCCGCGCATCGCGCACTGCAGCAGTCGGGCGGGCAGAAGAAGCCGCTCACGCCGGAGGAGGTCGATCGCCTGCGCGTGATCTTCATGCTGTTCGTGTTCATCGTGCTGTTCTGGGCCGCATTCGAACAGGCCGGTGGCCTGATGAACCTCTACGCCGCCGACAAGACCGACCGCATGGTGGGTGCGTTCGAAGTGCCCGCCGGCTGGTTCCAGTCGCTCAACCCGCTGTTCATCGTGCTGCTGGCGCCGGTGTTCTCCGTCGCCTGGAGCAAGCTCGGCGAGGCTGGCCGCAATCCGGCCACCCCCAAGAAGATGGTGCTCGGGCTGGTGTTGACCGGGATCGGGTTCCTCGCGATGGTCGCCGCCGCACTCGAGTCCGGCACCGGCGCGAAGGCGAGCATGTGGTGGCTCGTGCTCGCTTACCTGTTCCACACGACGGGCGAGCTGTGCATCTCGCCGGTCGGCCTCTCGATGGTGACGAAGCTCGCGCCGCTGCGTCTCGCGTCGCTGATGATGGGCGTCTGGTTCCTGATCAACTTCGTCGCGAACTGGCTGGCGGGCATCATCGGCTCGTACGCCGAGTCGCTGGGCGAGCTCGCGATCTTCGGCGGGCTCGCGGGCACGCTGTTCGCGTTCGCGGTGGTGCTCTGGCTGCTTTCAGGCATGCTCGTGCGCTGGATGCACGGGGCCGAGAACATTCGAGCGTGAGGCCGGACGGACCGGCTGCCGGCGCGATGCGCGGGGGAACGGCATGAAGCGGTCCGACGGCTCGGACGCGCTCGCGGTGCTCGACCGCGGGCTCATCGACGCCCACTCGCCGTCGCCGCTGTTCGAGAAGTACGGCTTGCGCATCGCACGCATGGAACGCTTCCTGAGCGCGGAAGGTGCGAGCCCCGAGGTCGCGCGCGCGCTCGACGTCTCGAGCGGCAAGCCGTTGCTCAAGCTCGTGCGCTTCTCGTACGACGCCGACGGCCGGCTGCAGGATCACCTGTCGGCGCGGTACAACACGGACCTGTTCAGCTACAAGGTCGAGACTCGCGGCGGTCTCGACTAGCGGCCCGCACCATCGCAAGGCTGCGACGAGCGGTACTGTCCGCGCGCCGGGGCCAACGCGGTTCGCGGCGGATTCTTGGTAACCTTGAGCTTCGTGCGTGGCCCGGACCGGGCCGTGCCCGACCATCCGGAGCATCGCTGCATGACATCGCCACGTCAGGACGCCCCTCGCCGCCGGGATCCCGCCCGCCTCGCGGCCGGCATCGCCATCGCCGTCGCCATCGCCGTCGTAGTCCCTGCGCAATTCGCGCGCGCGGAGACGGCCGACCAGTTCGTCGCTCGGATCAACAAGGAATTCGCCGAGCTGGGCCTCGAGGGCAACGCAGCCGCCTGGACTCAGGCCACCTACGTGACGGTCGACACCGAGCTGCTCAATGCGAAGGCGTACGAGCGTTTCCTCGCGGCGTTCAGCGCGGCGGTCGAACAGGCGAAGAAGTTCGACGGCCAGCCGATGGGCGCGGCGTCGAAGCGGTCGATCGAGCTGCTCAAGCGCGGCGTGTCCGCGCCGGCACCCGACGATCCCGCCAAGCGTGCCGAGCTCTCGGCACTGCTCGCGAAGATGGAATCGAAATACGCCTCGGCGATCTACTGCAGGGACGGCGACAAGGATTGTCGCGACGAGGTCCGGTTGAAGGCTGTGTTCGAGAAGAGCCGCGACTACGACGAGCTGCTGGATGCGTGGAAGGGCTGGCACGACCAGGCGAAGTCGCTGCGCGAGGACTACGTGCGGTTCGTCGAACTGGCGAACGAGGGCGCGCGCGAGCTCGGCTACCGGGACATCGGCGAGCAGTGGCGCTCGGGCTACGACATGCCGGCCGAGGCGTTCACGAAGGAGGCGGCGCGGCTCTACGGGCAGGTCGAACCGCTGTACCGCGATCTGCAGTGCTACGCGCGCGCGAAGCTCGCGCAGAAATACGGCGAAGACAAGGTGCCGGCGGGCAAGCCGATCCCGGCGCACCTGCTCGGCAACCTGTGGGCGCAGCAGTGGGATGCGGCCTACGACCTGCTCGAGCCCTATCCCGGCGTGAGCCAGCTCGACGTGGATTCCGCGCTGGTCAAGCAGGCTTACGACCCGGTGCGCATGACGAAATCGGCCGAAGCCTTCTACGAGTCGATCGGGTTCCCCTCCCTGCCGGAGACCTTCTGGCAGCGCTCGCTGCTCGCGCAGCCGCGCGATCGCAAGGTGCAGTGCCATGCGAGCGCGTGGCACATGGACGGCAACGAGGACGTGCGCATCAAGCAATGCATCCGGCCGACGTTCGAGGAGTTGAAGACCGTCTACCACGAGCTCGGGCACGTCTATTACTACCTCTGGTACAAGGACCTGCCGTACATATTCCAGGACGGCGCGCACGACGGCTTCCACGAGGCCATCGGCGACACCGTGACACTGTCGATGACCCCGGGGTATCTCGCCCAGATCGGTCTCATCCCCGCCGACGCGACGTCGAGCCGCGAGGCGCTGATCAACCGGCAGATGAAGATGGCACTCGAGAAGGTCGCGTTCCTGCCGTTCGGCAAGATGATCGACGAGTGGCGCTGGCAGGTGTTCTCCGGCCAGGTGACGCCGGAGCACTACAACTCGTCGTGGTGGGCGCTGCGCGAGAAGTACCAGGGCGTGCGTCCGCCGGTCGCGCGCACCGAGGCCGATTTCGACCCCGGAGCGAAGTATCACATCCCGGGCAACACGCCCTACACGCGGTATTTCCTCTCCTTCATCGTGCAGTTCCAGTTCCAGAAGGCGCTGTGCGAGGCGGCCGGCTACAAAGGGCCGCTCGCCGAGTGCTCGATCTACGGCAACCAGGCGGCGGGCCGGAAGTTCGGCGCGATGCTCTCGAAAGGCTCGAGCCGGCCTTGGCAGGACACGCTGTACGAGCTGACCGGCACGCGGCAGATGGATGCCTCGGCGATCCTCGAATATTTCAAGCCGCTGCAGGGGTGGCTCAAGGAGCAGAACAAGGGCCAGTCCTGCGGCTGGTGAGGCAGCGCCGCTCCCCGGGAGCGCACGGGAGAAGCCGCGGGAGGCGCGGACCGAGGGCATTCTCCTGCCCTCGCCCGCGCTCAGGCGACCTCCTCCGTGGCAACGGCGGGCGGCTCAGAGCGGTTTGCGTCCCCGCACGAGGTTCACGATCACGATGACGATCGCGACCACTAACAGCAGGTGGATGAAGCCGCCGAGTGTGTACGACGACACGAGTCCGAGCAGCCAGAGCACCAGCAGGATCAGTACGATGGTCCAGAGCATGGTCGCGATTCCCTGTGCGAGACTTGGGGCATCAACCTAGCGCGCCGCCCCGACCCGATCTGTAAGCCAATCGGCCCGTTGGGCGCAGTCGTCGTTCCGGCGGGACAGGTGAGATCCGCCTGCCTGCCACCTGCCGTCCGCAGGCGCGATCGTGTCACCGGACCCGCCGGATGAGCCCATCGCAATTTGCGCCCGCCCGCACCGCGGCAGCCGCCTCCTTGTAATTGCGCGCGCGGGCTTCTCTAATTCGCGCAAACCATAATCCCAAGGCCGGTCCATGCAATCCTCCCCCGCCCCCGCGCAGTTCACCGCGCGCGCCATGGTGCTGGCGATCGTCCTCGCGGTGCTGCTCGCCGCAGCGAACACCTACCTGGGCCTCTTCGCGGGCCTGACCATCGCCTCCGCCATCCCCGCGGCCGTCGTCTCGATGGCGGTGCTGCGCGTGCTCGGCGGCTCGACCATCCTCGAGAACAACATCGTGCAGACGGGTGCGTCGGCGGGTTCGTCGATCGCCTCCGGCGTGATCTTCACGATCCCGGCGCTGGTGATCCTCGGGCACTGGACCGAATTCCGCTACGGCTGGGTGCTCGCGATCGCGGGGCTCGGCGGCATCCTCGGTGTCTTCTTCTCGGTGCCGTTGCGCCGCTCGCTGATCGTCGAGCAGCGGCTCAAGTTCCCCGAAGGCGTGGCGGCCGCCGAGGTCCTGAAGGCAGGCGACAATCCCTCTCAGGGTGTCAAGCTGCTGGGCTCCGCGGCGCTCGGCGGCGGGCTCGCCAAGCTTGCCGCCGGCAGCGGGTTGCGTCTGATCCCGGACACGGCGGCGGCGAGTGGATTCCTCGGCCAGTGGCTCGCCTATTTCGGCACCAATCTCTCGCCCGCGCTGCTCGGCGTGGGTTACATCGTCGGACTGAACGTCGGCGCGCTCGCACTCGCCGGCGGCATGATCTCGTGGAACGTGGCGATCCCGATCTACGCGGCCTTTTTCCTGGCCGACGATGCGTCCCTGGCACAGCAGCTCGCAGCCGCGGACGGCGAAACGGTCGCGTACGGCATCTGGGCGGCTGAGGTCCGTTACCTCGGCGTCGGTGCGATGCTGGTCGGCGGGCTGTGGGCCCTGATCTCGATCCGCAGTTCGCTCGTCTCGGGCATCCGCAGCGGCCTGGAGGCCACGCGCGCGGGCGGCAACAGCGCGGTCTCGCACACCGAGCAGGACCTGCCGATGAAGTGGATTCTCGTCGGGCTCGTCGCGTTCACGGTGCCGCTCGCGATCCTGTACCAGTTGATCGTCGACGACGTCGGCGTGAGCCTGACGATGACCGTGATCATGATCATCGCCGGCTTCGTGTTCACGTCGGTGTCGGCGTACATGGCGGGACTCGTGGGATCGTCGAACAACCCTGTCTCGGGGATCACGATCTGCACCATCCTGTTCGCGTCGTTGCTGCTGCTCGCGCTGATGGGCCCGGGCGCGCCGCTCGGACCGGTCGCCGCGATCATGATCGGCTCGGTCGTGTGCTGCGCCGCCTGCATCGGCGGCGACAACCTGCAGGACCTCAAGGCGGGACAGCTCGTCGGCGCCACGCCCTGGCGGCAGCAGGTCATGCTCGCCATCGGTGCCGCGAGCTGCGCGCTCGTGATGGCGCCCGTGCTGAACCTGCTGCTCAGGGCGTACGGCATCGGCGTGCCCACGGCCGACCATCCGAATCCGCTCATCGCGCCCCAGGCCACGCTGATGGCCTCGGTCGCCAAGGGTATGTTCGGCGGCGAGCTGCCGTGGGGCATGATCGGGGTCGGTGCGCTGATCGGCGTCGGCATCATCCTCGTCGACGAATGGTGCAAGCGCACGAATGCACCGTTCCGTGCCCCGGTACTCGCGGTCGCGGTCGGCATCTACCTGCCGCTCGAGCTGTCCGTGCCCATCTTCTGCGGCGGGTTGCTCGCCTACCTGGTCGAGCGACGCCTCGGCGTGCACGGCGACGCCGGCGAGGCCGAGCGTGCCAAGCGCAATGGCGTGCTGTTCGCCGCGGGACTGATCACGGGCGAGGCGCTGATGGGGATCGTCATCGCGATCCCCATCGTGATCTCGGGACGCGCGGACGTGCTCGCGCTTGGCGGGGGGCCGCCCTTCGACGAGCTGCTGGGTCTGGCGGTGGTGGGCGCGCTCGCATTCTGGCTGTACCGTGTCGGCATCGACGGCCGCCCGCCGACGGCCTGATCGGAACGCGCGGGCGCGGCGCGCCGGTCGCACGCGGCGCGGGCGCACGGGAGACGGCAGCACGTGAAAGCAAGGCAGGTAAAGCTGTACGGCAGCTTCGCCGTCGTCTACTTCGTCTGGGGATCGTCGTTTCTCGCCGGGCACATCGGCGTGCAGGACCTGCCGCCGCTGCTGTTCTCGGCCGGCCGCTCGCTGCTCGCCGGCCTGCTGCTGCTATCGGTAGCGCTCTATCGCGGCGAACGCATGCCGAATACGCGCCGGGAATGGCTGCGCATGGTGTTCTTCGCGCTCACACTGATCGTGCTGAACAACGGCGCCGCGATGCACGGCCTGCAGCACCTGCCTTCCAACGAAGTCGCGCTGCTGAACGCGAGCGTCGCGCTCTGGATCGCCGGACTCGGCACGATCGGCCCGCGCGGGCAGCCGCTCACGCCGCGCAGTGCGATCGGGCTGCTGCTCGGGTTCGGTGGCGTCGTGCTGCTGATCTGGCGTGGCGAATTCCGGCTCGACGCGCACTTCGGCTGGCAGATGCTGGTGCTGTCGGGCTGCGTCTGGTGGGCCATCGGCACGATCGTCTACCGCAACTCGACGATCCTGATTGAGCCGGTCGCATTCAACGCCGTGCTGATGCTGTTCGGTGCGACCGGCCTGCTCCTGGGCGGCCTCGCCAAGGGCGAGCTCGCACAGTGGCAATGGAGCGCGAACGGACTCTGGGCGATGGTGTACCTCGCCGTCTTCGGTTCCGCGCTCGCGTACACGGCATACACGTGGCTCATCAAGAACGCACGCACGGACCGCGTCGCCACGTTCGCCTACGTCAACCCCGCGATCGCCGCGCTGCTCGGGTGGCTCGTGCTCGGCGAATCGCTCGCACCGGCGCAGCTGGCCGGAATGACGATCGTGCTGATGGGCGTCGCGCTCGTGACGTTGCCGACGCGGATCGCCTGAGCGCGCCGCGATGGGCGATCACCCCGACCCGCATGGATTCGAATTCCGCGTCGCGACGGTCGCGGACGCCGCGTCGATCGGCGCGCTGATCGGGTCACTCGCCCACTACCGCTCGCCGGCGCCGGTGGCGCCTGCACCGCCGGCGTTCGTGGCGCAGTTCCAGCCCGGGGCGCTCGCTGCGGCGCTCGCATCGGACACGGTCCGGTACCACGTGGCCTGTCAGGGCGAAGCAGTGGTCGGCGTCGCCGGCATGCGCGACGGGCGACATCTGCTGCACCTGTTCGTCGCGGAATCCCACCATCGCCGCGGCATCGCCGGCGCGCTCTGGCGCCGTGCCCGCGACGCGGCACTCGGCGCGAACCCCGGCACGGACATCACGGTGCGCTCGTCGATCTTCGCGGTCGACGTCTACCTCCGATTCGGCTTCCGGCTCGACGGGCCCCGCGTCGACGGCCCGGTGAGCTTCGTGCCGATGCGCTGGTCGCCGCCCCCGGACCCCGCGGGCGAATCGCGCTGACGCCGGCGGGCGCGAGACGCTATCGCCGCCGCGAGGAGAAGCGCTCGATGCGGCCGTTGTTGCCGATCACGGACGACGCGGCCCACGACACGAGCCCGACCACGATCGCGCCACCGACGGCCGTCCAGAATCCGGAGACGGTGAAGCCGGGCACGAGCAGCGCCACGAGGCCGATCATCGCGGCGTTGAGCACCAGCAGGAACAGGCCGAGCGTGAGCACCGTGATCGGCAGCGTCAGGACGAACGCGATCGGGCGCACCACGGCGTTGACGAGGCCGAGCAGCACGGCCGCCAGCACGAGCGCGCCGGTCGAGCTGAACTGCAACCCGTCGAGCAGCCGGCTCGCCACCCAGAGCGCCAGCGCGGTGACTGCCGCGCGCAACACGAATCCGACCATCGGCAGCCTCCGCTGCGCGCGTCTCCGCGCGGAACAATTGACCTGCGGGCGATGGTAAAGGAATCCGCCGGGCCCGTGCTGCCCCCCGGCCGGCAGGGCGCCGTGCTGCGCTCAGTGGTTGGTCGAAGTGCCGGCCGAAGCCGCGGCGTAGTGAGTGCCGAGCCCGCGATCGCGCAGGTACTGCAGCGCGGTGAGGACGACCGTGTCCTTCATCGGCGGCGGCGGATGATAGGGGGCGGCGGCGGCGGACTCCGGCGGTCGCACGACGACGTCGGGCTCGAGTCCGCGCTCGTGGATCGAGAGACCCGACGGCGTGAAGTAGCGCGACGTGGTGAGCTTGAGCGCCTGGCCGTCGCGCAGCGGGATGACCGTCTGCACCGAGCCCTTGCCGAACGTGCGCTCGCCCATCAGCGTTGCGCGCCCGTGATCGCGCAGCGCTCCCGCCACGATCTCCGAACCCGACGCGGACCCGCCGTCCACGAGCACCACCACCGGTTGACCGTCGAGCGCGTCGCCGGACGTCGCCGCCATCTCGAAGCGCGCCTCGGCGGTGCGGCCGTCCGCGCGCACGATCACGCCGCTGTCGAGGAACGCGTCGGCGACGCTGACCGCCGCCTCGAGCACGCCGCCCGGGTTGCCGCGCAGATCCAGGACCAGCCCGCGCAGCGGGCGCATGCGGGCATCGGATCCGTGCTGCACGAGGCCGGCGAGGGACGCGGCCAGGTCGTCGGGCGTCGAATCGCTGAACTGCGTGATCCGCACGTAACCCACCTCGCCGGGCAGGCGCTCTGCGCGGACGGTATGGACGTGGACCTCGCCCCGCCGCAGCGCGAACATCAGCGGTTCGGCTTCGCCGTCCCGCCCGACGGCGAGCCGCACGCCGGTGCCGGCGGCACCGCGCATCCGGCCGATCGTCTCCTCGAGCCGGTCGGCCGTGACGGGCTGGTCGTCGATGGCCAGCACGATGTCCCCCGCCCGTACCCCGGCCCGGGCGGCCGGCGAGCCTTCGATGGGAGTGACCACGACGACGCGTCCGCCGTCGGCCGACACTTCGATGCCGACCCCCGAATAGCTGCCGGTCGTCGCGGCCCGCATCTCGTCGTATTCGCCGGCATCGAGAAATGCCGAGTGCGGGTCGAGCCGCGCGACGATGCCCTTGACCGCCGCCTCGTCGAACGTGCGTTCCGGCACCGGTTCGACGTATTCGCGGCGGATCCGGCCGACGACTTCGTCCAGGAGCCGGTGCGACGGGGACTTCTCGGCCACGGCGGGCTGAACGGACCCGGCCGCGCCGGCGGGAGCCGGCGCGCGGACGAACTCCGGCAGCCGGGCGGCACCAAAGCCCAGCGTGGCGCCTGTCACCAGCGCCAGCAACACGGCGGGACGGGGGGTCATTTCGATTCGGCGATCAGCGGTTCTGCCCGACTCGGGATGTTAGCCGCTACCAGCCCGGCTAGCACCTTGTCGAGCGGCACCGGACGGCCGATCGAGAATCCCTGGCCGTAGCCGACCCCGAGCGCGCGGATCGCCTGGTGGATGGCGTCGCTCTCGACGCACTCGGCGACGGTCTCGAGCCGCATGGCCCGGGCGAGCTGCACGATGGCGCTCATCATCGCCTGCGAGCGCTGGTCCACGACCACGTCGCGGACAAAGCTCCCGTCGATCTTGAGGTGAGTCACCGGCAGCGTCTTGAGATAGGTGAGCGAACTCAGGCCGCGGCCGAAGTCGTCGAGCGCGACGGCGCAACCGAGCTCGCGCAGCCGGCGGATCAGCGCCTCGGCCCGGACGATGTTGGCGACCGCGGCGGTCTCGGTGATTTCGAAGGACAGCAGCTCGAGGGGCAGGCCGGCGTCGCGCAGCGTGCCTTCCATGAACAGCGCGAAGTCGGCGTCGCCGAGCGACTGGCCGGAGATGTTGACGGCGAAGCAGGCGTGCAGCTGCTGCAGGCGTCCCGCGATCGGCTTGAGCGTGTCGAGCACGCGGCGCACGACCCAGCGGTCGATCGCAGGCGCGAGCTGGTAGCGTTCCGCGGCCGAGAGGAACTTGTCGGGCGGCACGCTGTTGCCGGCCTCGTCGGTCATGCGCAGCAGCAGCTCATACTTGGGCGCCGGCGAGCCTCCGTTCAGCGGCACGATCGGCTGCGCCTCGAGGCGGAAACGCTGGTCGAGCAGCGCCGAGCGCACCGTGCCGACGAGCGTGAGGTCGGTGTAGCGGCGCACGATGCTCTGGTCGCCCTCGGCGTAGCTCTCGACACGGTTTCGCCCGCGGTCCTTGCCCGCCTTGCACGCGATCTCCGCGGAGGCGAGCGCGTGGGAGAGCGGGTGCTGCCCCTGCATGACCACTGCGATGCCGAAGCTCGCGGTGATGTCGACGGTCTGGCGGTCGCGCACGAAACCGAGCTGCTCCAGCACCGCGCGCAGGTTCTCGGCGACGTCCTGGGCCTTGTCGACGTTCGCATCCGGCACGAGCAGCGCGAAGCGGTCGCCGGAGATGCGCGCGGCAAGCATGCGCGGCGTGACGTTGCGGCGGATCGCCTCGGCGACGCGGACGATCACCTCGTCGCCCACGTGCATGCCGAGGTTCTCGTTGAGCACGTGCAGCCGGTCGATGTCGGCGTAGATCACGCAATGGTTGTCGTGGCTGCCGGCCGCGGCCAGCAGCGCGTTCGCGCGCTTTTCGAATGCCGGCCGCGTGAGCAGGCCCGTGGTCGGGTCGTATGCGTTCATGAGGATGAACGCGACGCGACGCGCGAGCAGTTCGACGATGCGCACCTGGCGCAGGTCGAAGTCCGGAGCCTGCAGCGGCTTGAACAGCGCGAGCGCGCCCAGCACGCGCTGCGAGCCGTGCATCACCGGGCACGAGAGGACCTTGTACGGGACGTTCGCGAGCGGGCCGGTGGTGGTGAGCGAGTTGGACGTCATCGTCTGCCGATGCAGCTGAGTCCACCCGATCAGGTGCCGGTGCGTGCGCGTGAGCACCTCCGCGCCGGCGCTCGCCGGCACGGAGGCTCCGCTGCGGCACACGGCGATGTTCTTGTCCGGAATCAGCAGCGCGCCGAGGGCGCAGCCCAGGTGATCGACACAGCCCTGCACGAGCCGTGCGAAGTCGTCGGTGGCATCGCCGCCGGACGCTTCGTCGTGCGCGGTGCCGAGCAGCAGTTCGAGGTCGCGGTCGCGAATGACCAGGCTGCGCTGCAGGTCCCCGATGCTCGACTGCAACGCGAGCTCGCGCTGCAGGCACTGCAGCGCCGGTCGCAGCAGGCCCTGCACCAGCGAGAACGGGCGGCTCTCGCCGTTGATGTCGCGGCAGACCAGGCCGACGGTGCCGATCTGCATCCGTGCCTCGTCGCGCAGCAGGAACACGTAGGCAGTGTGGCCGCCGGGCAGCTGCTCGGCGAAGCCCTCGCCGCTCGGGTTGTCGGGCGCGAGGTCGGCGGACTGCGCATCGTGCATGAGCCCGTGCAGGTCCGGGCCCTCGACGCCGTCGCTCTCCCAGATGCAGACGCCCATGCGGTCGTGGAACACGATCGACATCGCGCGCGGCAGCAGCATCTTGATGAGCTGCCCATAGGGGTCCAGGGACGTGCCGCTGATCGGATGGGGCGCATCACCGAGCGCCAGTGCCGTATGCATGAAACAGCTAACCCGAAATATTCGTCACGGAATGATCGGGGTTCGCTTGGCTCAAAACCTTGATGCGTGCCTCACTTCCGGGTGAGCCAGAGCTGCGGGTCGACCGGCGTGCGGCCACGGCGGACTTCGAAATAGAGGGCGGGCTGCGCATGGCCGCCGGAATCGCCGACCGAGCCGATCACGTCGCCGGCGGCGACCGTTTCGCCGACTTTGCGGAACAGTTCCTCGTTATGTCCGTACAGGCTCATGTACCCGCTGCCGTGGTCCAGTACCAGCATCAGGCCCATTCCGGGCAGCCAGTCCCCGTAGACCACGCGCCCCCCGAACGGGGCCCGGACGCGTGCTCCGCGATCCGTCCCGATCAGCATCCCCTGCCAGCGCAGGGATCCGCCCGCGCGCACCTGCCCGAACTTCGCCAGCACCTTGCCGTCGTGTACCGGCCACGGCAGCTTGCCACGCAACGGTTCGAACGGGGCCGGCCGCGCCGGCGTCGCCGTGCCCGTCGCGGCGCGTGCCGCAGCGGCCTCGCGCTCGGCCTTCGCGATGGCCTTGCGCAACTGCACGATGAGCTGCTCGACCGTGCGGGCCTGTGATCGCAGGCGTTCGAGCTGCCCCCCGCGCGACTGGATCTGACGCTCGATCGCCTTCACTGCATGCTGGCGCTGCTGCTGCGACGCAGTGAGCGCCGCGACGCGCTGCTCGCGCTGCCGCTCGAGTTCCCCCAGCCGCGTCCGTTCGGCATCGATGGCCACCCGCAGCTCGGCGAGGCGTGTGAGCTGGGCCTGGATGCCCTGGATACGGTCCGCCCGGGCCCGGCCGAAATATCCATACCAGGCGAGCATGCGACCGAACGCGGCCGGGTCTTCCTGGTTCAGCAGGAGCTTGAGCTGTTCCTCGCGGCCGTTGACGTAGGCCGCGCGCAGTTCACCGGCCAGCGCGGCCCGCTCGCCCGCGAGCTCGCGCTCGCGGGCGCCCTGCTCCTGCTCGAGTTCGCGGACGCGCGCCTCGGTCGCGAGCCGCCGGGCGCGGATGTCCTCCAGCTCCCGGCGGGCGGACCCAATGCCGAGCTCGGCGTCCCGCAGCTGCACCGAAAGCCGGTCGCGTTTCTCCACGTCCGCGTTGACCGTACGGCGGACCTTCTCGATCCGCTCATTGAGCTTGCGGAGCTCCGCTTCCTTCTGTGCAGGGGTGGGCGCTCTGGCCGCCCAGGCCGGGACGGGTGCGAGCCCGGCCACGAGCAGCGCGACCGCAGCGAACCACGAGGCGCCGCGGTGACGTCCGCGGCGGGATGCCACGAACTCTCCGGGACGTGGGTCGTGGGCTGGCGACGGCATGTTGCGGGGCCGATCCTCGAGTGCGCTGCCGCGGCAGCAAAACCGCGCAAGTCTAGCCTGTCGGCCCGGACTGCTATAATTCGACCCCTTTTTTTCGGCCGGGTCGATGGAGCGAATTCTCGAGTATGCCGCACGCCATCCGCTGCTCTTCGGCGCGACGGTCGTGCTCGCGCTGGCTGCGGCCGCGTACGAATTCAGCCGTGCCCGCAGCGGCGGCCAGGCCGTGGGCGCCACGGAGGCAGTGCGGCTGCTGAACCAGGGCGCCATCCTCGTCGACGTGCGCAGCGCCGCCGAGTTCGAGTCCGGTCACGTGCTCGACGCGCGTCACCTGCCGCAGGACCAGGTCGCGCAGGCCGCCGAGTCGCTCAAGCGATTCAAGGACAAGGTCGTGATCACCTGCTGTGAGACGGGCCTGCGGTCGGGTGCGGCGGCCCGCGTGCTGCGGACGCTAGGGTTCGCGAAAGCGGTCAACCTCCGCGGCGGACTGCAGGCCTGGCGGGCCGAGAACCTGCCGCTCGTCAAGAACACCGCGAAGGCGCGCACCGGGGCGGCGCGCGAGTGACCGAAGCCGCAGCGTCCGGGGTGACCATGTACTCGACGGGCTGGTGCCCCTACTGCGACCGCGCGCGCGCGCTGCTGGTGCGCAAGGGCGTCGCCTTTCGCGAGATCAAGGTCGACGAGGACCCGGCCGAGCGGGCCACGATGCTCGCGCGCAGCGGTGGCCGGCGCACCGTGCCGCAGATCTTCATCGGCGATCGCCACGTGGGCGGATTCGACGACCTCTATGCCCTCGACAAGGCCGGCGAGCTCGACAAGCTGCTCGGCCGCGCCTGATCGCAGGCCGTTTCACCGCAAGAATCACTCATCAGGTAACGCATGTGACCGACCAGAATGCCCAGACGCCTGCCTCCCAGCCCTCGGCGGACCCCCGCGCCCCCGTCGTGACCCCGCAGACCGTCTACATCAAGGACTGCTCGTTCGAGTCGCCGAACGGCCCGTACGGCAGCTTCGAGGGCCAGCCGGCCGTCAACCTCAACATCTCGACCCGCGCGAGTGCGATGGCGCAGGACCTCCACGAGGTAGTGCTGCAGGTCAACCTCGAAGCCAGGGCCGGCGACCGCGTCGTCTGGTTGCTGGAGCTGCAGCAGGCGGGTGCGTTCGTGATCAAGAACCTGTCGGCCGGCGAGGTCGGCCAGGTGCTCTCGATCATGGCGCCGAACTACCTGCTCGCGTACGCGCGCTCGACGGTCTCCGACCTGGTCGCGAGGGGCGGCTTCCCGCCGTTCCTGCTGCCGCTCGTGACGTTCGAGGCGCTCCACGCAAGGGCTGCGCAGCAGTCGGCGCCGTCCGCCGCGACGGTCAACTGACACGCGTGCGGGGCCGGGGCCCGTCGACGATGACCGCATGAGCGGCACGGCCCCCGGCGATCCGCCGGTGCGCGCGGCGATGGCCGTGATCGGCGCCGGCTCCTGGGGTACGGCGCTGGCGGTCCACCTGGCGCGCACGGGCCATCGTACGGTGCTCTGGGGCGTGGCGCCGCCTGCCATGGCGGACCTGGTACGGGACCGCGTCAACCGGCAGTTCCTGCCGGAGGCGCCGTTTCCGCAGGCGCTGGTCGTCGCCGCGACGCTGCCCGAGGCGATGGCGTCGGTCGAGCAGCTGCTGGTCGCCGTGCCGAGCCACGCGTTGCGCGAGTGCCTGGACCAGGTCGCACCGCTGCTCCGGCCCGGCATGCGGGTCGCGTGGGCAACCAAGGGGTTCGAGCTTGCGACCGGCAAGCTGCCGCACCAGGTCGCCGCCGAAGTTCTCGGCGAATCGGTGCCGACGGCCGTGCTGTCGGGCCCGACGTTCGCCCGCGAGGTAGGTCTGGGGTTGCCGACCGCGATGACGGTCGCTTCGCGCGATCCCGCCTATGCGATGGAACTCGCGCAGGGCCTCTCCGGCGCGCACTTCCGTGCCTATGCGTCGCGCGACATGGTCGGCGTTGAGGTTGGTGGCGCGACCAAGAACGTGCTCGCGATCGGTGCGGGCATCTCGGACGGGCTCGGCTTCGGCGCGAACACGCGCGTCGCACTGATCACGCGCGGCCTCGCCGAGATGATGCGCCTCGGCGTCGCGCTCGGCGCCGACAAGGACACGTTCATGGGGCTCGCCGGATTGGGCGACCTCGTGCTCACCTGCACCGACGACCAGTCGCGCAACCGCCGTTTCGGGCTCGCCCTGGCGGCCGGCAAGTCGGCCGAGCAGGCGCAGCGCGAGATCGGGCAGGTCGTCGAGGGCGTACTCGCGGCACGCGCGGTCGATGCCGTCGCCAGCAAGGTCGGCGTCGAGATGCCGATCGCGGAACAGGTTCGCCGCGTGATCTACGAAGGCCTGCCGGCGCGCGACGCCGTGGCGCTCCTGATGGGACGTGCGATCAAGTCGGAGACGCAGTAGGCGCGGAAACCCAGAAGTTTGCTTGTTGCGGCCCATCTCGCAGAAGTTGCGCACAGAGCATCGGCGTCGCCGTCATCGACAGGACGAGAGACACGAGGATCGCCACCGATAGCGTCGCGGCGAACTCTCGCATCATCCCGACCGATAATGCCGCCCATGAACATTATCGGCAGAAACACGGCAATCAGCGAAGGCGGCCTTGTAGGGCTGATCGATCAATTCCACCCGGGTCCCGTTGGGACCTGGCGAGTAGCGCTAATGTCCGCTGGATGCAGCCGGATACAGGGCTCGGACACCCGCATCCACACCGTGACGCTTGTTGGTCCCGTGCAGAAGGTCAGCCCAGATACCCAGGCGCATGGCGTACTGGCCGAGCGGATTGTCGGGGTCCGGGGGGACCAGCACGGGCGAGGGGTCGCCGGTAAGCGGCATGTTCCGCGCGGATCGACGCTGGTGGATGCCAGGCAGGCTGGGGTATTTTTTCTCCAGTTTTGGTTTCCCCGGTGGGGGAAGGCCAGTCGTCGCGGCCGATCCCGATCGGATAGGTAATGACCGATGGCAGCCCCCGACACCGGGCTGTGGGTAGTAGTAGAGGCGCATCTCCGCCAGGTTCACGATGATCCCTTCCCGCGCCGCATCGGGCAGGAGGTACTGTGAAGGAATCGTGATCCGGTGCCCTGTCCGGGGAGCCGAGGGGTCAAACGTTCAGGTTGGCGCTGCGCATCTCGTCGTAGCCCTGACCGTGAAGCAGGGCGAGATCGACCAGCGTATCTTCGGGCCGCGACTTACATAGCGCACCGTGCCCACCAGCCGGGTATCCGCAGGCGTGAGGATGAGCGTGTCTGCGTGCGCGGATGCCGGGACCAGCAGCGTACCAACAAGCAACGTCGCCCACAGTGGGCGGCCGAACCGGAACATGGCAAAATCCTGAAAATGACGCCGGCTGCGCAGGTGCACTGTGATCGGCGTCCCCAAGGTCAATGACCCGCGGATTATCGACAATACCGCTATTGTTGCAAAGGAGCCCGGAAAAACAGGCACTCAGTCACAACGGAACCAAACAGCAATACGTAACGAAACGTGGTACCAGACATA
>CAVQQX010000057.1:0-16792 GCA_963714645.1 uncultured Gammaproteobacteria bacterium
TTTTTTTCGGTGCGCCCGGCAGGGCGCACCTTCTTGGAGGTGAAAGTCCTCTACGGCCCCGACACGGGGAACCGTTAGCTGCACGGCAAGGGCGGTCTGGGTGACTGGACGTCTGAAGGAAGCCGGAGGCAAAGCGCTGGCGCGACGAACAGGAAGCGGATACGAGGCGGCGTCGTGGGGTAAGCAGGCCGAAAGATGCAAAGCCCGATACGTGTACGGAACGCGGCGACGTATATCCGACGCGCATAAGCGTGACAGAAGGTGCGCAATACCCGGGGAGATCTGGCGGTGTGCCGTTGGCTACGAGGATCGAGAGGTTCTCGGAGGCATCGCCAGAAGTCAGCCGAGGCCATAGTAGCGACGAGCGATCGTGGCGAAGGGCCGAACAACGACACCGAGAGTAGGACGACGGATCTCGTGCTCGACCGTGACGACAGAAGCGCCGTGGATAGCGGCGGCCCCGCAGAGGTGAGCGAGCCGGCAGCTCGCGAGCCGGCCCGGGGTGTCGAGGTTGAGACGGCGACCGTTGGGCGAACGAAATCGGAGGACTGCGCGACGATGGAGCGCGTGGTGGAGCGAGCCAACGTGCGGTTGGCGTACCAGCGGGTGGTTCGGAACAAGGGCGCGGCAGGCGTCGCTGGCGTCACCGTGGCCGAGTTCCGTGACTGGCTCGTGGTGCACTGGCCGAGTGTGAAGAAAGCGCTGCTGGAAGGGCGGTACCTGCCGCGTGCGGTACGTCGGGTGGACATCCCCAAGCCCTCGGGCGGGGTGCGGACACTCGGTATCCCGACGCTGGTGGACAGACTGATCCAGCAGGCGCTGCATCAAGTGCTCTCACCGCACTTCGAGCCGACGTTCTCGTCGCACAGCTACGGCTTCCGGCCGGGACGCTCGGCGGCACAGGCGGTGAAGCAGGCACAGGCGTACATCGGTGACGGCAAGCGCTGGGTGGTGGACCTCGATCTGGAGAAGTTCTTCGATCGGGTGAACCACGACGTGCTGATGTCACGGGTGTCGCGCTGCGTGCACGATGTGCGCGTGTTGAAGCTGATCCGCCGGTTCCTGGAGGCGGGGATGATGCAGGACGGAGTTGTCACGGCGCGGACAGAAGGCACGCCGCAGGGCGGGCCGCTGTCGCCGCTGCTGTCGAACATCCTGCTGACGGACCTCGACCGGGAGCTGGAGCGACGGAACCTCGCGTTCTGTCGCTATGCCGATGACTGCAACGTCTACGTGAGCAGTCGGGTGGCGGGGGAGCGGGTGATGAGCGGGATCAGGGCCTACCTCGAGGCGGTCTTGCACCTGCGCATCAACCCGGCGAAGAGCGCCGTGGCGCGACCGTGGTCGAGGGTGTTCCTCGGTTACAGCGTCACGGCGCATCGCCGCCCGCGCCTGCGGATCGCAACGGCAAGCGCGCAGCGGTTGCAACAACGCATCCGTGAGCAGATGCGGCGCGGGCGTGGCCGATCGCTCGCCCACACGATCGAGGACTTAAACCCGCTGCTGCGCGGCTGGATGGGTTACTTCCAGCAGACGCAGGGCCGGCGGGTGATCGAGACTCTCGATGAGTGGCTGCGGCGACGGCTGCGCTGTCTGCTGTGGCGGCAGTGGAGGCGCCCGAGGAACCGGGCGCGGCACCTGCGTCAGCGCGGACTCGATGAGGACCGAGCGTGGCGCAGTGCGGTTAATGGGCGCGGCCCTTGGTGGAATGCCGGGGCCCCGCACATGAACGCTGCGCTGCCGAACACGTTCTTCACACACATGGGGCTGGTCTCGCTGGTGGTTACGCACCAGCGACTTCAGCGTGTTCGTTGAACCGCCGTATGCGGAACCGCACGTACGGTGGTGTGGGAGGCCGGCTGGCGTAAGCTAGCCGGCCTACCCGATCCCATCGGCAGACGGCTGTCGGCACGGTTGCCGGCGCGCGGAGCGCACGGCGTGAGCCTCGTGCAGGCACAAGCTGGGGCCGATGATCGACCTCGGCACACTCGGCGGCCTGCTCGACCGCCAGCACGAACTGCACGCATACTGCGCGCGCTGCGATCGCTGGTGCACGCTCGACCTCCGGCGACTGGTCGCCGCCGGCCTCGGTCCACGGCGCCTGCCCTTGCGCGTGCGCTGCAGTGATTGTGGCGAGTCCGGCACGCTGCAGGTGCGGCCTCCCGCCCCGTCGCGGTCGTCGAGCGGCTGGATCGCGCCGCCGGCCCCTGACCTGATGCGGCCGGATTCGGTATCGTGGCCAGCATGGAAACCTCACAAGCAAAATCGGTCCTGACCGTGGCGCTGATGGCTGCGTTCGCAGACGGCATGAACGACGAGCGCGAGCGGGAGGCGGTGCGCGATCTCGCCGGATCCCTGGGCCAGCAGGGCGGCATCGACCTGCCGGCGGTGTATCGCGAGGTGCTTATCGCAAAGCCGCCACTCGAGGCCGTGGTCGCGCCGCTCACGACGTCGGAGCTGCGAAATTACACCTACGAGATGGCCGTGGCCGTCGTGAATGCAGACGGCGCGCAGGTGCCGGCCGAAGCGGCCTTCCTCGCGAGCCTCGCGACGGCACTCGGATTGTCGCAGGGACCCGCGGCAGCCAGCGCCGCGGCGGCGGGCGCGGTTGCGGACGCTGCGTTCGACCCGCTGCCGCGAGATCCGGCTTCGCGCAGGACGCCGCCGCTCGCCGGCAGGGTCCTCGGCAAGGCGCAGGTCGGCGACGAGGAACTCGATCGGGTCATCCTGAACGCGGCCATCACGAATGCCGCACTCGAGCTGCTGCCGGAGACGCTGGCGTCGATGGCGATCATCCCGCTGCAGATGCGCCTCGTGTTCCGGATCGGGAAGTCCTACGGCTACGAGATGGACCGCACGCATTCGAAGGATTTCATCGCGACGCTGGGCGTCGGCCTCACCTCGCAGTACGTCGAGCAGTTCGGTCGCAAGCTGCTGGGTGGACTGCTGGGGGGCATGACTGGCGGAATGGGACGCGCGCTCGGTCGACAGGCCGCGAGTTCGGGGCTCACGTTCGCAACCACTTACGCGATCGGCCGAGTCGCGCAGCGCTATTACGCAGGCGGACGCACGCTCGACGCGGCGACGTTGAAGCAGACGTTCGCTGCGCTGCTCGAGGAGGCGCGCTCGATGGCGCCGAAGTACCAGTCACAGGTCGAGCAGGCCGCGCGGTCGATCGACACGCGGCACCTGGTCGAACTGGTGCGTGGTGGAGGGAGTGGCTCGTGACTGGGGAACAGTGAGTAGTGAGTTGTGAGGAACAGGGGCCAGCCAGCCCGACTGCCGTGCACCGAGGGCGGTGATCGAGTCGTGATTCCCGGCGAAATCCGGCTGCCCGTGGCGGACGAGGTACAGTGGTGGCATGCCGGTGCAGTCTAGCGTGATGGACCCGTTCCAACCCTGCGGCATCGTCACGCTGACAACGGACTTCGGTCACCGCGATCCTTTCGTCGGCGTGATGAAGGGCCGCCTCCTCGGGCGCGCGCCGGCGGCACGCATCGTCGATCTCACGCACGAGATTGCCCCACATTGCCCGGCCGAGGCCGGCTTCTGGCTCGGGCGGTCGTTTCGGGATTTTCCGACAGGCACCGTGCATGTCGCCGTCGTCGATCCAGGCGTCGGCACGTCGCGCGACATCGTGCTGGCTGAAGCAGACAGCCATCTGTTCCTCGCGCCGGACAACGGCCTGCTCGGCGGCGTGCTGGCGCGACTGTCCCAGCGAGCGCGACTGCGGCGGCTCGACTGGTCGACGTTGGCGCGGATCGGGCTCGCGGAGCCCAGCGCGACGTTCCACGGGCGGGACGTGTTCGCGCCGCTTGCCGCGGAAGTCGTCGCGGGACGGCTCCGTCCGCAGGACATCGGGCCGACGGTGGCAGGCTTGTCTTCGGATATCCTGCCCGTGCCATCGGTGAAGGACGACGTCATCGCGGGCGTCGTGATCACGGTCGACCACTTCGGCAACCTGCTGACCAACATCGACTCCGACGTACTCGCGGACTGGCCGCCGGGGGTCGTCGTGGAGGTCGCGGCACGCCGGTTCCCTTTCCGGCGCACCTATGCCGACGTCGGCCCCGGCGAATACCTGGGACTCGTCAACTCGTTCGGCGTCCTCGAGATCGCCCGTGCTGGCGGCAATGCGGCCGAGGGCCTCGCGGCCGGCCGCGGGACGCCCGTTCTGGTCGTCCGACCTCCGACCCTATAAGTCCCTGAGTGGCAAGGGAACCGGACCGGGGTGCGCCGGTCTTAGGGGCGTGTCGGACGCCCGTTGCCGGCCGTCGTTGCGCTGCAGCACGACCCGGTTGTGAAGCGGTCCGATCCGTGTATAGTTCGCAGCCTTGTGCCTGCGTACACGCGGCAGCACGTTGAAATTGCAGGATTTTCTCGGGGCGTGCAATGGGACGAGACGAGGAACACTTCGACTTGGACGAAGACTTCGTGGCTGGCGCCGAAGAAGGCGAGGATTACGACCGCTTCATCGAGCGCGTCGATCGCCGCAAGCAGGCGGTGAAGAAAGGCAAGGCTGCCTGGAGCAAGCTCGAGGACGTGCTGGCCGAGAAACGCCTGCAGAAAGAACTCAAGGACGACTACGAAGACAAGTAGCCAGACGACTGCACGGGCCCCCGGCTCCTGACACGGGGAGCCGGTGACCGTCCGGTTCGCCGCAGCCGGACGAGGTCAGGATGTGGAAGGCGCCGCCGTAGAAAGGCGCCACGGGGTCCGCTCGATGACAGCTCATGTCGATGCCCACTGGGTCGTGCTCAAGTTCGGCGGCAGCAGCGTTTCGAGCGTCAGCAACTGGCGGAACGTCGCGGACGTCGTGCGTGCCCGGCTCGCCGAGGGACTGCACCCGGTGATCGTGCATTCCGCGCTGTCGGGCATCACCGATCGACTGGAGCAACTGCTCGCCAAGGCCCTGACCGGCGAATGGGAGCCGGTCATGGAGCAACTCGAGCGCCGCCACATGGACCTGGCACGTGACCTCGGTGTGCCGGGTGTCGCCGCGGAGCTCGACCATCATTTCTCGGAACTGCGGCGCAGCGCCGAAGGCATCCGCCTGATCGGCGAGGTGAGCGACCGGCTGCGCGCGCGCGTGATGGCGAACGGCGAGCTGATGGCGACACGCCTCGGGGCCGCGTTCCTGGCCCACGAGGGCATCGACGTGCAGTGGGTCGACGCGCGGACGCTGCTGCATGCCGAGGAGCGGCCCGGTGCCTCGCAGCGTTCGAATTACCTTTCGGCCACGTGCGTCTTCGAGCCGGACCCGGCGCTGCAACGACAGCTGGCCGCGGGTCGCAAGGTGCTCGTCACGCAGGGCTTCATCGCGAGCGACGCCAGGGGCGACACCGTGCTGCTCGGTCGCGGCGGCTCCGATACGTCGGGCAGCTATTTCGCGGCCCGCCTGGCGGCGAGCCGGCTCGAGATCTGGACCGACGTGCCCGGCATGTTCACGGCGAACCCCCGGTCGGTGCCGAACGCGCGGCTGTTGAAATCGCTCGACTACGACGAGGCCCAGGAGATCGCGAGCAGCGGCGCCAAGGTCCTGCACCCGCGCTGCATCCTGCCGGTCAAGCAGTATGCGATTCCGCTCACCGTCCACGACACCCAGCTCCCCGACCTCGAGGGCACGGTCGTCACCGCCAACGGCGGCGACGGGGGTGCGCGGGTCAAGGCGGTCTGCATCAAGAAGGGCATCACCCTCATCTCGATGGACACGCTCGGCATGTGGCACCAGGTCGGGTTCCTCGCGGACGCGTTTGCCGTGTTCAAGCAGCACGGGCTGTCGGTCGACCTCGTCTCGACCTCGGAAACAAGCGTCACGGTCTCGCTCGATCCCGCGGCGAACACGCTCGACGGTCGCACACTCGAGTCCCTGATCGCCGACCTGGCGCGGCTGTGCCGCGTCGAGGTGATCGGCCCCTGCGCCGCGGTGAGCCTGGTCGGTCGCAACATCCGGGCGACCCTGCACCGCCTCGGCAACGCCCTCGAGCTGTTCGAGGAGCAGAAAATCTATCTCGTCACGCAGGCGGCCAACGACCTGAACATCACTTTCGTGGTCGACGAGGAGCAGGGCGACCGCCTCGTTCGCCGGCTGCACGACGTGATCGTCTGGAACGCGCCCTCGGACCAGGTGCTGGGCCCGACCTGGGAGCAGATCCACGGCATGGCGCCCGCGCTGCCCGCCGGCGGCCCGCCCTGGTGGGAGCAGCGTCGCGAGGAGCTGCAGCGGGTCGCGCGCGCAGCGGGCGCGGCTTTCGTCTACGACCGTGCGTCGCTCGAGCTCGCCGCGCGCCAGCTGCTGGCGATCCGCGGCGTCGACCGGATTTTCTATGCGATCAAGGCCAATCCCCACCCGGAGATCCTGCGGACCTTCGCGGGCCTCGGGCTTTCGTTCGAATGCGTGTCGCAGGCCGAGTGCCAGCGCGTGCTCGACACCGTCCGCGGCATCGACGCGGGCAAGATCCTCTTCACGCCCAATTTCGCACCGCGCGCGGAGTACGAGTGGGCGCTGGCCCAGCACGTCAACCTCACGATCGACAGCCTCTACGCGTTGCGCGAGTGGGGCGAGCTGTTCCGTGGCCGCGACGTGCTCGTGCGCCTGGACACCGGCTTCGGCCGCGGGCACCACGACCACGTCCGCACCGCCGGCGTGCACTCGAAGTTCGGCGTGCCGCTGTTCGAGCTCGACGAGCTCGAGCGCCTCGTCACGGCGACAGGCGCGCGGGTCGTCGGCCTGCACGCGCACACGGGCAGCGGCGTCTTCGAAGTGCGAAACTGGCAGGAGGTCGGCCAGGTGCTCGGCGACCTCGCGCGGCGCTTTCCGCAGGTCCGCGCGATCGACCTCGGTGGCGGCCTGGGCGTGCCGGAAAAGCCGGGCCAGGTGCCCGTCGACCTGGCGGCCCTGCAGAGTGTCATCGATGGGCTGCACGCGAAATTCCCGTCGCTGCAGCTCTGGATCGAGCCCGGCCGCTTCCTCGTCGCGCAGGCGGGGGTGCTGGTGGTCGAGGTCACTCAGCTGAAGGGCAAGGGCGCCGTGCAGTATGTCGGCGTCGCCACCGGGATGAACTCGCTGATCCGTCCCGCGCTCTACGGCGCGCACCACGACATCGTGAACCTGACCCGTTACGGCGAACCGGGCACCGAGATCTATAATGTGGTCGGGCCGATCTGCGAATCGGCGGACGTCCTGGGCTACGAGCGCCTGCTGCCGCCGACGTTCGAGCGCGACGTGCTGCTGGTCGCGAACGCCGGGGCGTATGGACGTGCGATGAGCTCGTCCTACAACTTGCGCGAGCCGGCACGTGAAGTGATGGTTTGAGCGGGCGACGGGCGCAGCGATGTTGAAGACGGCGATCGTGGGCTGGCGGGGAATGGTGGGCTCGGTGCTCATGGAGCGCATGACCGCCGAGCGCGACTTCGACCACATCCGGCCCGTTTTCTTCAGTACGTCGCAAGCCGGCGGGCCGGGCCCGCGGATCGCCGGACGTGAGACCGGGCCGCTCGGGAATGCAAACGACGTCGGCGCCCTCTCTCAGTGCGACGTCGTGCTGACCTGCCAGGGGGGCGACTACACCAGCACGATCCATCCGAAGCTGCGCGCGACGGGCTGGCGCGGCTACTGGATCGATGCAGGATCCGCGCTGCGGATGGCCGACGAGGCCGTGATCGTGCTCGATCCCGTCAATCGACACGTGATCGACGCTGCCCTGGATGCAGGGCGGCGCGACTACATCGGCGGCAACTGCACGGTGTCGCTGATGCTGATGGGACTCGCGGGCCTGTTGCGCGAAGACCTGGTCGAGTGGATGACCTGCATGACCTACCAGGCCGCCTCTGGCGCCGGCGCGCAGAACATGCGCGAACTGCTCGAGCAGATGGGGGCCCTGCACGCGTCGGCGGTCACGATGCTGCGCGATCCCTCCAGCGGCATCCTCGACATCGACCGCGCGGTCACCGCGACGCTGCGCTCGCCGCAACTGCCTCAGGCCAACTTCGGCGTGCCGCTGGCCGGCAGCCTGATTCCGTGGATCGACAAGGACCTGGGCACCGGCCAGAGTCGTGAGGAATGGAAGGGCGGGGCGGAGACCAACAAGATCCTCGGCCGCAAACCGGGCCACGAGATTCCCGTCGAGAGCCTCTGCGTGCGCGTGAGCGCCATGCGCTGCCACAGCCAGGCGCTCACGATCAAGCTGCGCCGTGACCTGCCGCTCGCCGAGATCGAGCGCCTCGTCTCCGGCGGCAACGACTGGGTCCGCCTCGTGCCGAACCAGCGCGCCGCGTCGATGGCCGAGCTGTCGCCTGCGCGGATCAGCGGGACCCTCGACATCGCCGTCGGGCGCCTGCGCAAGCTGTCCATGGGGGGTGAGTACCTCGCGGCGTTCACGGTCGGGGACCAGTTGCTGTGGGGCGCCGCCGAGCCCTTGCGCCGCATGCTGCGCATCCTCGCCATGCGCGCGGACTGAATCGTGTGCACGCCCGATGGCCCTTCGCCGGCACCGACGCTCGGGCAGCTCCAGGCGCGACTCGCCGAGTTCGCCCGCGAGCGCGACTGGGATCAGTTCCACTCGCCCAAGAACCTGGCCATGGCGCTGGCGGGGGAAGTGGGCGAACTGCTCGAACACTTCCAATGGCTCACCGAGGCGCAAAGCGGCGCCTTGTCGCCCGCGACCCGGGAGCAGGCTGCGCTCGAGATGGCTGACGTCCTGCTCTATCTCCTGCGCCTGGCGGACAAGGTCGGCGTCGACCTGCTCGAGGCGGCGGCACGCAAGATCGACCTCAATGCGCTCAAGTACCCGGTCGAGTCCTCGCGCGGGTCCGCACACAAGCACGACGACGTTTCGCGCACGGACCCCGGGCTGCCTGCAGGCTGTGCCGACTGACGGGGGTTTCCGTCCGGCGCTGCCGGGTGCTGCGGGGCTGCTGCCGAGGACGGTGGTCGTGCTCGGCCTCGTCTCGTTCCTGAACGACTCGGCAAGCGAGATGATCACGCCTCTGTTGCCGATCTTCCTCACCGCGACACTCGGGGCGGGTCCGGCCGTGGTCGGCCTGGTCGAGGGCCTCGCAGAGGCCACGGCCAGCGTGCTCAAGCTGGTGTCGGGTCGACTCGCGGATCGCGGCGTGCGCGCGAAATCGCTCGTGCTCGGCGGTTACGGGTTGTCGAACGCGGCGCGGCCGCTCGTCGGACTCGCGACTGCGTGGTCTGCCGTGCTGCTGCTGCGCTTCCTCGATCGCGTCGGCAAGGGTGTGCGCACCGCGCCGCGCGATGCGCTGATCGCCGCGGCGACGCCGCCCGAGAACCGGGGCCGCGCGTTCGGTTTTCACCGCTCGATGGACCACGCCGGCGCGGTCGTCGGGCCGCTCGTGGCGTTCGCGCTGCTGAGCGCCCGGGTCGAGTTGCAGCAGGTCTTCCTGTGGTCGATCGTCCCCGGCACGTTCGTGCTGCTGTTGCTGGCGTTCGGGCTCCCCGCCGGCAAGCGCACGGAGCGGCTGCCGCCGAGCCGGTTCTCGTGGCGGTCGTTGAACCGGCGCCTGCGGGCCATGATCCTCGCGTCCGGCGGACTCGCGCTCGCGAGCGTGCCCGAAGTGTTCGTCGTGCTCTGGGCGACGCACGCGGGGATGGCGGTGCGCTGGGTGCCGCTCGCCTGGGCGGCGGCGAGTCTCGGCAAGATGCTGATTGCCTTGCCCGCCGGCATCCTCGCCGACCGACTCGGTCGCCTGCCGATGCTGCTCGCGGGATGGTCGGCACGCGTCACGGTACTGGCGCTGCTCGCCGGGCTCGCGCAGCCGTCGAGCGTGGTCGTGAGCGTGCTGTTCCTCGCATACTCCGCGACCCTCGCGATCACGGAGCCCGCGGAGCGATCGCTGATCGGCGACCACGCCGAGGCCCACGAGCGCGGTACTGCCTACGGGCTCTATCACCTCGCGGGCGGACTCCTCGTCCTGCCGGGAGCGGTGCTCTTCGGGTCCCTCTGGGAGCGGTTCGGATCCGGGGCCGCGTTCGGCACGGCCGCCGTGATCACAGCCGGCGCCGCGGCCTTGCTGCTGGTGCTGGTGCAGCGAGGCGGTCGCGCGCCTGCACGGTAAGGACCGCTGGCAACCTAGCCTTTGGCGACATGGCGGGAGGCCAGTTCCTGCACCACCCGATCGAGCGACAGGTTGCGGGCCTTGAGCAGCACGAGCAGGTGATAGAGCAGGTCGGCGCACTCGCCGACCAGCTCGCGATCGTCGCGGGTTGCGGCGGCGAGCGCCGTTTCGACGCCTTCCTCACCGACCTTCTGGGCGATGCGCCCGATGCCGCTCGCGTAGAGCCTCGCGGTGTAACTTCCTGCGGGACTTTCGGCGATGCGTCGCGCGATCGTCTGCTCGAGCGCCGGCAGGAACGCGACACGCGCAGCGTCGGGCAGGCGCGACTCGGCGAAACAACTCTCCGTGCCCTTGTGGCAGGTGGGTCCGACCGGGTTCGCGAGGACGAGGATGGTATCGTCGTCGCAGTCGGCCGACACCTGCACGACGTCGAGGTAATGACCCGAAGTCTCGCCTTTCGTCCACAGCGTGCGCCGCGACCGGCTGAAGAACGTCACGCGCCCGCGGTCGAGGGTCTGCTGCAGCGCGTCGGCGTTCATGTAACCGAGCATCAGGACGCGGCCGGAGCGGGCGTCCTGCACGATGGCCGGCAACAGCCCGTCGCCGCCCTTGGTCCAGTCGGGCTCACGGGGCAGCGAATCGTTCATCGTCGCACCTCGATTCCCTGCCGCAGCAGGAAGGCCTTGAGCTCTGGGACGGCAATCCTGCCGTCGTGGAACACGCTCGCGGCGAGTGCAGCGTCGGCCCCGGCCTCGGTGAACACGGCCGCGAAATGTTCCGGCGCGCCGGCGCCGCCCGAGGCGACCAGCGGCACGCGACAGCATGCACGCACGGCTCGAACCTGCTCGAGGTCGAAACCGCGGCGGACGCCGTCGCTCGCCATGCAGTTCAGCACGATCTCGCCTGCTCCGCGATCCTGGGCCTCGCGCACCCAGTCGAGCGTGAGGCGCTGCGGATCGCGAGTACGCGCGGGATCCCCGGTGAACTGGCGCACCTCGTAGCCGCCGGGCACCGTCTGGCTGTCGATCCCCACTACGACGCATTGCGAACCGAAGCGGCGCGCGAGCGCGTCGACCAGCGGCGGGTCGGCCAGGGCCGGGGAATTCACCGACACTTTCTCGGCGCCGGCGCTCAGGATCTCTTCGGCCTCGGCGACACTGCGGATGCCGCCTGCCACGCAGAACGGAATGTCCAGCACGCGCGCCACGCGGGCGATCCAGCCACGGTCGACGGTCCTGCCCTGCGGACTCGCCGTGATGTCGTAGAACACGAGTTCGTCGGCGCCTTCCGCGCAGTACCGGGCGGCCAGCTCCAGGATCTCCCCCACGACTCGATGGTCGCGGAAGCGCACGCCCTTGACCACCCGTCCGTCGCGGACGTCGAGGCAGGGAATTATGCGGCGGGCAAGAATGGCTCGAGCTCCTCACGTTCGATCCGGCCTTCGAGCAGGGCGCGGCCACTCACGATGGCCGCGACACCGGTGCGGGCGACCTCGTCGAGGTCGGCGCGGCCGCCGACACCGCCCGACGCCTGCCATTGCAGGCCGGGAAACCTCGCGACGGCGTCCGTGTAGAGCGCCAGGTTGGGTCCCGACAAGGCTCCGTCGCGCGCGACGTCGGTGCAGAGAACGTGCACCGCGCCTGCGGCCGCGTACCCGGCAACGACTTCCCAGAGGTTGGCACGGGTCTGCGATTCCCAGCCGTGGGTGGCCAGTCGCGGGATGCCGTCCGCATCGATCCGGACGTCGAAGGCGAGCACTACGCGGTCGACGCCGAAGTCGCGTAACCAGTGGTAAACCTCCGCGGGATCGGTCACGGCGAGGCTGCCCACGACGATGCGCCGGACGCCGAGTGCCAGCATGTCAGCGGCGACCCGGCGGCTGCGGATGCCGCCGCCCGCCTGTACGACGACGTCGGGCCATGCGGAGGCGAGTTTCGCGATCGCAGCATGGTTCGACTGCGCGCCGGTGCGTGCACCGTCGAGGTCGACCACGTGCACATAGCGCGCGCCGAGCTCGCGATAACGCGCAAGCACGCGCAGCGGGTCTTCCTCGTAGATCGTCTCGGCGTCGAAGCGACCCTGTAGCAGGCGGACGCAGCGGCCGTCGCGGAGGTCGATGGCGGGCACCAGGCGCACGGTCAGGCCAGCGCGAGAAAGTTCGCGAGCAGGCGGGCGCCGGGCCGGGACGAGCGCTCGGGATGAAACTGCGTGCCCACGAAGTTGCGGTGCGCGACGATCGCGGAGTACTCGGCACCGTAGTCGAACGTCGCGACCGTCCAGGGACCGACGGGAGCGACATAACTGTGCACGAAGTAGAGGTATGGCTCGTCCTCGAAATTGCGCACGAGCGGCGACGACTCGCCCCGGGCGCGCACCCGGTTCCATCCCATGTGCGGCACGGGCATGCCCGCGCGGTCCGGGATGCGCTCCACGCGCGCCGGCACGACGCCGAGGCACGCGACCTCGCCTTCGGCGCTCGATTCGAACAGCAGCTGCATGCCGAGGCAGATGCCCAGCACCGGCTGGGTCAACCGGGGGATCAGCGTGTCGAGGGCGGCGTGCCGCAGGCGCTCCATGCCGTCGGCCGCGGCACCGACGCCGGGCAGGATCACCCGGGGCGCGAGGCGGAGTTGCTCAGGGTCCTGCGTGAGCCGCGACGAGGCGCCCAGGCGGTCCAGCGCGAACTGCAGCGACGCGACGTTCGCACCGCCGTTGTCGATGATCGCGACGTCGGTCATGACCGCCGCGTCGCCATCAGAGCACGCCCTTGCTGCTCGGCAGTTCGGTGCCCTCGACGCGCACGGCCTGGCGCAGCGCCCGCCCGAATGCCTTGAAACAGGCCTCGACCATGTGGTGGGAATTCTCGCCCTGCACCTGCACGTGCACTGCGGCACCGAGACTGTCGGCTAACGACCGGAAGACGTGGGGCACCAGCTCGGTCGGCAGGCCACCGACGGCTTCCCGCCCGAACCGCCCCTCGAAGACCGCGAACGCGCGCCCCGAGAGATCGATCGTGACCTGCGCCCGGGCTTCGTCCATCGGCAGGACGAACCCGAAACGCGCGATGCCGACCTTGTCGCCGAGCGCTTCCCGCAACGCCTGCCCCAGCGCGAGGGCACAGTCCTCGACCGTGTGGTGTTCGTCGATCTCGAGATCGCCGACGCAGCTCAACTCGAGCGCGAACCCGCCGTGACGGGCCACCTGCTCGAGCATGTGATCGTAGAAGCCGATGCCGGTCGCGATGGCCACCGGTCCCGTGCGGTCGAGGTCCACCCGCACGTGGATCGACGTCTCGCGGGTCTTGCGCACCACGGTCGAGCGCCGGGCGGGCCGTCGCAGTCGCCCGGCCACGGCAGCCCACGTGGCGCCGTCAGCGCCATCGGCACGAACGCGCAACCCCTGCAGGCCCAGGTTGGCCGCGAGCTCGAGGTCGGTGTCGCGGTCGCCGATCACGTAGCTCTGTCCGCGGTCGATGACGTGTCGCGCGAAGTACTCCCGCAGCAGGCCGGTGCGCGGCTTGCGGCAGTCGCAGCCGTCCTGCGGACGGTGCGGACAGAAAAACTCCGCGTCGAACTCGATGCCCTGCGAAGCGAAAAGGTGCCGGATGAAATCCTGCGTTTCGCGAAATGCCGGTTCCGGCAAACTGGCCGTGCCGAGCCCGTCCTGGTTGCTGACCAGAACGAAGCGGTACCCCGCCTGCCTCAGTTCGAGCAGTGCCGGGATGACGCCTGGGAGCAGGCGCACCTTCCCGACGCGGTCGACCTGCTCGTCCGGCGGCTCCTCGACCAGCGTGCCGTCGCGGTCGATGAACAGCACTCGCCGGGCGCTCATGCGGGCGCCGCCGCAGCCAGCAACCGCTGGTTCTGCTCCGGCGTGCCGACGGACACCCGGACGCAGTTCTTGAGCCAGGGGGCGGTCGAGAAATCCCGGACGATCAGGCCCGCGGACTTGCCGGCGTCGATGAAGGCCCGTGCATCCCGGCATTCGACCAGCAGGAAATTGGCGTCGGACGGGTGGACCTGCAGCACGTTCGCAGACCCGGCGAGCCGTCGCTCGAGCAATGCACGTTCGTCGAGCAGCGTCCGGATGCGGGCCGCCGCGAGCGCCCGCTGCGGGGCTTCCGTCAGTGCGAGCACCTCGTCGACCGTCGACGCGGGAATGGCATATGGCGGGATGATGCGCTTCAGCAGCCCCACGATGTCCTCGCTGGCGACCAGCGTGCCCAGGCGCGCCCCGGCGAGCGCATAGGCCTTGGACAGGGTCCGCAGCACGACCAGGTTCGGAAACTCTCCCAGGCGCGCGATCATGCTCGCCTGGCCGGAAAATTCCAGGTAAGCCTCGTCGAGCACCACGAGAGCCCGGCCCTCGAGTGCCCGGCAGACGCGCTCGATGTCCGCCACGTCGAGCAGGTTGCCCGTCGGGTTGTTGGGCGAACAGAGGAAGACCAGCTTCGAGCGTGCGCCGGCGTCGAGCAGGGCCGGTACGTCCAGCGCGAATCCCTCGCGGCGCAGCGGCACCTCGAGCACGTCGGCGCCCTGGATCCCGGCGGCCACCTTGTAGAACCCGAACGTGGGCGGCGTGATCGCAACACGGTCGACACCGGCGCGGCAGAACGCGCGCGCGAGCAGGTCGATGGCTTCGTCGCTGCCGCGGCCGACGAGCAGGTGGCGCGGCGCAATGCCGTACAGCTGCGACATCCGTTCCACCAGCGCCCGCGGCTGCGGCTCTGGATACCGGTTCAGACCGGCGCGCGAATTGTCGCCCTGCGCACGCCAGGGCATCTCGTTCGCGTGCATGCGTTCGTACGCCGGATCCCAGGCAGCGTGCTGGTACGGTTGCAGCCGCAGGATGTCGGGCCGTGCCAGGTCGAGGACCGAGCCGCTCATGCCGGAACGTCCCGTGCCAGTGCCTCGAGGCGAACGGTCACGGCATTCGCGTGCGCGTCCAGCGACTCGAGGCGTGCGAGCGTCTGCGCGACGGGCCCGAGTCCGGCGAGGCCGGCCGGGCTCAGTTCCTGCACCGTGATCCGCTTGACGAAGTCGCCGACCCCGAGCCCGCTGTATGCCCGTGCATGACCGTACGTCGGCAGCACGTGATTGGTGCCGCTGCAGTAGTCGCCCATCGTTTCGGGCGTCCATTCACCGAGGAACACCGAGCCGGCGTTCACGACCTGATGCAGCAGCGCCCGCGGTGCGCGCACCTGCAGGATCAGGTGTTCCGGCGCGTACCGGTTGCTGACCTCCATTGCGGTCCCGAGGTCCGTCACGATGAGCGCCCGGCTCTCGCCGATCGACCGTGCCGCGATTTCGCGACGCGGGAGCCGCTCGAGCTGGATCGCCACTTCCGCTGCACAGGCCGCTGCGAACTCGACCGAGGTCGTGACGAGCAGCACCTGCGCATCGGGGCCGTGCTCGGCCTGGGCGAGCAGGTCGGCGGCGACGAACGCGGGCCGCGCCGCTTCGTCGGCCACTACGAGCACTTCCGACGGTCCGGCCGGCAGGTCGAGCGCCGCCCCGTCCGCATCCTGCGCGACGACCTGCTTTGCCGCGGTGACCCAGGCGTTGCCCGGCCCGAAGATCTTGGCGACTTTCGGCACCGAGGCCGTTCCATACGCCATGGCGGCGATCGCCTGCGAGCCGCCGACCTTGAATACCCGATCGACACCGCAGAGCCGCGCGGCTACGAGCACTGCCGGGTCGGCCTTGCCGTCGTCGCGCGGCGGCGTGCAGAGGATCCGGAGCGGGCAACCCGCGATGCGGGCCGGTACCGCCAGCATCAGCACCGTCGACGGCAGCGGGGCGCTGCCGGCGGGCACGTACAAACCGACTGCCTCGAGCGGCACGCTGAGACGTTCGCAGACGACCCCGGGCGACGTCTCGACACGGAGCGGCTCGAGCACTTGCGCCTGGTGGAACCGGCTCACGTTCGCGACGGCGCGTGCCAGCGCCTCGTGCTGTGCGTGGTTCAACGCCGCGGCGGCGGCCGCGAACTCGGGTTCGCCCACTTCGACCGTGGCCACTTCGACCCCGTCGAAGCGCCGCGTATACTCGCGCAACGCGGCGTCGCCCCGCGCACGCACATCCGCCACGATGTCCCGGACGCCGGCGAGCAAGGCCGCCGTCTCGCGCTGCGACGGCCGGCGCAGCACGTCCTGGCGACGTGCCTCGTCGAGCGCATTCCAGTGCAGGATCTCGAGCGCGCGGCTCATGCGAGCATCTTCTCGACCGGCAGGACCAGCACGGCGCTCGCGCCGGCCGCCTTCAGGTCCTCGAGCGTTTCCCAGAATACGGTTTCGCGGCAGACCGCATGGACGGCGACCTTGTCACCCTTGCCCTCGAGCGGAATTACGGTCGGCGACTCGCTGCCGGGCAGGAGCTTGCGGATCTGCGGCAACGCGGACCGGGGCGCGTGCAGCATGATGTACTTGCTTTCGCGCACCTGCTGAACGCCGTCGATACGGACCAGCAGACGTCTCACCCAGTCGGCCTTCAGGCCCGAGAGCGGCACCGGGGTACGCACCAGCGCCGCCTGGCTTTCCAGTACCACTGCGACTAGCGAAGCCGGCAAGAGAGAGAGAGAGAGAGAGAGAGAGAGAGAGAGGGAGGGAGGAGGAAGAAGAAGAAGGAGGGAGGAGGAGGAGAAGAAGGAGGAGGAGGGAGAGAGAGAGAGAGAGAGAGAGAGAGAGAGAGAGAGAGAGAGAGAGAGAGAGAGA
>CAVQQX010000058.1:0-5103 GCA_963714645.1 uncultured Gammaproteobacteria bacterium
TGATGCTGATGAACCCGGGTGCGAGGCCGCACTGCGGCACGCTGGCGCGCGTCGATCCCTCGGCGAGCGAGCGCACGGCGCGGGTGACCGCGACGTCTTCGGTCAGGTCGAAGTAATGCGCGTTGGTCCGGCGCGCGATCTCTGCCACCTTGACGTTGCAGTAGAACGGCAGGCTCGAGATCAGGGCGTCCGCGGGATTGCGACGCAGGTGTGCCTCGAGGGCGGCAGGATCGGACGCGTCGAGCTCGTGCGCGTGGAGGTTGGGCAGGCCGTGCGCGCCCACGACCGCGTTGGCCGCGTTCGCGTTGACGTCGGCGACGTGGACCTCGTAGTCGCGGCATTCCGCGAGGAAACCGGAAATCAGGGCGCCGATCTTGCCGGCCCCCAGGATCAATACCTTTTGCATCGTTACTCCTGATGTGTCCTGCGCCGGGGCCGTCCCGTGGGGCGGGGCCGCGTGGACTCGGTCTTTCGAGGGGCGCGATTCTGACGAAACGGACGCTCCGCGCCCACCCCCTAGCTTTCTTTTGCGATGCAAATATTTCCCGTACGATGAGGACATGAACGCGGCATTGCAGGCGCAGGACTGGTCGCCGTCGAGCTGGACGGCCCGGCCCGCTCAACAGCAGCCGGCCTATCGCGACCCGGCGGCGCTCGCCCGGGCGGTCGACGCGCTCGGGCGGCTGCCGCCCATCGTCGTTTCGTGGGAGATCGAGTCCCTCAAGCGCCAGATCGCCGAGGCGCAGCGTGGCGAGCGGTTCCTGTTGCAGGGCGGGGACTGCGCCGAGACGTTCGCCGACTGCGACTCGGGCCAGATCGCCCGCAAGCTCAAGATCCTGCTGCAGATGAGCCTCGTGCTGCTGCACGGGCTCAAAATGCCCGTGATCCGCGTCGGGCGGTTCGCCGGACAGTATGCGAAACCCCGCTCCGCCGAGACCGAGACGCGCGACGGAGTCACGCTGCCGTGCTACCGCGGCGACCTCGTCAACCGGCCGGGGTTCACGGCGGCCGAGCGCGAACCCGACCCCGAACTCCTGCTGCGCGGCTACGAGCGCGCGGCGCTGACGCTCAATTTCGTCCGCGCGCTCATCGACGGAGGGTTCGCCGACCTGCACCACCCGGAATACTGGGACCTCGGCTTCGTCAAGCATTCACCGTGGAAGGTGCAGTTCGAGCGGATCGCGGCCTCGATTGCCGACTCGCTCGATTTCTTCGAGGCGATGAGCGGCAGCCGGGTCCACGAGGCGAGCCGGGCGCCGTTCTACGCGAGCCACGAGGCGCTGCACCTGCTGTATGAGCAGGCCCAGACCCGCTTCATCCCGCGCAACGAGCGCTGGTACAACCTGTCGACGCACCTGCCGTGGATCGGCATGCGCACGGCGAGCCTCGACGGCGCACACGTCGAATACTGTCGCGGGATCGCCAACCCGGTCGGTGTCAAGGTGGGGGCAACCATGGATGCCGCGTGGTTGCAGGGCCTCTGCCACACGCTCAATCCCCACCGGGAACCGGGACGGCTCGTGCTGATCCACCGCATGGGCGCGAAGCACGTCGAGCAGAAGCTGCCACCGCTGATCGAAGCCGTGCGCACGACCGGCGTACCGGTGCTGTGGGTCTGCGACCCGATGCACGGCAACACCGAGAGCACCAGCACCGGGTTCAAGACCCGCCGCTTCGAGAACATCGTGAGCGAGCTCGAGAGCTCGTTCCGCGTGCATCGCGCATCCGGCAGCCACCTGGGCGGCGTGCACTTCGAACTCACCGGTGAGGACGTTACCGAGTGCACGGGCGGGGCACGCGGGCTCGCCGATGCCGATCTCGCGAAGGACTACCGTTCGCAGGTCGACCCGCGGCTCAACTACGAGCAGGCCCTCGAGCTGGCCTTGCGGATCGCGACCGACGCGCGGGCGCCCTGACCGAACGCGACGCTCGATCCACCGCCAGGACGAGTTCCGCTTCGCGGCGGGGCACTTCGCGCGATTCCCCAGGCGCCAGCCCGACGACGGTCCACGGCCCCACGGCCCATCGGATCAGGCGCAAGGTCGGCATGCCGATCGCAGCAGTCATGCGCCGCACCTGTCGGTTGCGGCCCTCGTGCAGTTCCATCTCGAGCCACGCGGTGGGGATCGCGCGACGCGACCGGATCGGCGGCTCCCGCCGCCACAGGCCCGGCGGTTCAGCAACCACGCGCGTCGGGGCGGGCCGGGTCGGGCCGTCGTTGAGGACGATGCCGTGCCGCAGGCGTTCGAGGTCCGCTTCGACCGGACGCCCCTCGACCTGCACGACGTAGCGTTTGCCGAACGGCGAACCCGGCTGCGCGATGCGGGCCTGCCAGGGCCCGAAGTCGGTCAGGACCATGAGCCCCTCGCTGTCCATGTCGAGCCGTCCGGCAGGGCGAAGTCCGGGAAGGTCGAGGAAATCGGCGAGGGTCGCCCGCCCGTCGCGCGAGGTGAACTGCGGCAGGACGCCGTAGGGTTTATTGAACAGAACGAGTCGCATCGGTCGTGAGGTGGAGCGCGACGAGACATACTGCCCTTGTCCCGCGGGGGCCCCAAGTCTATTCTTTGTGCGCCGCAAAACGACCGTCCAGAGGACTTCAGACATGACGAACCAGGCCGCCGACCAGTTACGCAAGGCATGGCAGACCGACGCCCGCTGGACGGGACTCGAACGCACCTACACGGCCGAGGACGTCGTTCGCCTGCGGGGCAGCGTCCAGGTGGAATACACGCTCGCGCGGCTCGGCGCCGAGAAGCTCTGGAAGCTCGTCAACTCCGAGCCATACGTCAGCTGCCTCGGGGCGCTGACGGGCGGCCAGGCGATGCAGCAGGTCAAGGCCGGAATCAAGGCGATCTACCTCTCCGGATGGCAGGTTGCGGCGGACAACAACTCCTACCTGTCCATGTACCCGGACCAGTCGCTGTACCCGGTCGACTCGGTGCCGAAGGTGGTCGAGCGCATCAACGCGACGTTTCAGCGCGCCGACCAGATCCAGCATTCCAAGGGGATCGGCCCGCAGCACAAGGACTATGTCGACTACTTCGCGCCGATCGTCGCTGACGCGGAAGCGGGCTTCGGCGGGGTCCTGAACGCTTTCGAACTCATGAAGGCGATGATCCGCGCCGGCGCCGCGGGCGTGCATTTCGAGGACCAGCTCGCGTCCGTCAAGAAGTGCGGCCACATGGGCGGCAAGGTGCTCGTCCCGACGCAGGAGGCCGTGCAGAAGCTCGTCGCGGCGCGGTTCGCGGCCGACGTCATGGGCGTGCCGACGATCGTGCTCGCACGCACGGACGCCGAGGCCGCCGACCTGCTCACGAGCGACGTCGACGAAAACGACAAGCCGTTCTGCACCGGTGAGCGCACGCCGGAAGGGTTCTACAAGACGCGGCCGGGGATGGAGCAGTCGATCTCCCGCGGCCTGGCCTATGCGCCGTACGCGGACATGGTGTGGTGCGAGACGGGCACGCCGGACCTCGTGTTCGCCAAAAGGTTCGCGGAGGCAATCCGCAAGAAGTACCCGGGCAAGCTGCTCGCGTACAACTGCTCGCCCAGCTTCAACTGGAAGAAGAACCTCGACGACGCGACCATCGCCAGGTTCCAGCGCGAACTCGGGGCGATGGGTTACAAGTACCAGTTCATCACGCTCGCCGGCATCCACTCGATGTGGTTCAACATGTTCGATCTCGCGCAGGAGTACGCGAAGACGGGCATGACGGCGTACGTCGAAAAGGTGCAGGAACGCGAATTCGCGGCGCGCGACCGCGGCTACACGTTCGTGTCGCACCAGCAGGAAGTGGGAACGGGTTACTTCGACGATGTCACTCAGGTGATCCAGGGCGGCCAGTCCTCGACCACGGCCATGCACGGCTCGACGGAAGCAGAGCAGTTCCAGGCCGCGCACGCCTGACCCCGCACTCTTTTCCCGCCTCCGCGCGAGAGATGGCCGCGAGCGTCCCGCCTCCGCGCGAGAGGTGGCCGCGAGCGGCAGGTGAGGGCGTACGCAGGGCGGGTGAGGCGGCCGTCGGCTGGTATGCTCGCGCCGCGATGAATGCGCCGGTCTACGATCCCGAATGCACGCTTTGCCCGCGACTCGCGGCATTCCTCGACGAGGGCAAGCGGCGGCACCCCGGCTACTTCTGCAAGCCCGTGCCGCCGTTCGGCGACCCGGACGCGAAGCTGCTGCTCATCGGGCTTGCGCCCGGATTCCACGGCGCCAATGCGACCGGCCGGCCCTTCACCGGCGACTACGCCGGGCTGCTGCTCTACGCGACGCTCTTCGAGTTCGGCTTGTCGACGGCACCGGTTTCGACCGCCGTGGACGACGGTCTGCGGCTGCTCGGCTGCCGGATCAGCAACTCGGTCAAGTGCGTGCCGCCGGGCAACAAGCCGCTCCCGGTCGAGATCGCCAACTGCAACCGCTACCTCGCGGCGGAACTCGCGCGGCAGCCCGACCGTGCAGTGCTCCTCGCACTCGGCGCCATCGCGCACGGCGCGGTGCTGCGCGCGCTCGGATTGAAACCCGCGGCATACCGGTTCGCCCATGCCGCCGAGCACGACCTGCCACGCGGATTCACGCTGGTCGACTCGTACCATTGCAGCCGCTACAACACCAACACCCGCCGCCTGACGACGGACATGTTCCGCGCCGTGGTCGGCCGCGCTGCCATGCTCGCGCGCAGCGAGCCTGCACGTCGATAATCCGCCGCGAAATGCCGTTCGACCGCAAGTCCTTCCTCGCCTCGCTGCCGACGAAGCCCGGCGTCTACCGCATGCTCGACGGCGAAGGGAAGATCCTCTACGTCGGCAAGGCGCGCCACCTCAGGCACCGGGTCTCGAGCTATTTCAAGGGACGCGCGCACGGCGAGCGGACGCTGGCGATGGTCGGCCAGGTCGGCAGCGTGGAGGTGACCGTGACCGCCTCGGAAACCGAGGCGCTGCTGCTCGAGTACAACCTGATCAAGCAGCACAAGCCGCGCTACAACATCCTGCTCAAGGACGACAAGAGCTTCCCGTTCATCCACGTCTCCGCGCACGAGTACCCGCGCATTGCGTTCTATCGCGGCGCCCGGCGCCTGCCAGCAATACGTCGTCAGCTACACAACA
>CAVQQX010000059.1:0-3496 GCA_963714645.1 uncultured Gammaproteobacteria bacterium
CGTAGCGTTCGTGGCTGAAACAATAGTGTCGGCGCGAACCGAAATTTGCGCGGTCTGCTGTTCTTGCGTCGAAACGCCGCCATCTCCGGCATCTTATCGACGAGCCATTTGGGCGGCGTCGCCGTCGGCGTGCCAAGCACGACCTTGAGGCCGGCGCGATCCAGCGCCTCGATGGCGCGGCTCAGCCATTCGAAACGATAGGCGCCATCGCTCGGCTCCAGCCGCGACCAGGCGAATTCGCCATGTCGACCTGCTTGAGCCGCAGCGATTCGACGAAGTCGACGATCGCCGCCGCGCAGTCCGCGACCGTGGTGGGAGCATGGTCGGGCGCATCAGACTCACCGGCGCCCGGCAGGTCCGGCGCGTACACGCTGCGGTCACGACCGAGATCGCGCAGCAGCGGACGGAAGGCGCGCCCGGTCTGCTGCGCCGGCGCGATGCAGATCAGCGGCGTCAGTTCGTCGAACCCGCCGCTCGAGGGAAACGCCGTGTGCAGGTGCAGCTGCCCGAAGCGGCAGTCGACGTACATCTTGCGCAGGTGGATGGTCACGGGCGGCGAACTCCTGCTCGAAAGGGCGGCGCTGCGGGCGAGCGTGCGGGAGGCGAGGCGGGTCACGTGGTGTGTCCTCGAAGCGAGCGACGGGCGGTGCAGGGATTCTGCGTTCATGCCCGTCGCGCCACGTTGACTCAGCTCTCACTACCGTACCGATCGGCGTGACTTAATCATCGCAGCGCAGCGCAGCGGCGACGTGTCCGCTGCGACGGGAATTATGTCGCCTCACGCTCAGACCGTGTCGAGGTACCACTCGTAGTCGCGGTCGCTCACGAGCGCAGCGAACCGCTCGTACTCCTGTCGCTTGATCGCGTGCCAGACCCGGACGAAGCCCGCGCCGAGCGTGTCGCGCACGAACTCCGACGCCGCCGTGCGCTCGAGCGCGGCGTGCCATTGCAGCGGCAGGTCCCCCTGCACGGCATCCGCGTAGCCGTTACCGGTCACCGGGTCACCCGGGTCGAGGCGCTGCTCGATGCCGCGCAGGATGCCACCGAGGACCAGCGCGGCGACCAGGTACGGGTTGGCGTCGGCGCCCGCGACGCGGTGCTCGACGTGGCGGCTCGCGGGTGGTCCCGCCGGCACGCGCAGGCTGACGGTGCGGTTGTTCACGCCCCAGGTGGGCGCGACCGGCGCATAGCTCTGCGCACGGAAGCGCCGATAGGAATTCGCATGCGGTGCGTAGATGCCCATGCCGTCCGCGAGCGTCGCTCGCAATCCGCCGATCGCGTGGCGCAGCAAGGGACTTCCGGCCGGATCGTCCGCGGCGAACGCATTGCTGCCGTCGGCGCCGGCGAGGCTCGCGTGCAGGTGCATGCCCGAACCCGCGCTGCCGGCGAACGGTTTCGCCATGAAGCAGGCGATGCAGCCGTGGCGCGCGGCGACACCGCGGACCGCGCGCTTGAACAGGATCGCCTCGTCGACCGCCCGGAGCGCGTCGGCGCGATGCTCGAGCGTGATCTCGAACTGGGCGGGCGCGTACTCGGACATCAACGTGCGCGCGGGCAGCCCCTGCGCCCGTGCGGCGGAATAGAGGTCGTCGAACAGGGGCGCCATGTCGTCGAGTCGGCCGAGCCCGTATGCGTCGATCCGGGTGCGGCGCTCGCCGCTCAGGAGCCCGGACGCCGGTTGCAGCCGACCCGCGGCATCGCGCACGAGCAGGTGGAACTCGAGTTCGACCGCGACGACCGGCGTGAGTCCGGCGGTTTCGCAGCGCTGCACCACGCTTGCGAGCGCGTGCCGCGGGTCGGCGGCGGCAGGGCGGCCGTCGAGCTCGTGGAGCGTGCCGAGCACCTGGGCCGTCGGGCGCTGCAACCACGGCGCACGCACGAGCGACCGCGCCACCGGCCGGCAGCACTGGTCGGCATCACCGACGGCCCACACGAGGCCCGTGGCCTCGACGTCCTCGCCGGTGACGTCGAGCCCGAGGATCGAGCCCGCGACGTTGCGCCCCTGCGCATAGAGTGAGACGAGTTCCTCGCGCGCGAGGTTCTTGCCGCGGCCGACGCCGTTGGCATCGGTCAGCACGAGCTGCACGGCTTCGACATCCGGGTTCGCAGCGAGGAACGCCTCGGCTTCGGCCGGCGCGACCCCCTCGGCGCGCGGTGGGTGCGAATCGTTCATCGGCGATCTCCGTGCGCGCGGATAGTGACGGATGCGCGCGCCGGGTGGCAAGCTCGCACGTCTTCGCCCCGGGAACCCCATGACGACGGCCGCCCCCTGCACGCTCGATCGGGACGCGTCGCTCGCCGGGCGCAACACGCTGCGCGTGGCTGCGACCTCACGCTGGCTCGCGACGGTGCACGACCCCGCTGCACTCGCCGGGTTGCTCGACCGTCGCGAGTTGCGCGACCTGCCGTTGCTGGTGCTCGGTGAAGGCAGCAACGTGCTGTTCGCGGCCCCGGTGTTCGAAGGCCTGGTGCTGCACCTCGCGTGCGACCGCATCGCGCTCGTGGCCGACGACGCAGCGTCCGGGACGCTGGTGCGCGTCGAGGCCGGTCGCGGCTGGGACCCGCTCGTCGACTGGACGCTCGCACAAGGCCTCGCCGGGCTCGAGAACCTCGCACTGATCCCGGGTCAGGCAGGCGCGGCGCCGATACAGAACATCGGCGCGTACGGGGTCGAGGTCGGCGAGTTCGTGGAAGCCGTGTACGTGTTCGACCGCACGACGGCGCGACCCGCGCGACTCGCCGCCGCGCAGTGCGGGTTCGCATACCGCGACAGCACGTTCAAGCGTGATCCCGACCGCTGGATCGTCACCGCGCTAGACCTGCGACTGCCGCAGGCGTCCGGGCATGCGACGCGCACCTCGTATGCCGGGGTGCGCGAAGAACTGGCGGCGATGGGCAATCTCGAGGCGACGGCGCGCAACGTCGCCCACGCGGTGCGTCGCATCCGCCGGCGCAAGCTCCCGGATCCGGCCGCGATCGGCAATGCCGGCAGTTTCTTCAAGAATCCCGTCGTGGCCGCCGAGGTCGCGGCGGAGCTGCAGGCGAGGTTCGGCGCGGTACCCGTGTTCCCGGCGGCGACGGCGTCCACGCGCAAGTTGTCCGCCGCCTGGCTGATCGAGCAGGCCGGCTGGCGCGGTCATCGCACTGGCGACGCCGGTGTGTCGGCGCAGCATGCGCTCGTGCTCGTCAACCACGGGCGCGCGAGCGGCGTGGAGTTGCTCGACCTGGCGCGTCGCGTCGCCGATTCGGTGGAACGGCGCTTCGGCGTGCGCCTCGAGCCCGAGCCGCGCATCGTCGGCGCCACGTTCTGAAGGCGGAGCTTGGCCGCGCCCGCGGGAAGCGAATCGCGTCGCGGATCGAACGCGGCCGACTTAGTGGCCGAGCGCTTCCCTGAGCACGGCGACGTCACGACCGGCGGCATCGAGAACCCCGTGCAGCGCGGCGGCGTCGAGGCCGAGACGAAGAAACTGGGGGGCCGACGTGACGGCGAGTTCCA
>CAVQQX010000060.1:0-10352 GCA_963714645.1 uncultured Gammaproteobacteria bacterium
CGTTCCCGACCGCGATGACACGGTGGCCGGTGCCCGTGGATGCCGCGAACTTCCCCGCGTGGACCGCACTGGCGCAACTCACGGTCGATTGCGTCTATGGCGGCGGGCCACGCCCCGCGTGGGACGGCTACACCGGCGCCACCACGCTCGATGCCGTCAGGACGGGCCTCGACCTCCGCTATACGCTCGGCGAGCTGCTGGCGCGCGACGATGTTGCCGGTAGGTTCGGGGCCACAGGTTTCGAGTGGATCAACCTCGCTGCGCTGGCCGGCGGTGTCTTCCTGCTGGCGCGGCGCATCGTGCGGTGGCAGATCCCGGTGGCGGTGCTGGCGGGGCTGCTGCTGCCGGCCCTGGTGGCGCACGCCCTCGACCCGGGCGCGTACCTGCCGCCATTGCGGCACGCCTTCGCCGGCGCGACGATGCTCGGCGCGTTCTTCATCGCGACCGATCCGGTCTCCGCGGCGACCAGCGACCGTGGCCGCCTCTGGTACGGGGCGGGCATCGGCCTGCTCACATGGATCATCCGCACCTGGGGCGGCTATCCGGACGGATTCGCATTTGCCGTCCTGCTCGGGAACCTGTCCGTGCCCCTGCTCGACCGCTATACCGTACCGAGGATCTATGGCCACGAGCGCGACTGACGTGCGGGGCCGGCGGGCGCTGCGCAGCGCCGCCGTGCTCGCCTGCGTGGCCGTGGCGGGGTTCGGCCTCGTGGCGATCGTGCACGAAGCCACCCGTGAGGACATCGCCCGCGGCGCGCACCGGCAGCAGATGCAGCGCTTCGACGAAGTGCTGGGCGGCCTGCCGCACGACAACGACGTGCTCGCCGACGTCGTGCCGGTGGCGGATCGGGAGTTGCTCGGCACATCCACGCCCTTGCGCGCCTGGCGTGCACGCCGGCGCGGGGAGCCGGTGGCCGTCGTGCTCGAACCCGTCGCGCCCGGCGGCTACGGCGGCCCGATCCGGCTGCTGGTCGCGATAGCGCCCGACGGCACCCTGCTCGGCGTGCGGGTCGTGCAGCACCGCGAAACGCCGGGCCTCGGCGACGCGGTCGAGACACGCAGGTCGGACTGGATCCTCGAGTTCGCGGGGCACTCGCTGCGCGATCCGGAGCCGTCCCGGTGGGCCGTGCGCAAGGACGGCGGCGACTTCGACCAGTTCACCGGCGCCACCATCACGCCTCGCGCGATCGTGGGAGCGGTCGCCAACGCCCTGCGCTACTTCGAGCAGCACCGCGACGAGCTGCTGGCGCCGCCCGCTACAATCGTGTCGCCATGAGCAGAGCCTTCGACATCGTCCGGACCGGCCTGCACGACCAGAACCCGGGGCTGGTGCAGTTGCTGGGCCTCTGCCCGCTGCTGGCCGTGAGCACCTCGCTCGGCAGCGGCCTCGGCCTCGGGATCGCGACGCTCGCCGTGCTCACGACCAGCAACCTCATGGCGGCGCTCCTCGGCGGGTACTGCCGTCCGAGATCCGCATCGCGGTGTTCGTCCTGCTCATCGCTTCGCTCGTCACGGCCGTGGAACCGGCGCGCTGCGCGAACTGCTCGATGCGGCAGCGTCGGCAGCGACGTCGCGGCGCTCTTCGGGCTCCGAGCGGCGCGGGTGGCGGCCTGCACCTGTTCGCCGCACAGCATGGCTTCCTGCTCGCATCGCTGTCACCGGGTGCGTTCATCCCGCTCGGGCTCTTGTGCTCGCCGTGCGCCAGGCCGCAGGCCGGCGCTGCACGCACGGCCACTGCCGCGGCCCTGCCCGCGGTCCAGCCATGAAGCCGGCGCAGGTGGAGCTCGTTCGAGCGGTTCAAGGCGCTGAACCCGGCGCCGGTTGCATGAGCTGAACACGCGTCACCGTTCGAGCTCGTCGCCGTGACGCTCTCCGCCCAGGCGACCGACACGGGCGTCAACCTCGCGACGCGCGCTGTCCCGGGCCGACACGGCGCAGATGGTAGCGCTCGGACGGAACGACTCGACCGCGTACGTGCGCGACGATCGGACTCTACCGCAACAAGGCGAAGAACGTCTTCGCGACTGTCCCGGATCCTGGTCGAACGCCATGGCGGCGAGGTGCCGCACGACCGCGAGGCGCTGGAGGCACTGCCGGGCGTCGGCCGCAAGACGGCGAATGTCGTGCTCAACGTCGCTTTCGGCGAGCCGACCATGGCCGTCGACACGCACATCTTCCGCGTTTCGAACCGCACCGGCCTCGCGCCCGGCAAGGATCCGCTCGCCGTCGAAATGGGCCTGCTGCAGGTCATCCCGGATCGCTACCGGCTGCACGCGCATCACTGGCTGATCCTGCACGGCCGCTATGTCTGCAAGGCGCGCCAGCCGCGACGTCCGCGCTGCCCGACGGTCGATCTCTGCGAGTACCGGCACAAGACACCGCCGGTGCCCGCCGTGCCAGCGCCAGACCCCGGGACGAAGCCGCCGGCGCCCGCGATGAAGAAGGCGCCTCGAGCCGCCAGGACGCGTCGCTGATGCCGTTCTTTCACGAGGCCGCACGGCGCTGCGCCGGATGTACGTCGAGGCGTGGCGCAAGCACCGCGAATCGCTTCCCGTGGAACCCGTCGAAGACCAGGTGGTTGTCGACTGGCATCCGCAGTACTGGACGTCGCTCGAGACCACCGTCGAGGATTCGCTCACCGCGACTACACGCCGGAAGGCGGGCAGGCCAATCCATTCCTGCACATGGGACTGCACCTCGCCGTGCGCGGAACACAAGTTCCGCCACCGACCGGCCGTCCGGGATCGCGCAGGTGTACCGCGCGCTGGTTCCGACCGGACCCGGGATGCGCATGCGGCCGAGCACGAGATGGACCAGGTGGGCGAGGGGCACCGCGGCAGGCACAACGCGGACGCGCGCCGGACGAATCGGCCTACCTCGAGTCGCTGCGGCGCCGGATCCGGCGACGCGCCGGCGCTGAGGCCCAAGCACCGGAAATTACGTGCTCGCCCCCGAGCAGCCGCGCGAGTGCCGCCTCGTGCGGAGCGAAATACGCGGCGACTGCAGACCGCCTCGCCGCGTACTTCGCTCCGCACGAGGCGGCACTCGCGCGGCTGCTCGGGGGCGACTCGACGGCAGGCAACGACGCGTAATTTCCGGTGCTTGGGCCTCAGCGCCGGCGCGTCGCCCGGATCCGGCGCCGCAGCGACTCGAGGTAGGCCGATTCGTCCGGCGCGCGTCCCGCCCGTTGTGCCTGCCACAGTGCCTCGCCCAGGCATTCGATCATCTCGTGCTCGGCCGCATGCGCATCCCGGGTCCGGTCGACCAGCGCGCGGTACACCTGCGCGATCCCGGACGGCCGGTCGGTGGCGACCTGTTCGCGCACGGCGAGGTGCAGTCCCATGTGCAGGAATGGATTGGCCTGCCCGCCTTCCGGCGTGTAGTCGCGGTCGAGCGACTCCTCGACGGTGGTCTCGAGCGACGTCCAGTACTCGGGATGCCAGTCGACGACCCGCACGATCTGGTCTTCGACGGGTTCCACGGGAAGCGATTCGCGGTGCTTGCGCCACGCCTCGACGTACATCCGGCGCAGCGCCGTGCGGCCCTGCTCGTGAAAGAACGGCATCAGCGACGCGTCCTGGCGGCTCGAGGCGCCTTCTTCATCGCGGGCGCCGGCGGCTTCGTCCCGGGGTCTGGCGCTGGCACGGCGGGCACCGGCGGTGTCTTGTGCCGGTACTCGCAGAGATCGACCATCGGGCAGCGCGGACATTCGGGCTTGCGCGCCTTGCAGACATAGCGCCCGTGCAGCAGCAGCCAGTGATGGGCATGCAGCAGGTACTCGGGCGGAACGCGGCGCAGCAGCCGTTCCTCGACCGCACGCGGATTCGCGCCGGGCGCGAGTCCGAGCCGGTTCGCGACGCGGAAGATGTGCGTGTCGACGGGCATCGTGGGCTCGCCGAACGCGCTGTTCAGGACCACATTCGCGGTCTTGCGCCCGACACCCGGCAGTTGCTCCAGCGCCTCCCGCGAACGCGGCACCTCGCCGCCGTAGCGTTCGAGCAGGATGCGGCAGGTCGCGAGGATGTTCCTGACCTTGCCTGGGTAGAGCCCGATCGTGCGCACGTACGCAGTGAGTCGTTCCGGTCCGAGCGCTGCGATCTGCGCCGCCGTGTGGGCGACCGGGAACAGCTCGCGCGTCGCGAGGTTGACACCCTTGTCGGTCGCCTGGGCGGAGAGGATCACGGCCACGAGCAGCTCGAACGGTGACGCGTGTTCCAGCTCCGTGACGGGCGCCGGGTTCAGCGCCTTGAACCGCTCGAACAGCTCACGGACCTGCGCCGGCTTCATGGCTGGACGGGTCCGGCCGCGGGCAGGGCCGCGGCAGTGGCCGTCCGTGCAGCGCCGGCCTGCCGGGCCTGGCGCACGGCGAGCACGAGCCCGAGCAGGATGAACGCACCCGGTGGCAGCAATGCGAGCAGGAAGCCATGCTGTGCGGCGAACAGGTGCAGGCCGCCACCCGCGCTCGGAGCCCCGAAGAGCGCCGCGACGTCGCTGCCGACGCTGCCGCGTCCGAGCAGTTCGCGCAGCGCGCCGAGGCCCGCCAGCACCAGCAGGAACCCGGTGCCCATCGCGAGCCCGTCGAGCAGCGCGAAGCGAACCGGCTGGCGCGAGGCGAACGCTTCCGCGCGCGCGAGCAACAGGCAATTCGTGACGATGAGCGGCAGGAAGATGCCGAGTGTCGCGTGCAGCAGGGGCAGCCAGGCAGCCACGGCGAGTTCCACGGCCGTGACGAGCGAAGCAATCAGCAGGACGAACACCGCGATGCGGATCTCGGACGGCAGTACCCGCCCGAGGAGCGCCGCCATGAGGTTGCTGGTCGTGAGCACGGCGAGCGTCGCGATCCCGAGGCCGAGGCCGCTGCCGAGCGAGGTGCTCACGGCCAGCAGCGGGCAGAGGCCCAGCAACTGCACCAGCCCCGGGTTCTGGTCGTGCAGGCCGGTCCGGACGATGTCGAAGGCTCTGCTCACGGCGACACGATTGTAGCGGGCGGCGCCAGCAGCTCGTCGCGGTGCTGCTCGAAGTAGCGCAGGGCGTTGGCGACCGCTCCCACGATCGCGCGAGGCGTGATGGTGGCGCCGGTGAACTGGTCGAAGTCGCCGCCGTCCTTGCGCACGGCCCACCGGGACGGCTCCGGATCGCGCAGCGAGTGCCCCGCGAACTCGAGGATCCAGTCCGACCTGCGTGTCTCGACCGCGTCGCCGAGGCCCGGCGTTTCGCGGTGCTGCACGACCCGCACGCCGAGCAGGGCGCCGTCGGGCGCTATCGCGACCAGCAGCCGGATCGGGCCGCCGTAGCCGCCGGGCGCGACGGGTTCGAGCACAACGGCCACCGGCTCCCCGCGCCGGCGCGCACGCCAGGCGCGCAAGGGCGTGGATGTGCCGAGCAACTCCGCATCCGCCACCGGCACTACGTCGGCGAGCACGTCGTTGTCGTGCGGCAGGCCGCCCAGCACTTCGTCGAAGCGCTGCATCTGCTGCCGGTGCGCGGCGCGGGCGATGTCCTCACGGGTGGCTTCGTGCACGATCGCCACGAGGCCGAACCCCGCCACGGCCACGCAGGCGAGCACGGCGGCGCTGCGCAGCGCCCGCCGGCCCCGCACGTCAGTCGCGCTCGTGGCCATAGATCCTCGGTAGGGTATAGCGGTCGAGCAGGGGCACGGACAGGTTCCCGAGCAGGACGGCAAATGCGAATCCATCCGGATAGCCGCCCCAGGCGCGGATGATCCACGTGAGCAGGCCGATGCCCGCCCCGTACCAGAGGCGGCCACGGTCGCTGGTCGCCGCGGAGACCGGATCGGTCGCGATGAAGAACGCGCCGAGCATCGTGGCGCCGGCGAAGGCGTGCCGCAATGGCGGCAGGTACGCGCCCGGGTCGAGGGCGTGCGCCACCAGGGCCGGCAGCAGCAGCCCCGCCAGCACCGCCACCGGGATCTGCCACCGCACGATGTGCCGCGCCAGCAGGAAGACACCGCCGGCCAGCGCAGCGAGGTTGATCCACTCGAAACCTGTGGCCCCGAACCTACCGGCAACATCGTCGCGCGCCAGCAGCTCGCCGAGCGTATAGCGGAGGTCGAGGCCCGTCCTGACGGCATCGAGCGTGGTGGCGCCGGTGTAGCCGTCCCACGCGGGGCGTGGCCCGCCGCCATAGACGCAATCGACCGTGAGTTGCGCCAGTGCGGTCCACGCGGGGAAGTTCGCGGCATCCACGGGCACCGGCCACCGTGTCATCGCGGTCGGGAACGAGACCAGCAGGACTGCGTACCCGACCATCGCCGGGTTGAACGGGTTCTGTCCCAGGCCGCCGAACGCGTGCTTGCCGAGCAGCACGGCGACTGCCGTCCCGAGCGCAGTGAGCCACCACGGCAGCAGCGGGGTGACCGAGACCGCGAGCAGGCAGGCAGTCACCAGCACGCTGCCGTCGCGTAGCGCGACGACCGCATCGCGCCGGCGCCAGCGCAACGCCAGCGCCTCGCAGAACAATGCCGTGACGCCGGCGACGGCGGCCTGCAGCAGCAGGCCCGGCCCCAGCAAGGCAACGTGCACGAGACCGACCGGCAACAGGGCCGCGAGCACCGCGAACATCATCCGCGGCACCGTGTACCCGGCGATGAGGTGGGGCGCCGCCGATGTCTCGAACTTCATGTCGGCGTCCGCCCGCTCGATGCCGTGTCGGCCGCGGGCCCGGCCTGTGCCGCGGTGCGGGCCGCGTCGAACGCGCGCTGCTCCGCCGCGGCGGCCGCCAATGCCCGGCGCTCGTGCCGTTCGAACCGGTCGCGCGCGTCGCGCGCACGCGCCGCGGCGGCCTCGCGTCCGCGCAGGCGCTGGCGCGCCTCACGGAACCGCTGCGCGAGCGGAATGCCGCTCGGACAGACGTAATCGCAGCAGCCACAGTCGATGCAGTCCCACACGCCGAGCGCGACTGCGGCCTCGTCGTCACGCGCGACGACGGCGCGGTGGATCTGCTGGGGCAGCAGTCGCGGTGGGCAGGCTTCCGCGCAATCGCCGCAGCGGATGCACGCCACCTCGCGCACATCCAGACGGTGCTCGAGGTCGGCGCGGGTGGCGACGAACAGGCAATTGATCGCCTTGGTGAGCCCGGCTTCGTCCGAGGGCAGCGCGCGACCGGTCATGTTGCCGCCTGCAACCAGCCGGAGCGGCGCCGCGTGGTATCCCCCCGCCGCCTCCACGAGTGCCGCGAGCGGTGTGCCCAGACGTGCGCGCACGTTGGCAGGCGTGCGCACGCCGCTGCCGGTGACCGTGACGATCCGCGACGTGCACGGCCGGCCCGTGCGGACCCAGGCGGCCACCGCAGCGGCGGTCGCGACGTTCTGGCAGGTCACGCCGACGTCGGCGGGCAGGCCGCGCGAGGGAACCTCGACCGCGAATGCGGCCGTCACCAGTTGCCGTTCGGCGCCCTGGGGGTAGACGGCGGGGACGACCAGGACGGACAGCGGCCGAATGCCCGCACCGGCCGCCAATGCGGCGTGGATGGCGGACACGGCCTCGGGCTTGTCGTCCTCGATGGCGAGCACGCCGTCTTCGGCATCGAGTGCATGCATCAGCACCTGCGCACCCAGCACGACGTCGTCCGCAGCCGTGCGCATCAACGCGTCGTCGCAGCAGATCCAGGGCTCGCATTCGGCGCCGTTCAGCAGCAGGCGTCGCGCGCAGCGTTCGCGTGCCGCCTCGAGCTTCGTCGCTGTCGGGAAGGCGGCGCCGCCGAGCCCGGCGATGCCGGCCGCCTGCAGCCGCGCGATCAGTTGCGCGGGTTCGAGCGCAGAGAAATCGATCGGCGTCGTTCCGTCGCCGTCTCGCCAAGGTGTGTCGAGTCCGTCGCTCTCGAGCACGATGCAGAGTCCGCGACCCGAGTCGGTGGCCGCGTCGCAGCGCTCGATCGAGGCCACGCGGCCCGACGCGGGCGCGTGCAGCGGCGCGCCGTAGGCATCGACCGGTCGCGCCAGCAGCTGGCCGAGCGACACGCGCGAATCGACCGGGACCACCGGCTCGAGCGTGGCGCCCGATCCCTGGTCCAGCGACAGCACGAAGCGCGCGGGCGCCTCGACCTCGACGACCGGGCCCCGCGTGGCGAGACGCTTGTGCGGCTCGAGCACGAGGCCGGCGGGGAAGCCGTCACGCCGGCGCATGGAAAGTCGCCCGGTGCCAGCGCGCCGGCACCCCTGTGACGACAGGTCGTAGCTCGATGCAGTCGACCGGGCAGGGCGGCAGGCACAGGCCGCAGCCCGTGCACGGTTCCGTGAGCACGGTGTGCATCTGCCGCGGTGCCCCCACGATCGCGTCGACCGGGCACGCCGGGAGGCACCGGGCGCATCCGATGCAGCGGTCCTCGTCGATGTACGCGACGACGGCACCCGGTGGGACGCCCGCGGGCGTCCCGGCCGGGCCCGGTGCGCGATCCAGCAGCCGGGCCAGCGCGTTCAGCGTGGTCGCGCCCCCCGGCGGACAACGGTCGATTCCGACTTCCCCGCGCGCGATCGCCCGTGCGTACGGACGGCATCCCGGGTAGCTGCACTGCCCGCACTGTGTCTGCGGCAGCAGGGCGTCGATCTCTTCGACCAGGCGGTCGGCCGATGGTGGAAGTCGGGCAGCGGCCCAGCCGAGCGCCGCACCGCACGCGAGGGCAAGCGCGGCCGCGACGCCGCACGCAGCCAGGATGGGTTCGATGATCATCGCGCCCCGAGGCCGGTGAAACCCATGAACGCGAGCGCCATCACGCCGGCCGTGACCAGTGCGATCGGCGCGCCGCGAAATGCGAGCGGCACGTCCCCGGTGTCGAGCCGCTCGCGCAGGGCTGCGAAGAGCAGCAGCGCGAGCCCGAAGCCCGCGCCCGCGGCTGCGCCGTATACGAGCGACTCGAGCAGGCCGTGCTGCCGGTCGACGTTGAGCAGCGCGACGCCGAGCACGGCACAGTTGGTCGTGATCAGGGGGAGGAACAGGCCGAGCAACTGGTGCAGCAACGGGCTGGTCGCGCGGACCATGAGCTCGGTGAACTGCACGACGCCGGCGATCAGCAGGATGAAGACCAGCGTCCGCAGGTACTCGAGTCCGAGCGGCTGCAGCACCCAATGCCAGGCGGCGAAACTCAGGCCCGAGGCGAGTGTCAGCACGAACAGCGTCGCGAGCGCCATGCCCGCCGCGGCCTCGAAGCGCCGGCTCACGCCGACGAACGGGCACAGGCCGAGAAAACCGGTCAGCACGAAATTGTTGACGAGGCTCGCACCGAGCGCGAGCAGCAGCAGCTCGCTCATGGTCCTCCTCGAGTCGCGGTCACTTCACCTGCATGCCGGGCGTCGCGCCGTCGTCCGGGCCGAGCACGAAGATGTCCTTGCCGCCGGGGCCCGCGGCCAGCACCATGCCTTCGGACGTGCCGAACCGCATCTTGCGCGGCGCGAGATTCGCGACGACGACCGTCAGCCGGCCGACCAGCGCCTGCGGTTCGTAGGCCGAACGGATGCCGGCGAAGATCGTGCGCCGGCCGAGTTCTCCCAGGTCGACGCCGAGCTTGAGCAGCTTGTCCGCGCCGTCGACCAGTTCCGCCGACTCGATGCGCGCCACGCGCAGGTCGACCTTCGCGAACTCGTCGATCGAGATCGTGGCCGGCGCCGTGGCGCCGTCGGCCGCGGCGGCCTTTGCGGGCACGCCCGTCGAGTGCGCGTTCGTCGCGGCGGGCGCCTGCTGCGGCGTGCCGGTGGGCTTCAGCGTCTCCGCCGACGCCGCCAGCAACGCCTGCACGGCCTTGGGGTCGACCCGCGTCGCGAGCGGTTCGTACGGCTGGATCGTGCGGCCCACCAGCGGGGTCGAAACGTCGGCCCAGGCCTGGGGCGGCAGGCCCAGGAAGCCTTCCGCCCCCGCCGCGAGCCGTGGCATCACCGGCTTGAGATAGGTCACCAGGATGCGGAAGAGGTCGAGGCCCTGGGTACAGACTGCCTGCACCTCCCCGGCCCGTGCCGCGTCCTTGGCGATGAGCCACGGCTTGCGCTGGTCGATGTAAACGTTCGCGCGGTCGGTCAACGCCATGATCTCGCGCACGGCACCCGCGAGGTTCCGGCCTTCGTACAGCGCCGCGATCCGCGCGCCGGCGGTGACGAATTCCTGGTGCAGCGCGGGTTCCGGCAGCGCCTCCGCGAGGCGGCCCGCGGCGCCGCGGGCGATGAAGCCGGCACAGCGGCTCGCGACGTTGACGAGCTTGCCGACGACGTCGGAATTCACCTTCGCGACGAAATCGTCCAGGTTGAGGTCGAGGTCCTCGACGCCGTCGGCGAGCTTGGACGCGAAGTAGTAGCGCAGGAACCCGGCGGGCAGGTGCTCGAGCCACGCGCGCGCGCCGATCAGC
>CAVQQX010000061.1:0-4507 GCA_963714645.1 uncultured Gammaproteobacteria bacterium
GATCGTCGCGGGATCCAAGGTATCGACCAAGCTCACCGTGCTCGAGAACCTGCTCGGTCGCGTCGACAAGCTCATCGTCGGCGGAGGCATCGCCAACACCTTCCTGGCGGCGGCGGGCCACGGCATCGGCAAGTCGCTGCACGAGGCCGAGATGATCGGCACGGCGCGCGACCTGCTCGAGCGGTCGCGCACGACCGGTGTCGAGATCCCGCTGCCGACCGACGTGGTCGTCGCGCGGGAATTCGCGGCCTCGGCGGAGGCCGACGTCAAGTCCGTGCGAGAGGTCGAGGCGGACGAGATGATCCTGGACATCGGGCCCGACACCGCCGAGCGGTTCGCCGCCGCGCTGCAGGTGGCGGGCACGATCGTCTGGAACGGTCCGGTGGGCGTGTTCGAATTCGACCAGTTCGGCGAGGGCACGCGGACGATTGCCCAGGCGGTCGCCCGCAGCCCGGCGTTCTCGATCGCGGGCGGCGGCGACACGATCGCGGCGATCGAGAAGTACGGCGTCGCCGAGGACATCTCCTACATCTCGACCGCGGGCGGCGCGTTCCTCGAGTTCCTCGAGGGCAAGAAGCTGCCGGCCGTCGAGATGCTCGAGCAGCGCGCGGCGGGATGATGCAGCCATGATCCGCAGGACCAAGATCGTCGCGACGTTGGGCCCGGCCACCGACGGACCGGGCGTGCTCGAGGAAGTGATCCGCCACGGTGCCGACGTGCTGCGCGTGAATTTCTCGCACGGCGAACCGGCCGACCATCGCCGGCGCGTGCGGCGCGCGCGCGAGGCCGCGGACGCCGTCGGCAAGCACGTCGCGCTGCTGGGCGACCTGCAGGGACCGAAGATCCGCATCGAGCGCTTCGCCGGCGGCCGCACCGTGCTGGCCGAAGGCGAGACATTCGTGCTCGATCCGGGTCTCGACCCGCACGACGGCACCGATCGCGGCGTCGGCATGACTTACGCGGAACTCGCGCGCGACGTCGCCCCGCGCGACGAGCTGATCCTCGGCGACGGCCAGATCGAACTCGCGGTCACGGCGATCGACGGCGACAAGGTGGTCTGCCGCGTGCTCACGGGCGGCGAGCTCGGCGACCACAAGGGCATCAACCGGCGTGGCGGCGGTCTCTCGGCGAAGGCGCTGACCGACAAGGACCGCGAGGACGTCAAGCTCGGCGCCGAGCTCGACATCGACTACCTGGCCGTGTCGTTCGTGCGGCAGGCGGCCGACGTCGAGGAAGCGCGTTCGCTGCTCGGCGCAGCCGGCAGCGATGCGTGCATCATCGCCAAGATCGAGCGCAGCGAGGCGATCCCGCGCCTCGACGCGATCGTGCGCGCCAGCGACGCCGTCATGGTCGCGCGCGGGGACCTCGGCATCGAAGTGGGGTATGCCGAGCTCACCGGCCTGCAGAAGCACATCCTGCAGGTCGCGCGCCGTCACGACCGCGTCACCATCACGGCCACGCAGATGATGGAGTCGATGATCCACAGCCCGGTGCCGACGCGCGCCGAGGTCTCCGACGTCGCGAACGCCGTGCTCGACGGCAGCGACGCGGTGATGCTTTCGGGCGAGTCGGCGGTGGGGCGCTATCCGGTGCGGGCCGTCGAGGCGATGGCCGAGGTGATCGAGGGCGCCGAGAAATACCAGACCGCAAGCAATCGCGGCGGGGAGCGCTTCGAGGGGCAGGTCGAGGCGTTCGCGCAGGCCATCGCGCACGCCGTGATGTACACGGCGAACCACATCGACGTCGCGGCGATCGTGGCGCTCACGGAGTCGGGCTCGACGCCGCTCTGGATGTCGCGCATCCGCTCCGACATCCCGATCTTCGCCTTCACGCGCCACGAGCGCACGCGGCGTCGCGTGGCGCTGTATCGCGGTGTCTACCCGGTGCCGTTCGACATCACCCACACCGATCCCGCCGAGCTCTACAAGTCGATCTCCCGCGAGCTCGTCTTGCGCGGCTTCGTGCGCCCCGGCGACGAGATCATCCTGACGCTGGGCGAGCTCTCGGGCGTGTCGGGTGGCACCAACACCATGAAGCTGCTGGAAGTGAGCAGCGGCCAGTGAACGGTGCTCCGACCATTCACCATTCACCGTTCACAATTCACTTCCTCTCCCGCCTCCTCGTCGGCCTCGTCGCCCTGCTGGCGCTGGTCGTCGCGGGCGCGTGGCTCGCGGTACGTGGCAGCTTGCCCGGCATCGAGGGCGAGCTCCCGGCCCCCGGGCTCACCGCGTCGACCGCGGTGATCGAGCGCGACGCGCTCGGCGTCGTCACCGTCACCGCCCGGACACGCGAGGACGTCGCGTACGCCACGGGATTCGCGCACGCCCAGGACCGCTACTTCCAGATGGACCTCGCACGGCGCATGTCGGCCGGGCGGCTGGCCGAGCTCTTCGGCGACGTCGCGCTGGACGCGGACGCGCAGCATCGCTTGCATCGATTCGCCGCGGTCGCATCACGGGTGCTCGCGGGCCTGCCGCCCACGGAGCGCGCACTGCTCGAAGCCTATGCTCGCGGAGTCAACGCCGGGCTTGCTTCGCTGCGCGTGCGACCGTTCGAATACCTGTTGCTGCGGCAGCGCCCGGCGCCCTGGGAAGCGCGCGACAGCCTGCTGGTCGTGTTCACGATGTACCTGCAGCTCAACGACTCCGGGGCCGCCTCCGACCGGCAACGGGGCCTGCTGCAGTCGGCCCTGCCCGTCGAAGTGTTCCGCTTTCTCTATTCGCCCGCGCCGGACTGGGAGGCTCCCATCGACGGAGTCGTCGTCGCGGCCGTGCCGATGCCGACCGCGGAGCGCTACGACCTGCGCCGGTGGGCCCGCGCGACGCCGCGCGTCGCAACTGCCGCGGTGTCCTCCAGCACTGCCGTCGAGAATCGTGCCGTGGGCAGCAACAGCTGGGCCGTGGCGGGTGGGCTCACGCAGAGCGGGGCGGCGATCGTCGCGAACGACATGCACCTCGGCCTCGGCGTGCCGAACACGTGGTATCGCATGCGCCTGCTCGTCGCCGCCGCCGCGCCCGGCGATCGACGCGACCTGATGGGCGTGACGTTGCCCGGAACGCCGCTACTCGTGGCGGGGAGCAACGGGCACATCGCCTGGGGCTTCACCAACAGTTACGGCGACTGGAGCGATCTCGCGCGCATCGAGCGTTCGCGCGACGGCCGCCAGTACCGTGGCACGCAAGGCTGGACCGCTTTCGGCCGTGCGCAGGAGGCGCTGCGATCGAGTTCCGGTGCGACACGAATCGTGCAGATCGAGCAGACGGAGTGGGGCCCGGTATTGCCGCGTCCGGGTGATGCCGCTCGCGCGGGACCGTCCGGTGCTGCAGCCGCGCCCGGCAGCGAATTTGCGCTGGCCTGGACGGCGCACCGTCCCGAGGCGACGAACCTCGCCTGGCTGCGGCTCGAATCGACGCCGGATTGCGCCACGGCATTGCCACTCGCAAATACGATCGGCGGCCCGGTGCAGAACTTCGTCTGCGCCGACGCGGGCGGCGCGATCGGCTGGACGTTGCTCGGGCGCATGCCGCTGCGCGGGGCGGCTTACGACGCCACCGTTCCCTCCGACTGGACCAAGCCCGGCGCGGGGTGGCAAGGCTGGCGCGATCCGTCGACTTACCCGCGGGTCCTGGCCCCCGCGGGCGGACGGATCTGGACGGCGAACAACCGGGTGGTGGGCGGCGAGATGCTCGCGGCGATCGGCGACGGTGCGCCGGATCGAGGTGCACGCGCGCGCCAGATCCGCGACGACCTGCTCGGGCTCGCCGCGGGCCGCGTGACCGAGGACGACATGCTGCGCATCCAGCTCGACGATCGCGCGGTCTTCCTGATGCGCTGGCAGGCGCTGCTCGTCGGGCTGCTCGACCCCGCGTCGCTCTCGCAGGAGCCGCAGCGGGCCGCGATGCTCGAGCATGTCCTGCACTGGGAGCCGCGCGCGAGCGACACGTCGGTCGGATACCGGCTCGTGCGCGCGTTCCACGAGACGCTCGAGCGTCGCGTGTTCGACGCGTTGACGCTGCCGGTGCGCGCCGCGCAGCCGGAGCTCGTGCTGCAGGTGCCGCGGCAGTTCGAGGAAGCAGTCTGGCAACTTGCGAACGCGAGGCCCGCGCACCTGCTCGATCCGCGCTTCCACGACTGGCGCTCGTTCCTGCTCGACGTCGTGGACGAGTCGCTGCGAACCGTGGCGAACGACTGCAAGGACCCCACGCTCGCGAGCTGCACCTGGGGGCGCGCGAACGCGACCCGCGTGCAGCACCCGTTGAGTCGCGCGCTGCCCGCGCTGGCGCGCTTCCTCGACATGCCGAGCGTGCCCATGGCCGGCGACCACGACATGCCGCACGTGCATGCTCCGGGCTTCGGCGCGTCGGAACGCTTCGCGGTGGCGCCGGGCCATGAAGACCGGGCCTACTTCCACATGCCCGGCGGGCAGAGTGGACACCCGCTCTCGCCCTACTACCGTGCGGGGCACGCGGCCTGGGCTCGCGGTCGACGCCTGCCGGCCGAATGCGTT
>CAVQQX010000062.1:0-3085 GCA_963714645.1 uncultured Gammaproteobacteria bacterium
CGAGCGCGAGCCGCGTGCGCGCCGGGATGCCCCCCACCTTCACCGTGCAGGCGAACGTCGCGTCACTCGCCGTGCAGCCGCACGCGGGCGCCGCCGGCGTGAGCGGGCTGACTGCTACGGTCGACGGCAACGACCGACAGGGCACGATCCGCTTGCGATCCACGGCCGCGGTGTTCGACTGGCCGGCGTGGTTCACTGCTCCGATTGCACTGCAGCGCGCCGAGGCCGACCTCGCCTGGCGGCGGGTCGCGGACGGCTGGACGTTCGCGACGCGTGGGGCCCGTCTCGAGCATGCTCAGGCGCGGGCGACGCTCGACGGGGAACTGAAACTGCCCGACTCGCGCGACTCGCCGGTCCTGCGTCTCGATGCGGACGTCTCGCAGGCCGACATCGCCGCTGCGCCGAAGTTCATTCCGATGGGACGCCTGCGCGAGCGCACCGTCGCCTGGCTGGACCGCGCCCTGGTGGGCGGCAGGTTGACGGAGGGGCACCTCGCCTTTCGGGGGCCGGTGCGCAAGTTCCCGTTCCGCCACGGCGAGGGCGAATTCCTCGCCACCGCGGAGACCGCTGACGTCACGCTCGATTTCTATCCGGGCTTCGCCCGGCTCGAGCGTGCGGCCGGCAAGGTCGAGTTCCGCAATGCCGCGATCCGCGCGGAACTCACGTCGGGCGAGGTGGGTGGCATCGCCCTGAAGCACGCGAACTTCAGCCTGAGCGACTACCAGGTGCCGGTGCTCGAGATCGCCGCGCAGGCGGCCGGCGACCTCGCACCCGCGCTCGCATTCGTACAGCAGAGCCCGCTCGGGCCGCGCATCGGCGACCAGTTCATGGGCCTGCGCGGGGACGGGCCGGCACGTTACGACGTGAAGCTCGTGCTGCCGCTGGTCTCGGCGGAGTCGCGCGCACGGCTGGCCGACACGTGGGTGATCCCGCCCCGCGACTACTTCGTCCGCGCGACGCTCGACGGCGTCAACGTTGCGCTGCCCGCGCTGCGCGCGCCGGTGCAGCGCGCGGCCGGCGTATTCGAACTGCACAACGACGACATCACCGTGCCCGCGTTGCGCGGCACGATCCTCGACGGCCCGTTCGAGCTGGAGGGGAGTCCCGGGCGCACCTCGCGCGAGGTCACGGCGGCGGTCGACCTGAGCGCGCACGGCCGGGCGGCAGGCGCCAGGCTGCCGGCATTCATCGGGTTACCGTCGGCCGTTCGCATGACGGGTTCGACCGACTGGGCCTTGCGCGGGCGGATTGAGCGTCGCGGCATCGGCCAGTGGCCGGTGAAGTTCGAGGTCACGAGCGACCTCACGGGCCTCGACGTGTCCGCCCCGCGGCCGTTCGCGAAGCCCGCGGCCGAAGCCCGGGCGACGCGCGTGCGGGTCGAGCTGCCGGGCCAGCACGTCAACGACGTCACCGTCGAGACCGGCAGCGCACGCGCGAAGCTGCGATTTGCCGATCGCAACGGCCAGTGGCGCCTCGAGCGCGGCACGGCACGCTTCGACGGCCAGCCGGCCGCGCTTTCGAGCCAGCCGGGCCTGCTGATCGCGGGTGACTGGCCGCAGTTCGACCTCGGCGAATGGCTCGCGCTCGGCGACGCGCCCGCGAGCCCGACACCGGCGTCGGCCGCCTCCGGCGGGCGCCTGATGGACTGGCTGGGCCCGGTCGACGTGCACCTCGCCCGCGCGACGGTCTTCGGCTTCGAATTCGACGACGTGGTCGCGAAGCTGCGCGGCGAGAACGACGCGTGGCGCGTCATGGTGAGCAGCCCGCGGGCGGAGGGCGTCATCACCGTGCCGGCGGACCTCGCGCGCGGGCGGCCGATCACGCTCGAGATGCAGCGCCTGCACCTAGTATCCGTCGCGGACGGCGCAGGTGGACGCGCCGAAGGCGCGCCGCAGACCGATCCGCGCAAGCTCCCGGCGATCACGCTCCACGCCGAGGACTTCGTCTGGCAGGCCCGCCGGTTCGGTCGGCTCGACGCGTTCGTCACGCGCGACCCGCGCGGGCTGACGTTCGAGTCGTTGAACGCCTCGGCGCCGTCGTTCGACATCGTCGCGCAGGGCAGCTGGTACGTGGAGCCGGCCGGCACGCGCACGCGGCTCGACGCGCAGTTGACGAGCAGCGACGTGGGCGCGGCCACGCAGCAGCTCGGCTACCGCAGCACGGTCGACGCGCGCAAGGGCCGCGTGGCGGCGGACCTCTGGTGGCCGGGCGGACCGTCGGGAGAGTCGATGAAGCTCATGAACGGGACGCTGCGACTGGCGCTCGAAGACGGCCAGCTTCGCGACATCGAGCCGGGCGCGGGCCGGGTGCTGGGACTGCTGAGCGTCGCGCAGCTGCCGCGGCGCCTCGCGCTCGATTTCCGCGACGTCACCGACAAGGGGCTCGCGTTCAACGACGTCAAGGGCGACTTCGAGCTGCGTGCCGGCAACGCGTACACGCAGAACCTGCTGCTCACGGGCCCCGCAGTCAATGTCGGCATCGTCGGTCGCACCGGCCTCGCGACCGAGGATTACGACCAGACGATGGTCGTGAGCGGCAACACGAGCGGCCCGCTCGCGATGGCCGGCGCGCTGGCGGCGGGCCCGGTCGTCGGCGCGGGCGTGCTCGTACTGTCGCAGCTTTTCAAGGACCAGCTGCGGGGACTCACGCGGGTCTACTATCACGTGGGCGGACCGTGGTCGGCGCCGGTCGTCGAGCGGGTCGCCGCGCCGCCGGCCGAAGCGGCGACCGCAAAGGCAGATCCGCCGCGAGCAGGGAGAGCTCCGTGACGCCGCGCGTGGCCGCGATCCAGATGACTTCCGGCGCGGATGTCGACCGCAACCTCGACAGCGCCCGCGCGCTGCTGCGCGGTGCCCGCGCCCAGGATGCGGCGGTGGCCGTGCTGCCCGAGAACTTCGCGTTCATGGGTCGCGGCGAGGCCGCGAAACTCGCCGTCGCCGAGACCCACGGGGCGGGGCCGATCCAGGAATTCCTCGCCGAGGCGGCGCGCCACCACGGGCTCTGGATCGTGGCGGGTACGATTCCGCTGCAGGTCCCCGGCGAGGGGCGGGTAGCAATACGTAATGAATCAGTGTAGGACATAACA
>CAVQQX010000063.1:0-5034 GCA_963714645.1 uncultured Gammaproteobacteria bacterium
GAGCCATGCGCCGAGCAGCAGGATGCCCGCCACGACGACCAGCGGGTCGATCGGCGAGAGGTGCTGGCCGAGCCAGTGGTAATAGGAGCGTCCCGACGGGTTGAACGTCAGGAACACGAGCAACAGCGAGAACGCCACGCGGAGCAGCACGCTCGTGAAGCTGAAGCGGTTGCCCGGGGTCGATGCCATGGCTGGGCAGTTTAGGAGGCTGGCCCAGCCCGGGATAGGGGATATACTGTCCATCCATACAGCTTGCCGCCCGCCCGCACTGCATGGATCCCCCTGCCGACCTGACCGACGTTCCCGCCCGAGCTGCCTTGCCCGGGCGGCTCAATGCCGCGCAGGCCGAGGCGGCGTCGCACGGTCGAGCGCGACCCGGCGGCGCCGGAGTCGAGGCGTCGGCGCTGCTGGTGATCGCCGGCGCCGGGACGGGCAAGACCAGCACGCTCGCGCACCGCGTCGCGTACCTGCTGGGCGCAGGCGTGGCGCCCGCGCGCATGCTGCTGCTCACGTTCACGCGTCGCGCGGCGCAGGAAATGACTCGACGCGCGCAACGGGTCATGGCCGAGTCTCTGTCGTCGCAGGTCCGGTCGGCGAGCCCGGAAACGGGCGGTGCAGGCCACCTCGCGCGCGCACCCCAAAACCTGCGCCTGCCCTGGTCGGGCACGTTCCACGCGATCGGCAATCGCCTGATTCGCGAATACGCGCCGCGACTCGGGCTCGATCCGAATTTCAGCGTGCTCGACCGGGGCGACGCCGCCGACCTCATGGACGTCGTGCGTCACCGGCTCGGGTTCTCGAAGACCGAGAAGCGATTTCCGCGCAAGGACACCTGCCTCGCGATCTACTCGCATCGGGTCAACACGCAGCGGCCCCTGCGCCACACGCTCGAGTCCAGCTACCCATGGTGCCTGGAATGGGAGGAGCCGCTCGTGCGGCTCTACCGCGCCTACGTCGAAGCCAAGCTCGAGCAGCAGGCGCTCGACTACGACGACCTGCTGCTCTACTGGCACGTCATGGCGCAGGAACCCGCGCTCGCGGCGGAGCTGGGCGCGCGATTCGACCACGTGCTCGTAGACGAGTACCAGGATACGAACGTGCTGCAGGCCGGGATCCTGCTGCGCATGAAGCCGACCGGCACCGGGGTCACCGTCGTCGGCGACGACGCGCAGTCCATCTACTCGTTCCGTGCCGCCTCGGTCGAGCACATCCTCGAGTTCCCGGGCCGCTTCGACCCGCCCGCGCGCGTCGTGACGCTCGAGCAGAACTACCGCTCGACGCAACCGGTGCTCGATGCCGCGAATGCGCTGATGGCCGAGGGCGGGCGCCAGTACCGCAAGCACCTGCGCAGCGTCCGCGGCGGCGGTGGCGCGCGACCGCAATACGTCACGGTGCTCGACGACCAGGCGCAGGCGACGTACGTGGTCGACCGCGTGCTCGAGGCACGGGAGCGCGGCGTCGAGCTGCGGCGCCAGGCCGTGCTGTTCCGCGCCGCCGACCACAGCGACGTGCTCGAGCTCGAGCTGATGCGCAGGAACGTACCGTTCGTGAAGTACGGCGGCCTGAAGTTCGTCGAGAGCGCCCACGTGAAGGACCTGCTCGCGGTGCTGCGCTGGGCGGACAACCCACGCAACCGTATCGCTGCGTTCCGCGTCCTGCAGCTCCTGCCCGGCATGGGACCCGCAAACGCGCAGCGGGCCTGCGAGGCCTTCGTCGTGGCCGGGTTCGCGTGGTCGGCCCTCGTGGGCCACGGAGTGCCGGCGGTCGCCCGCGCGGCCTGGACGCCGCTCGTCACGATGCTCGGGGAAATCGGTGCCGAGGGTGCGCCCTGGGCAGGACAGGTGCAGCGTGTGCGGCAGTGGTACGAACCGCAGCTCGAGCGGCTGTACGATGCGGCGCAGAGGCGCGCGGCCGACCTCGACCAGCTCGAGCGCCTCAGCGTGCAGCACTCCACGCGCGAATCGTTCGTGACCGAGCTCACGCTCGACCCGCCTCGGGCGAGCGGCGACCTGTCAGGCGATCCGCTGCTCGACGAGGATTATCTGGTCTTGTCGACGGTGCACTCGGCCAAGGGTCAGGAATGGGACACGGTCCACGTGCTGAACGTCACCGACGGCAGCTTCCCGTCGGAGTTCGCGGGTGGACGCCCGGAATCGCTCGAGGAGGAACGGCGCCTGCTGTACGTCGCGATGACGCGGGCCCGGGACGAATTGCGGCTGCTCGCGCCGGTCCGCTTCTACGTCACGCAGCAACCGGGCTCGGGTGATCGTTACGTGCATGGCGCACGCAGTCGATTCCTGACGCCGTCCGTGCTCGAATACTTCGAAGCGGCGACCTCGCCGACCGTCGAAACGCGGTTGGGCATTCACGACGCGCAGCCCGCCGCGGGCCCGCGACTGGACGTCGCAGGAAGGTTGCGGGACATGTGGTAGGGCGGGCGCAAGCCCGCCGACGCGCTCGTCCCCGCGGCACTGGACGTACCTGGAGCGCTCTGCCGGGAGGACCGCGACTCGCGCCGCGGCCCCGGCCGGAAATGGCCCGGAGCGGACGAGGGGCCGGGCCGGTCAGGCCTCAGCCCCGCGCGGGCTCACCAGCGGCGCTGACCGCCGCCGCCGCCGCCGCTACCACCGCCGTAGCCACCGCCGCCGCCGCCGCCGTAGCCACCGCCGCCACCCGGGCGACCGCCGCCGCCACCACCGCCACCGCCGCGCGGGCCACCGCCCATGCCGCCGGTGCGCGGACGATCCTGCGCTTCATTGACGCGGAGCGGTCGCCCGCCCATGTTGAAGCCGTTCAGGGCGCCCATCGCGCGCTGGGCATCCGCCTGCGGCATCTCGACGAAGCCGAAGCCGCGCGGACGGCCGGTTTCGCGGTCCGTCGGCAGGGCCACGGACTCGACGGTGCCGTGCTGGCCGAACAGTTCGCGAACGTCCTGTTCCGTAGCGGTGAAAGGCAGGTTGCCCACGTAGATCTTGGTCATTCGAACATCCTCAGGAAAAACACATCAAAACCGGTCACCAGGCGTCATTGCCTGGCCGGCACTCGCTCAACAGAAAGACAAACCGGAGGGTTGGCAGCCGAAACTCACACTCGCCCCCAGCCTCGAGCCGGGCGGTCCAGCGACGCATCCTGTCCGCTGATCGAAGACGTTTGGCTCAACAAGTGCGGCGCCGGAAGGCGCGCTGCAAGACACGTACGGGCAACGATCGCGGCGCATCCTAGCACAACCCGTCGTTCAGGCCGCTCGCGAGGTCCGCAGGGGCCACTCTCGCCGGGCGCAACCACACGCAGGACCGCGTCGCGAGGCCGGACCTGAGCGGGGAAGGGACAGGTGTCCCTGGGGCAGGGCGATCATGGAGGGGGCGGCACCACGCGGAGCGAAGATTGGATCGACAGAGGCTCGACTGTGTTCGGTCTGCTTGCGGTGCCTGTTCCTGCGGATCGCGCAGGATGGTCAAATCTCGACCATTGCGGAATGTACCGACCCGCCGCGCGCGCTGCAACCTAAATCGTTGACGCAGCGCAAAAAAACCGAGTAGAGTCCGCGCCCGTCGCGGCGGCTCGCCGCGGCGACCACCTCTCACCGATTCGCCAGGCCCCCGTTCATGGAAGCGTTCCTGATCTCGACCGGGGTCGTGGCACTGGCCGAAATCGGCGACAAGACCCAGCTGCTCGCGCTCGTGCTCGCGGCGCGGTACCGGCGTCCCGTCCCCATCGTGCTCGGCATCCTGGTCGCGACGCTCGTGAACCACGCGATCGCCGGCGCGGCGGGGGCGTGGGTGGCCGCGCAGGTCGGCCCGACTGCGATGCGCTGGGTCCTCGGCGTGTCGTTCATCGCGATGGCGCTCTGGATGCTCGTGCCCGACCAGCTCGAGGACGCCGGCCGTGCGGACGACGCCCGCCCGCCCGCCCGCCTCGGAGTGTTCGGCGCGACGCTGGTCGCGTTCTTCCTGCTCGAGATGGGCGACAAGACGCAGGTTGCGACCGTCGCGCTCGCGGCGAGATACGCCTCGCTCGCCCCGGTGGTGGCGGGCACGACGCTCGGGATGATGCTGGCCAACGTTCCCGCGGTGCTGCTCGGCGAGGTCGCCGCACGCAAGCTGCCGATGCAGGCCGTGCACCGGATCGCCGCCGCGATCTTCCTCGTGCTCGGCGTGTCGGTGCTGGCGCTGGGAGGCAGTCACTAGTGGCTGGTGGGACCCGCCGCCGACCTTGATGCTGCCTGACCTCGGTTGGTTTCACGGGGAGGAAAGCGATACCGAAGAACCCGGTGCAATTTAAGCGAGGCATGAGTTGCGCGAACTCATGGGCCGCTGCGGAACGCGAGAGCATTGCGCGCAGGCGCTGTTCGGCTGGCGCTGGTTGCGCGGCTTTGTCTGCCCAGGGTGCAGCCACACGAGGTACTGCCCGCTGCAGGGGCGGCGGCCGGTCCAGTGCTGCTCCAAGAACACGGCTTCGTCCATCGCCACCATGTTCCCTCGATCCGCCCGGAGGTCTCTTACGGCCTGACGCCGCGAGGCAAGCGACGGGCATCCCGGTCAAGATCAACGAATGGCCCGATCCCGAGCCGCAGATCCGCGCGCAGCGGGCGAACCCGCAATACAACATGGCGGTCGCGACCTATTTCAACGCCGCCAACCTGGCCCGGGACGGGCTGCTGGAGACGTTCGACCCGGCGGACTTCCCGGCCCTGAAGCACGTGCCGGAGAGCTACCAGATGAAGGGCAAGGACGGCCGCCTCATCGGCATCCCGGCCTACTTCCAGTATTACGGGATCGCGGTGAACACCGACCTTGCCAAGGTGTCGGACTTCCAGTCCTGGGGCGACCTGGCGGACCCGAAATGGAAGGGCAAGCTGTCGGTGACGCGGCCGATCTACGCCTCGACCTACGATCTCGTGCTCTTCGCCAAGATCAATGGCGGGGACGAGAACAACATCGAGCCGGGCCTGCCGCTGCTGAAGGCGCTCGGCGCCAATGCGCTCAACGTCTACAACTCGATGGCGCATCTCAACACGCTGCTGACCCGCGGCGA
>CAVQQX010000064.1:0-6883 GCA_963714645.1 uncultured Gammaproteobacteria bacterium
GGAGAACTGCGAGCGTGGCGCCGGCGGCCGTTCGTCCATCGCAGCCGTGTCGACCTCGCCGCGGGCGATGCGGGCGAGTGCGCCAGCGAGTCCACCCGCATCGGCGGGCTCCGCCAGCAGGCCGTCCTCTCCGTGCCTCACGACCTGCGGAATGCCCTCGACGCGTGTGCTGACCACGGGCAAGCCGGCCGCCATCGCCTCGAGCACGACCATCGGCATGCCTTCTCCGAACAGGCTCGGCAGCACGAAGACGTGCATGCGCCGGAACTCGTCCGCGACGTCGGACCGGAAGCCCGTCCAGGTGACTGCACCGGCGAGCCCGAGCTCCTGTACCAGGCCCAGCACCGTCCGTTGGTATGCCGGTGTCTCGAACGGACCGACGGCATGCAGGCGCACTCGGACGCCGTCGCGGCGCAGCTGCGACATCGACTCGAGCAGCACCTCGACACCCTTGCGCGGCCGGAACAGCGCCACCGTGCCGACGACGAGCTCGCTGCCCGGTGCGTAATCGAGACGCGACCGTTCCGCGAGCGGCACTCCGTTCGGGATTTCGCGCACGCGCTGCGCCGAATAGCCCCGTTGCTGCAGGTAATGCCGCAGGCTCGCCGAGACGGCGATCAGGCGTCGCGCGCCGCGCAGGCTCCATTGCTCGACGAGGGCATTACGCACGTTGCGCAATCCGCTTTCCGTGTCGCCTTCCGACGGGCTGTGCACGTGGTGCACCATCGGGACGCGCGCGAGCCGTGCGACGACGCTGCCGAGCAGTGCACTGCGCGGGGTGTGCGTGTGCACCAGACCCACCCCGCGTGCGCGCACCATCCGGGCGAGCCGGTAGCAGGGCCGCAGGTCCCCGCGCGATGACATCGGCACTGCGTGCACCTCGGCATCGCGCGACTGCCGGCGCTCGGCGAATCGCCCGGGCTTCAGGCAGGCGAACTCGACGTCGAAGCCGAAGCGGCCGAGCTGCAGCGCGAGGAGGTCCTGCACGCGCTCGGCACCGGCGTAGTGTTCGCCGTTGATCAGGTGCATCACGCGGACCGGGGGGGCGGCGGCCGTCATGCGGCGAATCCCCGCAGCAGGCGCCCCATGCGCCGGCCCACCACGCGCTCGACCGCACCGATTTCGCCTGCGTTGAACGGGCGGCCGATGCGCACGAACGTGACGAACAGCGCCAGCGCCACCGCGCCGGCGGTCACCGGCCGCGTCCAGCCGGTCAGTACGATCCCGATCACCGCCGCAGCCAGGCCCGGCACGAAGATGGCTGCCATGCCGCGCCAGTCGACGCGGAACCACTTCGTGCGCGACTGCAGGGCCTGGGCGGCGAGCCAGTTCGCGCTCATGCTTCCGGCGGTGACGATCAGCACCGCGACGTTGAGGCCGTAGTCGGCGAACACCCAGACCAGCAGCAGCGCGAGCGGCGACACCAGCGACGTGATCCACAGCACGCGAGTGTGGCCGGTGATCTGCATCACCATCTCCTGCACGCCGCGCTGGGAGGTGGCGATCATGTTCACGTAGAGCAGCAGCAGCGTGAGCCCGGCGTCGTGGAACTTGCCGCCACTCATGATCCGTACGATCTGGTCCCCGCAGACGGCGATCACGACGAGGCCGCCGATGACCGCCAGCAGGTTGCTCTTGAGCAGCAGGCCGGTGCCGTTCTGCAGCACTTCGCTGTTGCCCTTGCCGACGAAGCGCGAGATCAGCACCGGACGGATCAGGTTCTTGAGCAGCGTCGCCGGCAGGTAGCGGCTCACCAGCCGCTCGAGGCTCTGCAGGAACGCGTAGAGGCCGCTCTCGGCGAGGCCGAGCCCGTTGGCGAGCACGAGGCGCACGGCACCGGGGTTGGATGCCGCGCTCATCGGCCCGACCAGTGCCATCTGACCGGCGAAACGCAGCATTTCGCGGACCGGGAGTGTGCCGCTCGCCGCCGGCGAGTGCAGCGAAGTGAGCGTATGACGCACGTTCACCCAGATCAGCACGACGCAGAAAGCCGTGACGACCATGTCGATGAGCAGCACGTCGACGAGCGTGACCTGCGGCTTCACCACCACGAGCGCCATGACGGCGGCCGCGCGAGCGAAAACCATCAGGGCACGCGCCGTCTGGCCCTGCGCGAGCATCGCCTCGAGCAGCTCCGTGCCGAAACGGAACGCCGGGATGACCAGGAACAGCCAGGCGGCGAACCGCGTCGCCTCCGTCTGCCCGGGTGTCATCCCGAACATCGGCGTGAGCGAACCCCAGAAATGCGCGAGCAGGGCCGCGATGACGGTCAGCACCAGCAACTGCGCGACCACCAGGCCGGATACGAACCGCCGCAGTTTCCGGATCGGCAGCGTCGGCACCATCTGCGGCAGGTACCGTTGCGTCACGGGAAGGATGCCGAAGGACCCCACCTGCAGCAGCAGCTCGGCCGTGCCCACGATCAGCATGTACGCGCCGAAGTCCGCGATCGGCAGGATGCGGACGAGCGCCAGCACGAGCACCGCGCGTGCCGCGGCCTGCGCGAGCCGGCCGCCGCCGAACTGCAGCAGCGCCTTGCGCAGGCGGTGGACGCTATAGGCTTCTGAATCCATGGGTCCTGCGTTCACCGCGCACCACCTGCAGCCATGCGCTCGCAATGTAGCCGAGCAGCAGGTAGGTGAGCGCCTGGTAGGGGATGTGGACGACGAAGAAGTCCTTGTGCGCGAGGCCGAGGGCCAGCACGGCGAGCGCCGCCTGCAGGCCCTCGAACAGGCCCGCCCTGAACCGGTCGCGCGTGCGATAGTGTCGCGACAGCCAGCCTGCGGTCAGGAAGCCGGAAGCGAACATGGCGAGCACCGCGCCGAGCCCGATCACCCCGGTGTCCCAGAGCAGCGCCGAGACGGCGGTGTAGCCGATCCGGATGCCCGGGTACTTGCGCTCGGCGAGCGTGTGCACGCCGTCCGCCTCGCCCTCCGGCTCACGTGACGCGCCGAGCCCGTGGCCCACCAGCGTGGTCACCGGATTCCCGGTCGCGTGCTCGCGCGCCCAGAACGTGATCGCCGTCCAGCGGCTGAGCGCACTGTACTGCTCGCGACGCTCCTCGATGTCCGCCGTCTGCCGCGCAACCACATAGTCGATCAGCTCCGACCAGTTCTGCAGCCGACCCGTGGGGTGCGTGACCATCAGCGCGGTCATCAGTACCGCGACGAAGCCGGCCATGCCGATGCCGGCCACGAGGAACTTGCCTGGCCGGACGATGAAGTCGCGATGGAACAGGACCAGGAACACGAGCGGCAGGTAGAGCACGGCGATCTTGGCCTGGTTCACGAGCAGCGGCGACAGCAGCAGCAGCGACAGCGCCGCGACGCGGAACAGCGACAGCGCCCCGTGCTTCCACAGCGCGAGCAGGATGGCGACGACGATGATCTGGAAGGCGGCCAGCACCGCATTGGCGCCGCCGCCGAAAAGCGCAGCTCCGAACGTGCCTGCGACGACGTCCACCGGCACGATGCCGTTGCCGAGGCCGACGCGCTGCGGCACCAGGACCAGGTACTGGTGCAGGGCGAACGGCAGCTGCAGCAACGCGATCAGCACCAGCGCGCGGACGATGCTGCGCGCGAACTTCGCATGGTCGTCCCAGCGCAGCAGCGCCAGCCCGAGCAGGAACGCGCCCATCTGGAAATAGTTCCTGGCACCCATCAGCGCGACGTCCGGAGTGCTGAGGTTGACCAGCACGGAAACGACGGCGACCGCCGCGAACGCGAGCGCCCACATCAGCGGGACCGGCAGCAGGTCCGTGCGGTCACGCGGCAGCGCCACGAGCCAGTCGTGCGCGAGGTGCAGCAGCAGCGCAAGCGATGCGACCGGGACCACGTACCGCACGTAGCGCGCCCCGCTGGCCGGGAGGTAGAGCTGCGCGAGCCCGGTCACCACCAGGGCACCGATCACGACGAACCAGAAAACGGCCTTGCGCGACGAGGCCGCGAGCACGGCGATGGCGAGCCCGAGGAAGATCGCCGTGTAGTCGGGCCGGCCCATGGCGCTCAACAGGCCGCCGAAGATGCCGAGCGTCCCGACGATCCCGAGCACGACCAGCGGTCGCGACGGTTGTTGCCAGTGGTAGCTCATGCGACAGCCTCCCAGGTTTCGTAGGGCGCGCGCCAGCTTTCGAGCGATCGGCCGATCAGGTCCTCGAGTTCACGGACCTCGGGCGCGAACCTGCGGCCGAGCTGCGCGAGCGTTTCCGGCCGCGCGGCGGGAATCACGTCGTCGCTCGGCACGCGGTTGATGCGGCGATAAAGCGAGCGCAGGCCGACCTGCGCGGCCCCGTTCCAGACGCGCCGCAGCCCGGGCAGGCGCGTCGCCGTGTAGACCGCGTCCTTGACGCTGGCGAGCGCCGTCGAGCGGCTCGCGTAGCTCGGGTTGAACCTTTGGGACATCCCGGCCGGGGCATGGCGATCGTCGACGCCGAGGAACCGGTACACCGCGCGGCAAACCGCGAGCGGATCGGCGGCGATGTCGTCCATCAGCACGACCAGGATGCGTTCGCGGCCGAAGTACTTGAGCCAGCGTCGCAGGTGAGTCGCGTAGAGGCCCTGCTCGACGTACATCGGGTTGTTGGCCAGGCCGGCCTCGAAACTCAGGTCGCCCTGCAGGTGGCCCACCCGCACCTCGTGGCGGTGGTTCGACAGCGCGCGCTCGACCGGGTCGCGCAGCGACAGCAGGATGCGGGCGTCTGGTACGTACCGCGCGATCCGCTCGGGCACGGCGGGATCCGCGAAATAGGAAGGCGAGATCTCGCCGCGCGCCCGCGCGCCAGGCCGCCCGCGGGCCAGCCCGCGCTCGTACCACTGCAGCCCGTGGTCGTAGCGGTACGAGAAGAAGTCGACTTCCTTGATCTCGGGCACGGCCACCTCCGGGTGCTCCGCCAGGACCCGATGCAGCCAGGTCGACGCACACTTCTGCGCCCCGACGCCGACGTACGTCGGTCGGGCACGCGCCGCCCTCGTGGTGTGCGGGCTCATTCGGAATACCCGAGCTGCTGCAGCAGCGGCCGCGTCTCGCGCAGGACGCAGTCGAGCTCGCCGGCGTTCCATTCGGCTCCCCAACGGGGCCGGATCGGGTGCAGCGAGAGCGAATCGATCGCGCGGCGATACTCGTCGGTAAAGGCCAGGCCGAGGAACTCGACGGCGCGGGAGAGTTCGACCAGCGGATCCTGCAGCAGCCGTTCGAAGCGCAGCTCGAGCACACGGGACGGGGGAATGTCCGCGAGCTGCGCCGTGAGCTGCTCCATCTCGCGCACCCAGTTGCGCGCACAGACGGCAAGGCGAGGCTCTCCCGCCCGCTCGATCTCCGGCGGCGTGCGTCCGTCCCACCAGACCTTGTGCCCGTTCCACCACTCGACGCTGGCGAGCGACTGCGTCACCTCGCGCCCGTCGCGCACCAGGTGCACGTAGCGCGCCTGCGGGAAGACCTGGGCGAGGTAACGGATGCGACGATTGTTGGCGGTACGCTTGGTGAGGAAGACCTGTGCCCGCGCGCGGGTCCGCAGTGTCTCGAACCTGCGTCGCAGCCGCGCGACCGTCGCCGGTGCCGGTCGCGCGTCGGGACCCGGATTCAATGGCACGCCGCATTCCGCGTAGACGGACTCCCCCTCGTGGGGCGTCGGGAAGGCCTTCTGCATCCAGGGCCGGCGGATGAAATAGGCATTGCCGCGGGCGTTGAACCAGGCGTGCAGCCTGGCCTGCGTGCTGCGCGCGAGCATTCGCGCCGCGAGCCCGTCCGGCAGCCACGGCAGCCGATTCTCGTAGTTGCTGATGTACGCGACGTCCGGGTGCAGGCACAGAAGCTTGTAGAGCAGCGTCGTGCCCGACCGCCCCGCACCCACCAGGAAGGCCACGCGGCTGCCCGCGGCGCGCTCGATTTCGGCGGTGCGCCCGTTCATGCGGCCACCGCCCCACGCAAAAGGTAGGCCCAGGAACGCGGCAACGGCAGGTTGGGCTCGCGGGCCAGGGCCCGCACCGATGCCGCGTAGTACTCGGCCAGCATCGCGCGCGCCGTGTCCGGCATCGGGTCGTAGCCCTCGCGCTCCTGGTTAACCGCCTTGTATGCACGCACGAGCGAACGCTTGACGGCCGGATAGCGGCGCATCAACGGCTCGGCGAGCGCATTGGTGCGTACCGCGATGCGGTGCAATCCGCGCAGCCGCGCGGAGAACGTGACGTTGCTCGCACGGAACTGGAAGCTGTCCCACCAGGCGTCGTCGATGTCGAGGAAGCCGCTCAACTCGCGCATGAACCCGAGCTCGTCGATGCGCAGGTGCTCGAAGAACATGACCTTGATCTGCGCGCGAGGCAGGTGCTGGCGGTAGATCGCGAGCAGGTCGGCATAGCAGCCGAACCTGAGCGCGCGCAGGTACCACGGATCGAGCCCGAGCGCGGCGGCCTCGCGCGTCCCGGCCTCGAAGGCGAGGCAACGCTGGACGTATTCCCCGAATTCGAGTTCCTGCGGCAGGTTGAGCCGTCCACGATGGAAATGGAACGTCGAGTAGAGCCGCTCGACCGGGTCGCGCAGCACGAACAGCACCTTCGCCTGCGGCACCAGCGCGCGGATCCGTGGCGCCACGTGCTCTGCCTCGCCGAGATAGCCGGGAGACGCCTCCATCCAGACTTTCGCCCCGGGATTGCAGTGCGCGAAATACGCGGCGTAATTGCGCGCATCGACCCCCGCATCGCCGCTGCTGGCTTCCCGGAAGAAATCCGTTTCCTTGCGCGAGGCGGCGCCGACCTGCGGATGGCCGCTCAGCCAGTCGAACACGGAAGTGGTGCCCGACTTCTCCGTGCCGCCGATGATGAAATCCGCGAGCCGCGGTGCGTTCACGTGACCCTCCCGTCGCGCCGCGGCAGCGGATGACTGAATCCGC
>CAVQQX010000065.1:0-5545 GCA_963714645.1 uncultured Gammaproteobacteria bacterium
CACGCGGTCGGCAGGCAGTGTGCCGATCGACGGGCGCACGGCAAGCGCTGCATGCAGCGTCACCGTTTCGTGACCTCGACGTCCCCGTGGGTGACTGCACGCAGACCTGGGCGTGTCCGCAGCGAGACTCAGGCAGCGAAGTAGCGCGCGAGGTACTCGTCGAAAGAAAGCGTGTCCGAGGCCTCGAGCCGGGCCTGCCGCTCGAGCGATTCCGCCGCCTCGTCCGCGAACTGCTCCAGGCGCGAGCGGTTCGGCGAGAACAGCACGCGGAAATACGCCTGGTGCACCTTGGACATGCGCAGCGCGAACTCGAAGAACGACTCGCCGCTCGTGCGCATCTCCTCGAGCGTGCGCGCGGCCGGCGTGAGCGCGACGTCGCGGACCTTCTCTTCCTGCAGCTCGAGCGCGGTCGCGTAGGGCCGCTGCGGATCGCCTTCGTCGAGCAGTTCGCAGATGCCGCGCATGGAGTCCACGATCTCGAGCGCCCACTCGCGCAGCGATACGTCGCGCCCTTCGCGGCGCAGCGCGAGCCCGGGCCTGCGTCCCTCGCGCGCCACGATCGCGTGGTTGCCGTCGAGTTCCACCTGCTCGGCCAGCTGGATCGGCGCCGCTGCGCGCAGCACGCAGAACGCGGCGAATGCCTCGAGGAAGCGCAGCTTGTTCTGGTTGACGCCGACCGGGTCGAACGCGCTGCAGTCGAGCGAGCGCATCTCGACGTACTGCACACCCGCCCGCTCGAGTGCGCGCGTCGGGCGCTCGCCGGACTGCGTCACGCGTTTGGGCCGGATGAAGCTGTAGTACTCGTTCTCGATCTGCAGCACGTTGGCGTTCAGCTGCCGGTACTCGCCATCGACCTTGACGCCGATGCGCTCGTAGTCGGGGTGCGGCGTCGTGATTGCGGCGGTCAGGTCGCGGACGTAGTGCTCGAGGCTGTTCACCGAGACGGTGAGGCCGGCCTGGTTCTTGTTGCGGTAGCCGAGGTCGCTCATCCGCAGCGAGGTCGCGAAGGGGGCGTACAGGCTGCCCGGCTCGAGCGGCTGGAGATAGTCGACGCGTCGCCCCTGCAGGAACGAAGGACAGATCGCCGGCGAGTTGCCGAACAGGTACAGCACGATCCAGCCATGGCGACGATAGTTGCGCAGCAGCGCGAAATAGGCCTCCGAGCGGAACGACTGCCCGCCTTGCCGGGAACGGTCCACTTCGGCCAGCACGGGCCAGAAGTGGTCGGGAAACGAATAGTTGAAGTGCAGGCCGGAGATCGCCTGCATGACCCGGCCGTACCGGTGGCCGAGCCCGTTACGGTAGACGGTCTTCATGCGGCCGACGTTCGACGACCCGAACTGGGCGATCGGGATGCTCGCGTCGCCCTCGATCGCACAGGGCATGCTGGTCGCCCACAGGAGCTCGTCGCCGGGCAGATTCAGGTACACGAACTGGTGCAGGTCGACCAGGTACTGGACCAGCTCCCAGGTCTGGGCGAACGGGGGTGTGACCAGCTCGATCAGGGCCTCCGAGTAGTCGGTCGTGATGTGCTCGTTCGTGAGCGCCGACCCGAGCTTGCGCGAGTGCGGCGAGGTCGAGATCCGTCCGTTCGGAGTGACCCGCAGGGACTCCCGCTCGACCCCCTTGAGCCCGCCCTGCAGGAGCCCCGGGGCCCTCGCGTTGATCAGGCCGGCGAGTCGGCGCTCGAATGCTCGGTCCAGGGGCATGGTCGGGACGGGTCGGTCGATCCGGCGGCTGAACGGGCCGGCAAGGGTAGCAGACGGTCCCGCCCGGCTCGCCAACGTGTACCTGAACCGGCCGGACCCTGTCGCAGGGCCATTGTCGGGAGGCTTTACACCCCAGGTGTTCCAGCCATGTAACATAACGTAAAAACCCATGTTTTTCATAGGGTTGGCAATCTTGGCACAAATGATGCTTATATTCCGGCGGAAGGGTACGACCCAGACACGACGTCGGGGATCCGCCACAGGTTTCGCCAGGAGTTCATAACAATGATGCCCGCTTCGTTCCGATCTGCACTCGCTGCCACGGCCCTGATCGCCGTCAGCGGCGCCGCCTACGCCGTACCGACGCTCCAGCTCGGCATCGTCGGTGGTGTCTACGACCCCCTCACCCAGACCGTCGTCTCCACCGGCGACACGTTCCAGCTCGTCGCGATCCTGACGCCCGGCAACGGCGCCAACGTCGACGTCGACGAACTGCTCGCGACGGACTTCTACGTCTCGGCCGCACTGCTCGGCGCCTCCGCCGCCGACGACGCCTACGGCTCGTACGATTTCGACAGCGCGACCTACGACTCGACGGCGGACATGTTCTACGGCACGCCGCCGCTCGAGACGCTGCTCGAGAGCGACCCGGGCGACCTCGCGACCCACGGCGTGTTCCCGACGTGGTTCAACGAATTCGCCTTCAACTTCACCAGTGCCCAGACGCTGGGCTGCGCGGCCGAAGTCAACGTCGAGGACAACCCGGGCCTGACGGGCTGCACGCTGGCCGGCGCCGGCGGCGACCAGTACTACGCCGCCTTCGATGTCGACGTGTCGGCGCTCGAAGGCTTCCCGCTGCACTTCGACCTCTACAGCACCGAGGTCCACGAGTGCGCGGCGAAGGTCGCGAAGGCCAAGATCCTGAAGGTCGACGAGCCCTGCGTCACGGACATCGACCGCGACGAGTTCGCCCCCTTCTCGCACGACGCCCAGAGCGGCGGCGATGACGACGAAGGCGACGACGACGACGACGACGACGAGGTTCCGGAGCCGGCTACGCTCGCGCTGCTCGGCCTCGGCCTGATGGGCTTGGGCGTCGCGCGCCGCCGCCGCGTCTGATGCGCAACGCCCGGAGCTGACCGCGAGGTCGGCCCCTGGCAGAAGAGATAACGCAAGGCCCGGTCACCGCAAGGTGGCCGGGCCTTGCGGTTTTCGGCGGCCGCAGTTCAGCCGGCCGGGCGATCCCGTTCGACGTACTGGACGAATGCGCTCAAGGCGTGCTGCACGTAGTCGACCCGGATCGCCCCGGCCGTGCGGTTGAATGTGCGCTCCTGCTCGTTCATCGGGTCCCGGTAGCGTGCTGCGGCCCCCGGCATGCCGCCGACGAACGGCCATTCCTTGATCTGCGTGCGCACCAGGAAATCGATCCCGCCGTCCACGGCCGCGCGCACGTGCGGCACGATCGGATGCCCTGGCGGCAGGACCGTCAGGGCGGCCTGCAGCCCCTCGAGCTTGGTCGCGGTCGAGGTGGTATTGCCGTTCGCGGCCAGCGCGCCGACCAGTGCGCGAGGCGGCGTACCGTCAGGGGCCGACTCGAGGATGGCATGGCAGGCCATCACGGTACGGTCGATGAGGGGCTGCCGCGGTATGTCGCGCTGGTGGCGTTCCGCTACCGCGAACAGCTCGGCCGTCGCGAGCAGCAGCCAGTGGTCGCCGAGTTCCTGCGGCGAACTGCTGCGACGGATCTCGCCATAGCGCGTGAGGCCGCGCAGCGCTCCCTGCCACGCGTCCTCGTCGCCCGCCTGCTCGAAATACCGCAACCAGCCGATCATCATCTCGCCGGGGTAATAGCGTCCGGCGCCCGGCACCGAACGCTGCTGCAGCTTCGGGTCGTACAGGCCGTAGAAGCGGCCGTCGTCGTCCTGCAGCAGGTGTCCCACGGCAGCGACCTCGTGCATCTCCGACCGGTCCACGGCGGCGGGAGCGACCGCCGCCACGCTCGCCATCGCGAGCAGGCCGATGCCCGCACTGCCGAGCTTCCACACACGCTTGCGCTCGAGGGCGAAGTCCGGGTTGCGGATTCCGATGAGGCCCGGCGCCGGCGAGCGCTCGAAGCAGCAGCGGCGCATGTACTGGAGCGCACGCTGCATCACTGCCGCATTCGCGGGATCGGGTGCGATGCGCTCGGCCATGCCGAGCGAGTAGATCGCACCGGCGTGGCGGAGCACGTTGTAGTCGCGCGGCACCTGCACGTGCGGGTCGACGTTCACGAGGTACGCAAACTCGCCGTCGCTGCGGTTGGCCTCGCGCAGGTAACGTGCCGCGCGATCGATCGCTGCGCGCACCACCCGCGGTTCCACTGGCGGCGTGGACGGGGCCGGCGAGGCAGAGTAACGCTCGGCGAGCGTCGCGGCGTCGGGCACAGTCGCACGCGTGACCATACCGCGGAACGGATAGAGGACGGCCGCGGCCGCTGCGAGCAGGCCCGCCCCGAGCAGCGCGAACCGCACGTTCCTGCTCGCCGGCCATCGCGCCGGTGATCCGTCGCGCCGCCGGGCCACGACGCGGGGGAAACTCACTTGCGCGAGGCGCGCTTGAAGGTGGCCGTCACCGTCCGGTCGACCGACATCGTGACCGTGCATGTGCTCGCGGTGCCCGTGCAGGCGCCGCTCCACGCTGCGAACGCGTTCCGTGTGGACGCCGTGGCGGTCAGCGTGACCGACGTGGACGCCCCGGTGTAGTCCTGGGTGCAGGACGAGGTGCAGGTCCTCGATGGCGTGCTCAAGCGCACGGACCCACCGCCTCCGAGGTTCACCGTCAACCGGTGGGTCGGCTGCACGACGGTGACGTTGGCCGAGCCGCTGCCCGCCTTGGCGGAGGTCGTGCTGGTCGACCGGACACTCACCGCGTAGGTGCCGAGCGGGTACGACGACGGGACGTTCGCCCTGAACGTCGTCGATGCCTGCGCGCCGGGCACGAGGCTCAACGCCGTGCTGCCGAAACTCGACGTCCAGCCGCTCGGCGTCGTGGCCGCCAGGTTGAAGGTCTCGCTCGGGCAGCCGGTGCTGCTGTTATTCCTGACGGTCACCGTGAACTGCGCCGCGGCGCCGTATTCACTCGAGACCGCGGCAGGCGCGGCGGTCACCGTCGGCGCCGCAGTCGTGCAGGTCACGCCGGCATAGTTGACCGTCACCGTCGTGGCCGTGGCAGACACGGCGTTGAGGGTGAGACGCAGGTTGCTGTACGGGTCGGTCCAGGTCGAGCCCGCGGGGAGGGCTGGGGTCACAGAGTGAACAGAGGCGCTACAGGCGTGAAACTCAGCAGGTACCATTACAGGCACAGAGCACGTAGTCAACAGAGCCAAGGGACAAGGGACAGGAAAGGACACAAGCTTGGGCAGACAGGCAGGGAGGGGAAGGGAGGAAGGGAGAGGAGAAGAAAGAGAGGGAAGGAGGGAGAAAGAAAGAAAGGAAGGGAGGGAAGGAAGGAAGGAAAGAAAGAAAGGAAGGAAGGAAGGAAGGAAAGAAAGAAAGAAAGAAAGAAAGAAAGAAAGAAAAAAAAAAAAAAAAAAAAAAAAAAAAAAAAAAAAAAAAAAAAAAAAAAAAAAAAAAAAAAAAAAAAAAAAAAAAAAAAAAAAAAAAAAAATTTTTTTTTTTCGGAATGGAATGGAATGGAATGGAATGGAATGGAATGGAATGGAATGGAATTGGAATTGAGTCCCCCCCCCCCCCCCCCCCCCCCCCCGAACGAACGAACGAACGAACGAACGAACGAACGAATTCCTCGGCCTCACCAAAATACAAAATACAAAAGAATGGAATGGAATGGAATCGTTT
>CAVQQX010000066.1:0-3103 GCA_963714645.1 uncultured Gammaproteobacteria bacterium
GAAGTCATCGTCACCGGAGGGGGCGCCTCCAGCCCGCTGTTGGTCCAGACTTTCGCCGACGCGTTCGCACTGCCTGCCTCGCGCAATACGGAATCCGCGGGCGCCAGCCTCGGCGCCGCCATCTGTGCCGCCGTGGGTGCCGGCCTGTACCCGGACTTCGCCACCGCCGCTGCGCGCATGGAGCGACCGCGCGAGCGTTTCCTGCCCGACCCGGCGCGCGCCGAGCTGTACCGGCGCATCCGCGCAGGCGTCTTCCGCGAGCTGCGCAGCGCGACCGATCCGCTGCTGCAGCGTGCGTACCCGCTGTTCCACTGACCCGCCGCCCGCCACGAGGACCCGTCCATGCCGTTGAGCAGAACCGCGATCGTCGAACACCTGCAGCGCCTCGTGGGCGCGCACGACGTGATCACGGACCGCGACGAGCTGCAACGCAGCAGCATCGACCGGCTGCGCCTGTACGAGGACGTGCACGGCGTGTTCACGCGTCCGCTGCCCGTGGCGGTGGTGATGGCGCGCAGCACCCGGCAGATCGCCGACGTGCTCCGGTTCGCGAACGAGCACCGCGTCAACGTCGTGGCACGCACGGGACGCACCGCCACCGAGGGCGGCCTCGAGACGGCCGTGCCCGATTCGATCGTGCTCGACGGCTCGGGTCTCGACGCGATCGTGAAGATCGACCCGTACAACATGCAGGCGACGGCGCAGTGCGGCGTGCCGCTGCAGGTGCTCGAGGACGCCTGTCGCACGCTCGGCGTGACGACCGGCCACTCGCCGCAGTCCAAACCGATCGCGCAGATGGGGGGCCTCGTCGCCACGCGCAGCATCGGCCAGTTCTCGACCCTCTACGGCGGCATAGAGGACATGGTCGTCGGGCTCGAGGCGGTGTTCCCCGACGGCACGGTGACGCGGATCAAGAACGTTCCCCGCCGTGCGGTCGGACCGGACATCCGGCACGTCGCCATCGGCAACGAAGGGGCGCTCTGCTATATCACCGAGGTCACGGTCAAGCTGTTCCCGTTTCTGCCGCAGAACAACCGCTTCGTCGGTTGGACGCTCAAGAGCATGCGTACCGGCTTCGAGGCTCTGCGCCAGGTGATGGTGGAGGGCTACAGGCCGTCGGTCGCGCGGCTCTACGACCCGCCCGACGGCGCGTTCCACTTCTCGAAGTTCGCGGCCAAGGACGACTGCGTGTTGCTGTTCATGTCCGAGGGCCCTGCGGGCGTCGTCGCGGCCACGGTCGCCGGCATCGAGGCGATCGTGCAGCGGTTCCCCGAGTGCCGGCCCGTCGACGCGCGGCACCTCGAGCGCTGGTTCGCCGACCTGAACTGGGGGGCCGAGAAGATCGCGAACGAGCGTCGCGAGATCGTTGCGACCGGGGCGATGGGCAGGACCACGGAAGTCTCCGCCGACTGGAGCAGCATCTGCGACATCTACGAGAGCGCCCTCGCACGCCTCGTCAAGGAAGTGCCCGACATCACGGTGGCCGGGGGCCACTCCTCGCACAGCTACGTCAACGGCACCAACATGTATTTCATCTATTATTACGACGTGAAGTGCCCGCCCGAGCAGGAAGTGGACAAGTACCGCACCGGGATCAACCGCGTGATCTGCGAGGAGACGCTCAAACGCGGCGGCTCGGTCGTGCACCACCACGGCATGGGCAAGGCCCGCACCCCGTGGGTGCGTGAGGAGTACGGCTCCTCGTACTACATCCTCGAGCGCCTCAAGCGTGCGTTCGACCCGCACGACATCATGAACAAGGGCACGATTCTGCCGGACTGAGCCAACCGTGACCCGACGCTATTCCTTCCTGAAGCTGGTCGGCGAGTCGCTGCGCGGCCACCGCGGCTGGGCACCTGCCTGGCGCGACCCCGAGCCGCAGCCGGCGTACGACGCGATCATCGTCGGGGGCGGCGGCCACGGGCTCGCGACCGCCTATTACCTCGCGAAGAACCATGGCATCCGCAACGTCGCGCTGCTCGAAAAGGGCTACATCGGCGGCGGCAACGTCGGACGCAACACGACCATCATCCGTTCGAATTACCTGTTGCCGGGCAACACGCCTTTCTACGAGTGGTCGCTCAAGCTGTGGGAAGGCCTCGAGCAGGACCTCAACTACAACACGATGGTGAGCCAGCGCGGCGTGCTCAACCTCTTCCACAGCGATTCACAGCGCGACGCTCTGGTACGCCGGGGCAACGCCCTGCACCTGCACGGCGTCGATGCGGAATTGCTCGACCGGCGCCAGGTGCGCGCGCTGCTGCCGTTCGCGGACTTCGACAATGCACGCTTCCCGATCCGCGGCGGCCTGTTGCACCGTCGTGGCGGCACCGCACGCCACGACGCGGTGGCCTGGGGCTACGCGCGCGCCGCGGACCGGCTGGGCGTCGACATCCTGCAGAACTGCGAAGTCACCGGCATCCGCCGCGAGCGTGAGGCCGTCGTCGGCGTGGAGACCACGCGCGGCTTCATTGCCAGCCGTCGCGTCGGCCTGGCCTGCGCCGGCAACTCGTCGCGTGTCGCGGCGCTCGCCGGGCTGCGGCTGCCGATCGAGAGCCACGTGCTGCAGGCGTTCGTTTCCGAGGGGCTCAAGCCGCTCGTGCCGTGCGTCGTGATGTTCGGCGCGGGGCACTTCTACATCAGCCAGTCCGACAAGGGCGGTCTCGTGTTCGGCGGCAGCATCGACATGTACAACTCGTACGCGCAGCGCGGCAACCTGCCGGTCGTCGAAGAAGTCGCGCAGGAAGGCGTCGCGCTGTTCCCGTGCCTGAGCCGCGTGCGCATCCTGCGCTCGTGGGGCGGCATCACCGACATGACCATGGACGGCTCGCCGATCATCGACCGTACCGCGGTGGACGGCCTGTACCTGAACGCCGGCTGGTGCTACGGCGGCTTCAAGGCCACGCCTGCATCGGGCTGGTGCTTCGCGCACCTGCTCGCGACCGACCAGCCTCATCCCGTCGCGGCCGCATATCGCCTCGACCGCTTCGCGAGCGGCCGCCTGCTCGACGAGAACGGTGCCGGCGCTCAGCCGAACCTGCACTGACCTCCATGCTGATCCCCTGCCCTCACTGCGGGCCTCGCATCCACGACGAATTCGCCT
>CAVQQX010000067.1:0-5210 GCA_963714645.1 uncultured Gammaproteobacteria bacterium
CGTAAGTATTAAGAGAAAATGGTGATATAACTACATTTTGTAGTTTCTTACATATCCTAACTAGATCTATTCTGTATATACAACGTTTAAGACCATAATTAATGAAGAGATCATAACTACTGGTAGTTTCTATTCTATCGTCGGTAATAGATGTAGAGGTAGTAGACATATAAAGATAATATAACTCTAGATTGCATACTAAATCTTTATATTGTTCCATGTTATCATCCAAATCATCCATAACGTAGATATACATCTTCTTTAGTATCCTTGGTATATTCTTTATAGTTGGTTCTATCGATAATATAGGTAATATAGACTTAAACTGTAATAAGTCTAAAGATGTGTATTGTATTCCTCTAAGGATATACAAATAAAAGGGAATAATCCTTATATACTTCATATCCTTCTTAGAAAGCGTAATTATCTCAACTTTCATATCAACCTTATTCGTTATAATCCTGGCTAAGTATTCTCCAGATGAATAACTATTGTTGTCATACTTATCACGTTCTTTCTTGAATAGTAACCGCCGGCATCCCGATGGTGCAGGCGTTCGAGATCATCGGCGTCGGCCACGACAAGCCGGCGATGCAGAAGCTCGTGCTCTCGATCAAGGGCGACATCGAGACCGGCAACGCCTTGAACCAGGCGCTGGCCAAGCGCCCGCTCTATTTCGACGACCTGTTCGTGAACCTGGTCGAGGCCGGCGAACACGCCGGCGCGCTCGAGACGGTGCTCGACAAGATCGCGACCTACAAGGAAAAGACCGAGGCCCTCAAGAAGAAGATCAAGAAGGCGCTGTTCTACCCGGCCGCGGTGCTCGCGGTGGCCGTGATCGTCACCGTGATCCTGCTGCTCTTCGTGATCCCGCAGTTCGAGAGCCTGTTCAAGGGTTTCGGCGCCGACCTGCCCGCGTTCACGCAGATGGTGATCGGCCTGTCGCGCTGGATGCAGGCCAACGGCTGGTTCTTCGGCCTGGTGGTCGGCGGCGCCGCATTCGCGTTCGGTTACTTCTACAAGCGGTCGCGGCCGCTGCGCCAGCTCATCGACCGCATGTCGCTGCAGCTTCCGGTGATCGGCCCCATCCTCAAGAAGGCGGCGATCGCCCGCTTCGCGCGCACGCTCTCGACGATGTTCGCCGCCGGCGTGCCGCTGGTCGAAGCGATGAAGTCGGTCTCCGGCGCCACCGGCAACATCGTCTACCAGGACGCCGTGCTGGTCATGCGCGACGAGATCTCGACCGGCATGCGCATGCAGCGCGCCATGGAAAACACGGGCCTGTTTCCCAACATGGTGGTGCAGATGATCGCGGTCGGCGAGGAGTCGGGCTCGCTCGACGAGATGGCGGCCAAGGTCGCGGATTTCTACGAAGCCGACGTCGACGCCGCCGTCGACGCGCTGAGCAGCCTGCTCGAGCCGATGATCATGGTCATCCTGGGCGTGCTGGTCGGCGGTCTCGTGATCGCGATGTACCTGCCGATCTTCAAGCTCGGCGCCGTGATCTGAGGGCACTGTCGCGCCCGGCTGCGCCGGCGCAGACCACACCGGAAACGCCGCGCCCTCGCGCGGCGTTTTCGCATGAGGACGCACGCGGATGACGGAAATCGGGGATCTCTTCGCGACGGAGCCGGCGCTGCTCGCGGGCTGCGTGTTCGTGCTGAGCCTGCTGGTCGGAAGCTTCCTCAACGTGGTGATCCACCGGCTCCCGACCATGCTCGACCGCGAGTGGCAGGCGCAGGCGCGCGAGCTGCTCGACGACGCCCCGGCGGCGGAATCCGCCGACACCGGGGCGACGATGGAATACGCGGTGCTCGACGTCGTCGCCTTCGAATCGGCGCAGGCATCGCCGCGCACCGTACCACCCCGGCACGAGACGCCCTACAACCTGCTCGTGCCGCGCTCGCGCTGCCCGCACTGCGACGCGGAGATCAGGGCGCACCAGAACATCCCGGTCGTCAGTTACCTGCTGCTCGGCGGCCGCTGCGCGAACTGCGGCTCGCGTATCTCGCCGCGCTACCCGATCGTGGAGCTCGTCACGGCGCTGCTCTCCGCGGCCGTCGCACTGCGCTTCGGCTGGCACTGGCAGACGCTCGGGGCGCTGATCCTCACCTGGTCGCTGGTCGCGCTCACCGTCATCGACCTCGACCACACATTGCTCCCCGACGTGATCACGCTGCCGCTGCTCTGGCTGGGACTCGCGCTCAGCCTGGCCTGGGATCCGGGGTTGCTGGCACCGGCGCCGGTCGACGTGCGCTCCGCCGTGCTGGGCGCACTCGCGGGCTACCTGAGCCTCTGGTCGGTCTACTGGGTGTTCAAGCTCGTGACGGGCAAGGAAGGCATGGGTTACGGCGACTTCAAGCTGTTCGGCGCGCTGGGCGCCTGGCTCGGCTGGCAGTTGCTGCCGCTCGTGCTGGTGCTCGCCTCGGCGGCAGGCGCCGTCGTCGGACTCACGCTCGTGCTCGTGCGCGGTCGCGATCGCAACGTGCCGCTCCCCTTCGGGCCTTACCTCGCGGTGGCCGGCTGGATCGCGTTGATGTGGGGCCCCCGACTGGTCGACACCTATCTCGTGTCGGGCGGTTTCGCGCCATGACGCGCCGTGTCGAGCGTCGCTGAGGCACGCGTCGCGATGCAGGGCCACGCCGTCAGCCACACCGCCCCGGGCGCACCGTATCGCGTCGCATTGACGGGTGGGATCGCCAGCGGCAAGACGACGGTCGCGAATTGCTTCGCCGCACTCGGGGTGCCGCTCATCGACAGCGACGTGATCGCCCGCGAGGTCGTCGAGCCCGGCCAGCCGGCGCTCGCGGCCGTCGTCGAGGCGTTCGGTACCGGCGTGCTCGGGCCGGACGGGCGCCTGGATCGCCCGCGCCTGCGCGAAGCCATCTTTGCCGATGCGGGCGCACGGCGCCGGCTCGAGTCGATCCTGCATCCCGCGATCCGCGCCGGGATGGAACGTCGCTCGGCCGCGATCGCCGCGGATGCGCCATACCAGTTGCTCGTGATTCCGCTGTTCGCGGAGGGTGGCCGCCGCGACCACGTGGATCGCGTGCTGGTCGTCGATGTCCCGGAAACACTGCAGGTGCGGAGGCTGATGGCCCGCGACGGGGTCACCGAGGCGCAAGCGCTCGCGTCCCTGCGGGCCCAGGCGAATCGTGACGCGCGTCTCAGTCTCGCGGACGACGTGATCGTCAACGACGGTCACGTGCAGGACCTCGAGGCCCAGGTCGAGGCATTGCACGATGCCTACCTGCGCCTCGCGCGGCAGAAGGATCGCGGCCACGACGCGCCCGTCTGATCGCCGGCAGCCCCGCTGCGACTGTGCGGAAAGGCCGAAATTCCGGGATTTCGGGTTGTGCCGCCAAACGGCCATAACGCACAATACCCCGCCATGAATGCTCATGAGGCCGCAATCCCGTCGGTCGACGCCGCCACGCGTGTCGTCGCCTTCGAGCAGCCGCTCAACGAGCGCATGCGCAATTTCCTGCGCCTCGACTTCGTCTACCAGCAGGCCGTCCATCACCACACGCGTCCGGACCCCTGGTCGACGCGTGCCGCGGTCGCGGCCCTGCTCGAGATCCTGGCGATCACGCAGCGCGGCGACATCCGCGGCGAAGTGCTCAAGGAACTCGAGCGGCAGACGAACCAGCTCTCGGCGTTCGCAGCTCGCCCCGGTGTCGACGGCAACCGGCTGCGCGTGCTGCTGACGAAGCTCAACCGGATGCGCGACGAGCTCTCGACCGTGGGCGCGCTCTTCATGCAGAAGCTGCGCGACTCCGAGTTCCTGAACGCGATCAAGCACCGCAGCACGATCCCGGGCGGCACCTGCGAGTTCGACCTGCCCGACTACACGCACTGGCTCAACCAGCCGGACGAAGTCCGCGGCGCCGACTTCGCCCACTGGCTCGCCGTGATCCGGCCGCTGGGCGATGCGATCTCGGAGCTGCTGTGGATGACGCGCGAGCAGGCGAAGTCGCGACGCGAGACGGCGGGCAACGGCGTCTTCCACGTGACGCTCGAGCGCGACGTGCCGGTGCAGCTCATCCGGATCGCGCTGCCGCAGGGTTCCGACATCTACCCCGAGATCAGCGGCAGCCATTACCGCGTGAGCGTGCGGTTCCTGACGTGGCAGGACGCCAACACGCATCCCGTGCAGATGACGAGCGACGTGCCGTTCACGCTGTCCCTCTGCACCTGACCGCCTTTCCCCCGCCCGCGACCGACCTCTCCCGCGACCGACCTGCGCCCGCGACTTACCTCTCCCGCAAGCGCAAGAGCTGGGGCAGAATCCCGGGATGCCCACGTTCAACTGCCCGACGTGCCAGAAGCCGGTCGAATGGTCGCCGGCATCGCCGTGGCGCCCGTTCTGCAGCGAGCGCTGCCGGTTGATCGACCTGGGCGCCTGGATGACCGAGCAGCACGCGATTCCCGACACCGGCGGGCCGGACGCAACCGAGGAAGGCGACGGCAACCCGAGCATCGACGATCCGCCGCGTCATTAGGAAATCGCGCCGGTCAGGAAATCGCGCCCGTTAGGAAATCGCGCCCGTCAGGAAATCGCGGCCGTCGGCGAACGACCGGTGCGACGCTCCGCGCCTCACGAACCTTGCGGTCACCTGCGCGGTGATCGCGCCGCGAGCGCCGCCACGATCGGCTGGTCGGCCTCGAGGATGTCCTCCCGATCGAGCGCGGACGGCTCGATCCACTTGCACGCCTGCCCTTCGCGGCCTTCGACCTCACCGTGCCAGGCGTTCACGACCCACATGTCGAGCAGGACCTCGCGATCGGGGTACGAGACCCGATAGGCCATGAGCGGCTCCGCATCGTGCACGTGCACCGCGAGTTCCTCGTGCAGCTCGCGCGCGAGCGCGGTCCGGGCGTCCTCTCCGGCCGACGGCTGGGAGAAGCGTCGCACCGGGGCTATCGCGCGGTCGCATGCCGCGAACCAAGGGCGACCATCGGCATCTGTTGATTGTCGACGGGAAGCTGGTCCGCATGGCCGTTGCCCAGCGTTCAGACGCTGTTTCCCACGCCGGAGAAACTCAAGCCGGGCGAGTTCGCCTGGGTGGCGATCGACAAGACCGAGGGCTGGCTCTACGTTTGCGGCCCGCTCGAGCGGCTCGAGTGGAGCATGCGCGAGGCTTCGTGGCCATCCTGGGCGGTAGAATCGCGACATCACCATCCGCAACCTCAACCGCCGCCACGCGCTG
>CAVQQX010000068.1:0-6578 GCA_963714645.1 uncultured Gammaproteobacteria bacterium
CTTCTCCTTCGTTCAAGAGCGGATAGATGTCGAAAGCCGGCTCCTCGTAGGGATGGGCTGCCACGAGCGCCTTGACGGCCCGCCCCAGGTTGGCGCGGCAGACCAGCAGCTCCAGACGGCGCTCCGGAACCCGCTCCAGCGAACCGATGGCGCCGATGAACGGCGTGGCGTTATCAAGCGGAGTAAAGGTCCCCTCACCGGATGCGGCAAAGGAACAGTCGCGATAGGCGCCCAACGATAACAAATATGAATATATTTATGCTGCCTTAACATCTTGGGGAATGCACCGGATGGGAAAAGGTGGCGCAAAAATGACTGATTATGAAACTTTCATTAAAAGTATAAATACTGTTAAACAACATATTGAAAAGTTGAAGAATAAAAAGCTAGAGAATCTTAAAGAAAAAGATTTTGAGGTGTTAGAAAAAATTTTTAAAAAAATCCAAATAATGGAATCCGCTCGTATTCGCGGATCTCGGCGAAGTCGCGATAGGAGGCAGATACCGGCAGATCGGGCGCGGCTTTCGCGAACGCCGCTTCCAGCGCCTTTTCATGGTCGGGATTGCGGTAGGAATTGATCAGGCAGATGGCGACGGCCTTCACGCCCGATTTCAGCACGGCGTCGATCTGGCCCTTAGCCTGCGCTTCGTCCAAGGCCGTTTTGATGCGGCCGGAACTGGCGATGCGTTCGGCGATCTCGTAGACGAGTTCGCGCGGCACCAGCGACGGCGTGCGGTTCCAGTTCACGTCGTAGACATTGGGTCTGCGCTGAGTGCGCATCTCCAGAATGTCGCGGAAGCCTCTGGTGGCGAGCACGTGGCCGCAAGGCGCTTCCAGCGCCGCCGGCCGAGTGCGAGCAGCGCCAGGCCGAGGCCGACCTCGAGTGCACCGGTCGCGCCGCCACCACCGCCACCACCACCACCGCCACCGCCACCGTCGTCGCAACGCGTGAACGGCTGGGAGGCCGAGGTCTGGTCCGTCACCTGCACTTCGAGCGTGTGGGAGCTGCAGTCGGTGATGCTCGAGTCGAAGGTGAACTGATATTCGTTGTTCAGCAGCCGCGAGATCTCCTCGTACGCGTCGCCGATCTGCGCGTCGCTCGGTGCCGGCAGGTAGTCGCCGCCCGTGCCGTCGGCGAGGTCGCCGAGCAGGTCTTCGCCCGCCGCGTTCAAGTCACCCACGCCCACGGTGAAGATCGTCACGCCGGCGTCGTTCGCGGCATCGATCACGCCGTCCTCGGATGCGCTCGAGGCGTTGTCGCGACCGTCGCTTACCAGCAGGACCACCCGCGGACCGTCCGGAAAGGCGACCGAGGGCGACGCCAGGTTGTCGATCGAGAGGTCCACCGCGTCGAGCACGTTGCTGCCCGAGCCCGTGAACGGCGCCATGACGGCGCCGACCAGCGCCGAGTCGCCGGAGCCGCCGTTGTCGATGGCGGTGAAGTCCTGCACCAGCTGCACGCCCTGGTCGTCGTTGAACTTGACGACGGCGGCGAAATCCCCGGCACGCATCGAGTTGATGAACGCAACCGCGGCGTCCTGCATGGCCTCGAGTGCCGCGGACCGGACCGACTGGCTCATGTCCATGGCCAGCACGACCGAAACGTTCTGGTCGGCGGGAAGCGTGAAGGTCGGGTTGCTGACGGCGGTACCGTCCACCCGCAGCGTGAAGTCGCCGGCGGTCAGGCCGCCGACCGGCCCGCCGCCCGAATCCGTCACGTCCACGAACACCTGGATGGGGTCGGAGACCGGGCGCGCATCGACGCGCACCGCCACCGCGGCCTGCGACGGCGCGGCACAGGCGGCCAGCAGCACGACCAGCGACGCGATTCGCGCCACTGCTCCCCGAAACGAATTGAAATACACGTCCATTGCAGGATTCCTTCCTTCGTGAGGGCGGACGGCGCGCGGGAGGATCCAACGGCGCGCCTCGCTGGTAGGCATGGTCCGTCGGCTGCCCTCGGCGACGCATAAGCCGAAGGGCCCGGCGATTGACGGCAGGGACATCATCGATCGGCGCGAATTCGCCTACACGGAGCCATCGACCGCGCCTTGCGGCGGCGCGACCGGCTCGAAAGGAATCGACCGGCTTAAAACCGGGTCTTGGTCTCGACGACGAACTGGACGTCGTCGATGCCTGCGCCACCCTCGAGCGGAAACGCGAGATCGACGTGGACCACGTTGCCGAAAGCCGACCGGCTCGACCCGAGCCGCAGGCCGATCCCCAGGTCCGTCAGGAATCCGTCGCTGGCCGTGCCCGTCACGTCCGTGCCCCAGGTGCGCCCCACGTCGAAGTACATGGCGCCCGCCACGTGGAACAGCCGGAACGGGTACCAGTCGGTGTAATAGCGCTCCTCGAGCTGCAGCAGCGCGAGCGAGCTCCCGCCCTGGTAGCGGAGCGGGTAGCCGCGCAGACCGTTGTCACCCCCGAGCAGCAGCTGCGAGTCGGCGTCGAGGCGTTCACTGGCGGTCCCGCTCACGGTGGCGAAGAACTTGGTGCGTTCCGAGGTGAGGGCGTAGTAGCGCGCTTCCGCGGTGATGGCAGCGTCGCGCAGGCCTGCGCCGGCTTCCCAGCGCCCGGATCCCGTGGCGGACAGGAACAGCGAGCTGTCGGAACCCAAGTCGGTGCCGTCCTGCACGTACGCGCTCAGGATGAGCGCGTCGCGATCGGAGCCCAGGGAATCTGCCGCGAAGCCGAGGCGTCCACCCGCGCGCAGGCCGAGCAGCACGTCTTCGGTACGCTCGATCTGGTCCTGATTGGTGCGCTCCTCGAACACGTCCTCGAGGATGTCGAAGCCCACCCACGGATAGAGCAACGTGCGGGATTCCGGCAGCGGGCCACCGAGCGGCTCGTCGCGCGTCGCGGCGTACCGGTGCCGATCGTAGGAAACGCCGGCCGTCCAGCGCCGCACCCAGCCGTCCTGCCAGCCGGCGGACCAGCCGCGATAGCCCTCGTAGTACTGTTCGTCGTGCTCGAACTTTCCGACCCGCTTGCCGAGCGCGTAACGCGGGTCGTTGCGCAGGCTTTCGTGGAGCCAGACCCCGCCGGCGTGCCGCGTGTCGAGTGCGTAGAACGGGCGGTCGACCCGCAATCCCTTGGTCTCGCCGTCGTCGGCGTCGCTGTAGGTCACGCCGACCCGCGTCCACGTCGAGTGGAAATGCGGGTCGAAATAGTCGACGTCGGTCGACGAGCGGTCGACGTCGTTCGAGTAGCCGAACGAGAGCTTCTGGCCGCTGCCGAGCAGGTTCTTCTCCTCGAGCTCGAACGAGCTCGAGTTCTCGCCGCCCTGGCGGCTGAAGTTGATGCCGGGCTGGAGCGTCCACGTGTCGCGCGTGCGGACCTCGAGGTCGACCTTGTGCCCATCCCAGGCGGTCGGCCGGATCAGCGCGTCGTAGAGGTAGTCGTTCGCGCGCAGGATCCGCTCCGTCTCCTGTACGATCCGCTCGACGTACGGCTGGCCGGAGCGAAAGAGCAGCTGGTCGCGCACGATCGCGCGGCGGGTGTTGATGTGCAGGCGATTGGCCGTGCGGTACAGCCATCGATCCTCGCCCGGCTGCGACGGGTCGAAGATGTCGCCGGCTACGATGCGGATGCGACCGATCACCGCGCCTGCCGCCTCGAGCTCGGGACCGGTCGGAATGCCGGCCGGCCACGGCGCCGAGAGGTCGCTCGCGTCGGCCAGGCATTGCAGCGGCAGCGCCAGCGCGAGGCCCAGGGCCATCCAGCTCCGGCGCACTCTCCGCATCAGGGCAACAGCACGGTCGAGCCGACCGTGCGTCTTCCCTCGAGGTCGAGGTGCGCCCGCTGCACGTCGCGCAGCGCGTACGTCTGCCCGATCCTGATGTGAACGATGCCGCGCTCGATCACGTCGAACAGTTCCTTTGCGGCGCGCAGCAGGTCGGCCCGGCGTGGGAGGTAACTGAACACGGTCGGCCGCGTCAGGAACAACGAGCCGCGCTTCGCGAGCTCCAACGGCGCGATCGGCGGCACTGGTCCCGAGGCGTTGCCGTAGGTGACCATCATGCCGAGCGGGCGCAGCGCGTCGAGCGACGCGAAGAACGTGTCCTTGCCTACGGCGTCGTAGACGACGTGCGCACCGGCGCCGCCGGTGAGCGCCCTGACGCGCGCGGCAAGGTCGTCTGCCGTCACGAGCACTTCGTGCGCGCCGTGCGCGCGCACGGCCGCGACCTTGTCCTCGTGGCCGACGACGCCGATCACCGTCGCACCCAGGTGCCGTGCCCACTGCACGAGGATGCTGCCGACGCCGCCGGCGGCGGCGTGCACCACGACGACGGTGCCCCTGGTGACCCGGTATGTCCGCCGGAGCAGGACCTGCGCAGTCAGGCCCTTCAGCATTGCGGCAGCCGCGGTGCGGTCGTCCACGCCGGCCGGCAGCCGCACCAGCCGCTCGGCGGGCACGTTCGCTTCCTCGGCGTAGGCCCTGCGCACGCCCACGGCATACGCGACGCGATCGCCGGCCTTGATGCCGCGCACGCCGGGACCGAGCGCAGCCACGACCCCCGCGGCCTCGTGGCCGAGCGAAGTCGGCAATGGCCCGGGGTAGAGACCGTTGCGCTCGTAGACGTCGAGGAAGTTGAGTCCGATGGCCGTGTGGCGCACGAGCGCCTCGCCGGGCCCGGGCGGCTGCGGCTCGACGGGTTCCCAGCGCATCACTTCGGGACCACCGAATTCGTACACGCGAATGGCGTGGGCCATGGCACGACCGGGTCGTGGAGGACAAGGTGTTGCGGATGATGACGATGGGCCGGCCATACGGATAGTGGACCGGCGCGGCCGGAGGCCGTTCATCGTGTGAGACGGCGCCGGCGTCACGATTCAATCGCGCCTACAGGGGCGGCAGTGGCGCACTCGCGATCACGAGGTCGGCGACGGGTTCACCGCCGACCAGGTGTTGCTGCAGGATCCGCTCGAGGTTCTTCGGCGTGCAGCGCCGATACCAGGTGCCGTCGGGGTACACCACGGCTATGGGCCCGCCGACGCAGACTCGCAGGCACGTTGCCTTGGTGCGCAACACGCCGCCGGCGGTGTCGTGCAGCCCGAGTTCCTTGATGCGTCGCTTGAGGTACGCCCAGCTCTCCTCCGAGGCCTCGACCGGCGCGCACTTGCCGCCACCCACGCACAGGAAGACGTGGCGGCGCTGGTGGCCGATCCGCAGCTTGTCGACTGCAGCGGCGAGCGCCCGGGTCAGTTCGGCATCTGGCATGGCGTCGGCGGTCCCGGCAAAGTTCGGGAGCCGATGCTAGCGCGTGCGGCTCGCGGGCGGTGCCGCGTCAGCCGCCGCGCACGCTGCCGTCAGAGCGCCTGGTCGTCGGCCTCGCCGGTGCGGATGCGGATCGCACGCTCGAGATCGGAAATGAAGATCTTGCCGTCGCCCACCTTGCCCGTGCGCGCCGCGGCGACGATCGCCTCCACGACCTGGTCGACCAGCGACTCCTTGACCGCCACCTCGATGCGCGTCTTCGGCACGAAATCCACCACGTACTCCGCGCCACGGTAGAGCTCGGTGTGGCCGCGCTGGCGCCCGAAGCCCTTGACCTCCGTGACGGTCATGCCGGACACGCCGAGCTCGGACAGGGCCGCACGGACGTCGTCCAGCTTGAATGGCTTGATGATTGCGCTGATCAGCTTCATGGGCTTAAGGCTCCTAGTTCTCTTGGTCGATCCCAGCGGCCGGACGCGGTCCCACGCTAGTGGAATCCCGCACAACTGTCATCGCGCCGCCTCCCCGTCCGGGGACCTCGGCTCGTCAATGCAGAAACCGTGCCGACCCTGCGGCTTGCCGGAATCCACGGTCAATTCGCACCTCGGCGCACCACGATGGAGCGCATTCCGGCGCGCCTGCCCATGCCCGGTGCGCCACCCACGCCGCCCGCCCCTCGAACGGCCGGCGGCGAGCGGGAGGGCAGGCGCAGCGCGGCATGGCTGCTGCCGCATCGACGCACCCGCATTCACCGTCGCGACCGCGACCGCCATCGCGACACCACCCACCACCGCGGGCAATGATCCCTCGCCCTTGTTGCTTTGCGGCATCATAGATCGTTGCGTCGGGGGGTGTGTACGGGATGATTGAAGGGACGGTCGTGATCGCGGGTGCGAGCCATGCAGCGATGCAGGCCGTCGACACCCTGCGTCGTGAGGGTCACGAGGGCGCGATCGTACTGGTCGGCGACGAGCCGCACCTGCCGTACAACCGGCCGCCGCTCTCGAAGAAGTACCTGTCCGGCGAGCTCGAGGCCGGGCGGCTGCTGCTGCGCAGCGCGCAGTTCTACGAGCACGCCCGCGTCGACCTGCGCCTCGGCGTGCGGGCGACGGCGATCGATCCCGCCGACCGGCGCGTGCGGCTCGGTGACGGCAGCGTGCTCCATTACGCCTCGCTGCTGCTCTGCGTCGGCAGCCGCAACCGGCGGCTCGACTGCCCGGGGCACGACCTGGCGGGCATCCACTACCTGCGGACGATGGCCGACGCGGACGCGATCCGGGGTGAGCTGGCGCAGGCGCGGCGGCTGGTCGTCGTCGGTGCGGGGTACATCGGGCTGGAACCAGCAGCTCAATGCGTA
>CAVQQX010000069.1:0-5964 GCA_963714645.1 uncultured Gammaproteobacteria bacterium
ATTCGCAGCACAGAAAAGTCTGGGAACGCTGCTCGCGGGATTCCAGATCGCCATGACGCAGCCGATCCGTATCGACGATGTGGTCATCGTCGAAGGCGAGTGGGGCAGGATCGAAGAGATCACGCTGACGTACGTCGTCGTAGCCATCTGGGACCTGCGCCGGCTCGTCGTACCCATCACCTACTTCATCGAGAAGCCGTTCCAGAACTGGACGCGTACTTCGGCGGACATCCTCGGGACGGTGTTCCTGCAGGTGGACTACGGCGTGCCCGTGGCGGCCCTGCGCGAGGAGCTCACGCGGATTCTCGAAGCTTCGCCCCATTGGGATCGCAAGGTGAACGTATTGCAGGTCACCGACGCCAAGGAACGCACGCTCGAATTGCGCGCACTCGCCAGCTCGAGCGACGCCAGCAAGTCCTGGGACTTGCGCTGCGAGGTGCGGGAAAAGCTCGTGGCATTCATTCAGAAAAGCTATCCGGGCAGCTTGCCCCGCTTGCGCACGACTCTGGAGCGGGCGACGCGTTCTGAACACGCGGCCGCAGGTTAGGTCACGAGCGCTCGCGCGACCTTCATTCGTGACGGGCAGCTTGCCCGGTTCCTGGATGTCGACGGCACGTTGATCGAGCAGGAGCGAGGCCACGCGCCGGGGTCTTCGCCTGTGCGCGACACCGCTCCGCGGCGCACTCGCGTCAGCCGGCTGCCTGGTCCGCCGGATGCCCTCGCCCCGCCGTGGCACGGCTGAAATCCGCGAGCACCTGCTCGATCGTGCCCGGATCGACGGGCTTGGTGAAGTGCCGGTCGAAGCCCGCCGCCATCGCGCGCTCGACATCCTGGCTCTGGCCCCAGCCCGTCACCGCCACGAGCAGCACGTCCCGGCCCCACGACTGCGACCGCAAGGCGCACGCGACGTCGTATCCGCTCAGGCCCGGCATGCCGATGTCGAGGATGCACGCATGAGGTCGCGTCTGCTTCGCCACCTCGAGCGCCTCGTTTCCGGTGTGTGCCGTGACGACCTCGTAGCCCGTGATCTGCAGCAGCAGCGTGAGGGCTTCCGCCGCGTCCCGATTATCGTCGGCAACGAGGACCCGACATGGCCCAACGGGTGGCACCGAGGTGGGAGTGGCGGTCGGCGCGGGACTGGCGCTCACGAGCACGTCGCGTGCGACGCAACCCTGGGGAAGGCGGATCGTGAACGTGCTGCCGAGGCCCGGCCCCGCGCTGGCCGCCTCGACCGTGCCCCCGCCACCTCCGGCGAACCCAGCACCGATATCATGAACTGCGAATCAGGCAGCGCTGCTGCAGGCCACTCCACGTAGCCGGTGAAATGGTACAGGAACGCTGCCTTGACGGCGTCCTCGGCGTCGCGGTTCGAGGCTGCCTGTGTAGCGGCGGCGCGGCGGGCGGCTCAGGCGTACACGAGCCTCTCGTGTCCGGCATACACGTTGAAGCGTCCGTCGCGGACGAAGCCGAGCAGGGTGACGCCGAATTCCTCTGCCGCCTCCACCGCGAGGCTCGACGGTGCACCCACGGCGCAGATCACGGGAATGCGGGCCATCACGGCCTTCTGCAGCAGTTCGAAGCTCGCCCGGCCGCTCAGGAAGAGCAGTGCGTCGCGGGCCGGCAGGGCTCCCGCGAGGAAACGAGCCCCGATCAGCTTGTCGACCGCATTGTGCCTGCCCACGTCCTCGCGGAGTTCGAGCAGGTGGCCGGAAGGATCGAACAGCGCCGCAGCATGCAGGCCACCTGTGGCCTCGAACGTCTGCTGCCGCTCCCGCAGGCGAGCGGGCAGGGCCCCGACGATGCCTGCTGCCACACGCGGCACACCCGGGAAGTCGAGGCGCCGCGCGCCGGTCGCGAGTGCCTCGAGCGACGTCTTGCCGCACACGCCGCAGCTCGACGTCGTATAGAAATTACGCTGCAGGCGGTCGAGTTCGACGGAGACGCCGGGACGCACGTCGACGCGCACAGTATTGGTGGGTGCATCGCCGCGGCCGCAGTGCCGGATACCGACCACCTGGTCCGGCGACTGCAGCAGGCCCTCGGTGAACAGGAACCCGGCCGCGAGCTCGAAATCGTCGCCCGGGGTGCGCATCGTGATGGAGACGGCTCGTTGTCCCTGCACGTCGCCCTCGACGAAGCCGACGCGGATCTCGAGCGGTTCCTCGACCGCGACCACGTCGCGATCGCTCGAGCGGGCGAGGTCCCGCTGCACGCGGACGATCTCCACCTGCCTTTGCGCGGGAACGTCGGGTCGGGACGCCACGACGTCGTCCGGTCAACCGGCGGGTGTTGCTGCCGCCGCGGCAGCGGACGCGTGCATGTAGCGTCGCGGTGGCAGGACTTCGGCGCCGTACTCGACCGCGGAATTCGCGAGCCAGCGCCAGAAACTGTCGAAATAGCTGCGCACGGCGAGGACACGATAACGCGGCGCGCCATCGACATGCCATAACTGGCAGTTGAAGTGCGAGATCGGCGTCGGGGCGCTGGCGCCCGGAGCGAATACCCCGGGATCGAGGTCCAGGGGGCACCCCTTGGTGAGCACGTCGCGACAGCGCGGACCGGTCAGCTCGAGCAGCACGCGGCTGCCGCCCTGGTCGAACACTGACACGCTGTCCGCAAGGGCTGTCCCGAGGCGCGTCTCGATGTCCCGGTCCTGCGCCGCTGCGAGCGCGAGCCATTGCCCGCCACCGGACCAGAGGAATGTCGTGTCACTGCCGGCGCAGGAGCGAGGACTGTCCGGCAGTTCACACCCGAACGCCCGGCGGGTGGCGGCCGACGCCGCGGCGGCCCGGCCCCGGCGGGCGACCACGTGCGCCAGCGCGACATGGGTGAGCTCGGCCACGCAAAGGCCCGGCGTGTCCGCTGCGCGCCCGAAGCGGCCGGCCACGAACGGCACGTGGGTGTCAGCCACGGAGGCGAGCTCCTTCCGGGTCGACGAACATGGGCGCACAGATTTCCACCAGCGCCTGCTCGCCGCGCAGAGGGCTGACCGCGAGCATTCGTTCCCCGTGGCGCTCAGGCCCGCGAGCGAGCAGTCCCAGACCGATCCAGCGTCCGAGGTCCGGTGAGAACCCCACCGACGTGACATGGCCCTGGTCGCTGGCGGCGACGAGCGGTGCGCCTGCGGGAATGAAGTGCATGCCCCCGGCGAGCTTCGCCGTGAGATCGACCGTGCGCAGGCCGACGAGGCGCGGTCGCGCCGGATCGACCAGATGCGCGCGGCGCGCGAGCGTGGCGCCGATGAAGTCTTTCTTCGTCGACAGCATGCGCTCGAGCCCGAGGTCGTGCGCGGTGGTCTGGCCGTTCAATTCGCTCCCCGTCATGTGACCCTTCTCGATGCGCAACACGTTGAGCGCCTCGAGTCCGTAGGGGGTCACGCCGAGGTCGGCGCCCGCCGACTGCAGGCATTCCACCAGGGCTTCGCCGCGATCTGCCGGCACGGCGACCTCGTAGGCCAGTTCGCCCGAAAACGAGATCCGGAACAGGCGGCCACGACCACCGTCCTGCAGGACGACCGGCCCCGCGGCCAGGTACGGAAACGCGGCATTGGAAACATCGCAGGAGCCGTCGAGCACGCGCTGCAGCAGTTCGCGCGAGCGGGGGCCGGCCACCGCCACCTGCGCCCAGCGGTCGGTCACCGAGACGAACTGCACGTCGAGGTCGGGCCACAGCACTTGGTGGCAGAAATGCATGTGCTGGTAGACCTTGACCGCGTGGGCCGTGGTCGTCGTCACCAGGAAACGGTCCGGGGCCAGGCGCGCGAACGTGCCGTCGTCGAACACGAATCCGTCCTCGCGCAGCATGATCCCGTAGCGCACTCGCCCGACTGCGAGATTCGACACGTTGTTCGCATACAGGCGATCGAGGAATGTCGTGGCGTCCGGACCCTGCACGTCGATCTTGCCGAGCGTCGACACCTCGCAGATACCCACCGCATTGCGCACGGCGCGCGCTTCGCGGCAGGTCGGCTCGAACCAGCCCGTTTCGCCGGGGCGAGCGAACCACTGCGCCCGCAACCAGGGCCCGGACTCGACGAAGACCGCGCCCTGGCGTCGTGCCCAGGCGTGCGACGGCGGCAGCCGCGTGGGACGCAGATCCGGCCCGCGGCGGTGCCCCGCCAGCGCGCCGAAGGCGACGGGTGTGTACGGCGGACGGAACGTCGTGACCCCTGTCTCCGCGATCGAGCGCGACGTGTGCTCGGCCATGAGCGCCAGGCCGGTCAGGTTGGACGTCTTGCCCTGATCGGTCGCCATGCCGAGCGTCGTGTACCGCTTGAGATGCTCGACCGAGCGAAAGCCCTCGCGTTCGGCAAGCTCGACGTCGACCGTCGTCACGTCGTTCTGGAAATCGACGAAGCACTTGCCGCGCGACCCGCGTACCTGCCAGAGCGGCTGCTGCCGCGTCGCCTCGTGGTCCGCCACGGGTACCGTGCCGGCAAGTGCGTGGAAGCCCAGGGCGCGCGCCGCTGCATTGCCGGCGGCATGTCCGCCGGCGAGGGCGGCCGGCAGGGAAAACTCCCCGTTCGCTGCCCCCGCGACGGTCATTCCCGCGGGCAGCTCACCGGGCAGGAACAGTCCGCGCGCCTCGTCGAAGCGGGGACGATGTCCGCGATGCGATGTCAGGTGCAGCGTCGGGATCCAGCCCCCCGACATCGCCACGAGGTCGCAATCGATCCTGCGCGTGCGACCGTCGTGGCCCGCGACATCGACCGCGTCGACCCCGAGCGCGCCGTGCGCGCGTTGCACGACGCCCGCGATCGCCTCGATGTCCGGGTATGCACGGCGCAGTCCGTCGAGCGCGTCCGCCCGCGAGTCGACGATGGCAGCCACCTCGACGCCCGCGGCACGCAGGTCGACGGCGGTGTTCCACCCATCGTCGTTGTCGGTGAAGACGACGGTGCGACGCCCGGGACACGCAGCGTAACGATTCACGTACGACCGGACGGCGCCGGCGAGCATCACGCCGGGCCGGTCGTTGTCGCCGAACACGAGCGGGCGCTCGATCGAGCCGCCGGCGAGCACCGCCTGCCGGGCGACGATGCGCCATGTCCGCTGGCGCGGCTCGAACTCCGGGGGCACGGGCACGTGATCGTTGACGCGCTCGAGCGCCCCATACACGCCACCGTCGTAGGCACCGAACACCGTCGTGCGGGTCATGACGTGCGCGTTCGGCAGTGAACGCAATACCCCCAGGGCCTGCGCCGCCCATTCGTGACCCGGCTGTCCGTCGATCGAGCGTCGTTCGGCGAGCAGCCGACCCCCCACGGCAAAATCCTCTTCGGCGAGCACGACGCGTGCACCGGCTCGGGTGGCAGCCAGCGCCGCGGCGAGTCCCGCGGGCCCGCCGCCGATCACGAGGACGTCGCAATGCCGCCACGCCTTGTCGTAGTGGTCCGGGTCGGGCTCGGACGGCGGCTTGCCGAGCCCCGCCGCGCGTCGGATGAGCGGCTCGTAGACCTTCTCCCAGAAAGCGGGCGGCCACATGAAAGTCTTGTAGTAGAAACCCGCCACCGCCAGCGATTTCAACAAGGCGGTGGATGACTTGCAGAAGGATGCGCCGCTGCGTGGCCTGGTCCTCGACATGCGCAGCAATCCCGGTGGCCTGCTGGTCGGCGCGGTGCAGATCGCCGACGAGTTGCTCGACGCCGGCGGCATCGTCAGCACCAAGGGCCGCGAACTGATCGGCGACAGCCGCTTCGATGCGACCGCCGGCGACCGCCTCAAGGGCGCGCCCGTCGTGGTGCTGGTCGATGCCGGGTCCGCCAGTGCCGCGGGAGTCCTGGCGGGCGCATTGCGCGACAACCGGCGTGCCCGTGTGGTGGGCAGCCGGACCTTCGGCAAGGGCTCCGTGCAGACGCTCCTGCCGCTCGACAATGGCGATTCGGTGAAGCTCACCACGGCGCGTTCTACACGCCCAGCGGGCATTCGATCCAGGCAACGGGCATCGTCCCCGACGTGGTCCTGC
>CAVQQX010000070.1:0-27520 GCA_963714645.1 uncultured Gammaproteobacteria bacterium
CTGGCCCACCATCGTCCTCTCCAACGGGAAATCCATAACCCTGCGCGCCAGCGAGTACACCCAGTACCGCACGGACCCCAACCGCGCCGATCGCAAGGCGGTGTTCGACGCCTTTTTCGGCGCCTACGGCCAATTCAGCGAAACCCTGGCGAATACGCTGTCCGGGCAGATCAAGGCCAGCGCCTTTACCGCCCGCATGCGCGGCTTTGATTCCAGTCTCGCCCAAGCGCTCGACGTCGATGCCATCCCGCCCGCGGTGTACGAAACCCTGGTGCGCGAGGTGAACGCCAACCTGGGCACCCTGCACCGCTATCTGCGCCTCCACGCCCGGGTGCTGGGCATCGCGGACCCGCATTATTACGACCTCTATCCGAGCCCGGTTCCCCAGCAGCGCACTTACCCGATTGCCGACGCCCGCGAACTAGTGGGCGCCGCCGTGACGCCCCTGCTCCGGCACGGTCCCGCCGATGGTCGTCACCATGCCGGGGTTGGTGCCGAACGTGATCATCGGTTCCACGGCGGAGGCATCGATCCCGATACGCCTGTCGAAGCGGGCCCCTTCGTCGCTGCGCAGGGTGCGCCAGTCGGCCATCGCGCGCTCCCACGCCTCGCCGGACGGCGCATAGGGCCGGCCTCGCAGGTACTCGAACGTCGTCGCGTCCGGCGCGACCATGCCTGCGCGTGCCCCGGCCTCGATCGACATGTTGCAGACGGTCATGCGCTCTTCCATCGACAGCGCCTCGATGGCAGGCCCGCGGTACTCGATCACGTGGCCGGTGCCGCCGTTGACGCCGATGTGCCCGATGATCGCGAGCACCAGGTCCTTGGCGGTCACGCCTTCCGGCAGCCGGCCGGTGACGTCGATCGCGAACGACTCGGGCTTGCGCTGCAGCAGGCACTGGGTCGCGAGCACGTAACCCACCTCGGTCGTGCCGATGCCGAACGCGAGTGCGCCGAACGCCCCGTGGGTGCTCGTGTGGCTGTCGCCGCAGACGATGGTCTTGCCGGGCTGGGTCACGCCGAGTTCGGGCCCGATGATGTGGACGATCCCGCGCCGGTCGTCCTTGAGGCCGAGCAGGTTCACGCCGAACTCCGCGCAGTTGAGCTCGAGCTGGCGCACCTGTTTCGCGGCGGACTCGAGCCTGATCGGCAGACCGCCGAAGATCTGCGCCGTGTCGGTGGGCGTCGAGTGGTCCATGGTCGCGAGGGTCCGATCGAGTCGGCGCACCTTGAGCCCGCGCGCACGGAGCACGTCGAACGCCTGCGGCGAGGTCACTTCGTGGGTCAGGTGCAGGTCGATGTAGAGGACGGCCGGCGTGTCCGCCGTCTCCGGCACGACGACGTGACGTTCCCAGACTTTCTCGAACAGGTTCTGCGGCGGCGCGGGCATTCGGTCTCCGATCGGGCGGGGCGCGTGGGGTCAGACGGCAGTCGCCGGCGCCTCGGCCGGCTCGACGCTGCGGCGGCGGGCGGACTCGACGGCGTTGACGACTTCAATGAACGCACGCGCGCTCGACTCGACGATGTCGGTCGTGACGCTGGTTCCCCGATAGCTGCGGCCGTTGTAGTCGCAGGTCAGCACCGCCTCGCCTTGGGCGTCCTCGCCCACCGTGACGCTGCGCACTTCGAACTTGCGCAGCTTGGCGAACACACCGGTGGCCTGCTCGATCGCCTTGAGCGCAGCGTCGACGGGACCGTCGCCCGAGGATTCCTGCGTGACGATGCGGCCGTCCGCCTGACGCAGCACGACGCGGCCGGTCGCCGAGCGCGAGGAGTCGCTCACGACGTGCAGGTTCTCGAGCTGCCAGGGGCCCGCGGCACCGACCTCGCTCTTGAGCACGAGCGCCTCGATGTCGCCGTCGAACAGCTCCTTCTTCTTGTCGGCCAGCGTCTTGAACTCGTTGAAGACGCGAGTGAGCTCGGTGTCCGAGAGTTCGAAGCCGAGTTCCCTGATGCGCTCGCGCAGTGCCGCCCGGCCGCTGTGCTTGCCAAGCACGAAGTTCGTGCGCGACATGCCGACGTCGTGGGGCCGCATGATCTCGTAGGTCGAGTGGTGCTTCAGCATGCCGTGCTGGTGGATGCCGGACTCGTGCGCGAACGCGTTCTCGCCGACGATCGCCTTGTTGCGCGGGATGGGCAGGCCGGTGATGCTCGAGAGCAGGCGGCTGGTCGGGAACAGTCGCATGCTGTCGATGCCGGTGTGCAGTCCGTAGAGGCCCTCGCGCACCTTGAGCGCCATGGTGATTTCCTCGAGCGAGGCATTGCCCGCCCGCTCGCCGATGCCGCTGATCGTGCACTCGACCTGGCGCGCGCCGCCACGGATCGCCGCGAGGCTGTTCGCGACCGCCATCCCCAGGTCGTTGTGGCAATGCGCGCTGAAGGTGATGCCTTCCGCGCCGCGGACGTTGCGCTGCAGGTAGGCGAAGATCTCGTGGTACTCCTCGGGCACGGTGTAGCCCACGGTGTCTGGAACGTTGATCGTGGTCGCGCCCGCGGCGATCGCCGCCTCGACGACCTGGCGCAGGAACTCGAGCTCCGTGCGCGAGGCGTCTTCGGGCGAGAACTCGACGTCCTCGCAGAGGCTGCGCGCGTACTTCACGCTCTCGACCGCCGCGTGGAGGATCTCTGCCTCGGCCATCCCGAGCTTGTGCTCGCGGTGGATCGCGCTGGTCGCGAGGAACACGTGGATGCGCGGCCTCGAGGCGGCGCGCACCGCGCTCCAGGCCTTGTCGATGTCCTCGCGATTGCAGCGCGCGAGGCCAGCGATGACCGGGCCGCGCACCTCGCGTGCGATCTCGTGCACGGCTTCCCAGTCGCCGCGCGAGGCGATCGGGAATCCCGCCTCGATGACGTCGACGCCGAGTTCGGCCAATGCCCGCGCCATCCGCAGCTTCTCGGGCTGCGTCATGCTGCAGCCGGGCGACTGCTCGCCGTCACGCAGCGTCGTGTCGAAGATCAGCACGCGGTTGGGGTCTCGCTTGGACATGGTCGTCACCGTCGGGTGGTTGCGGGGCAGGGCGGCATCGATCAGCGCCCTTCGTTGAGCCAGGGCATTCGCGCACGGAGCTGCGCACCGACTTTCTCGATCGGGTGCGCCAGGTCCTTCTTCATCAGCGCGGTGTACTTGCGGCGGCCGGTCTTGTTCTCCCGGATCCACTGCCGCGCGAAAGTACCGTCCTGGATCTCGCCGAGGATCTTCTTCATCTCTTTCTTGGTGGCCTTGTTCACCACGCGTGGGCCGCGGGTGAGGTCGCCCCACTTGGCAGTGTGCGAGATGAAGTTGTGCATCTTCGCGAGCCCGCCTTCGTGGAGCAGGTCGACGATCAGCTTGAGCTCGTGCAGGCACTCGTAGTAGGCGACTTCGGGCTGGTAGCCGGCCTCGACCAGTGTCTCGTAACCCTTGACCACCAGTTCGGTGGCGCCGCCGCAGAGCACGGCCTGCTCGCCGAACAGGTCTGTCTCGGTCTCTTCCTTGAACGTCGTCTCGATGACGCCGGCACGCGTGCCGCCGATGCCGTCGGCGTAGGCAAGCGCCTTGGCCTGCGCCTGGCCGGACGTGTCCTGGGCGATCGCGACCAGGCACGGCACGCCACGCCCCTGCTGGTACTGGCGGCGCACGAGGTCGCCGGGTCCCTTCGGTGCGATCAGGACCACGTCGAGGTCCTTGCGCGGCTTGATCTGTTTGAAGTGGATGTTGAAGCCGTGGGCGAACAGCAGCGTCGCGCCCTTGCCGAGCGACGGCAGGATTTCCTTGTAGTTTTCGGCCTGCGAGGTGTCCGGCGTCAGCAGGGCGACGAGCGTCGCGCCCTTGACTGCGTCCGCGGGTTTGGCGACCTCCAACCCGTCCTTCTTCGCCTTCTTCCAGCTGTCACCTTTGCGCACTCCGATCACGACGTCGAAGCCCGAGTCCTTCAGGTTCAACGCGTGCGCGCGACCCTGGCTGCCATAGCCGACGACGGCGATCCGTGCTCCCTTCAGCGCCTTCCTGTCGACGTCCTTCCTCGAATACGCGCGCATCGTTCATGTCTCCCGAGTCTCGTTGCAGTGGTTCCCAAACGAAGAACCCCGCTCCGGCGCAGTCGCCGTGCGGGGTTCCTGATTCCAATTGCGCCTTGCTCTTTGCGCTCTCAGTCCAGGGCCCCGCACCTCCGCAGGGGAAGCAGGGTAAGGGACGCAAGCAGCAGCAGGCCCGCCACTGGCAGCGACGCCGCGCGGGAGTGGTTCGACGGAGAGAGCGTCTCGAAGGAGGACGACGACGGCATCCGGCGCCTGCGCATTGCAAAGATAGAAGAGGACATGGATAGCAGCACAGCGCCCCCGGCATTGTCAACCGCGTTGGAAAAAAAACGACCGTGCCGGCGCGTGTTGCTGGACGGTCCGTGGGACGCGGCAGCAGGCCTCGCTTGTTAAACTTGCGGCCGGATCTCCCACGGGGCCTCGACCTTGGACTTGCTGCTGGACGAACCGGATACCGCCGGGCGCGCACCCGGGGACCTGTGGCTGATCACTCAACAATGAGGCGACGGAGTGGCAAGGCGGCGGGGATCGGCCCGCGGCTCGTGGATTTCAGCTGGGGCGACCCGGACAAGTCGCGAGTCGTGCTGGTCGGCAAAGGGGTCTGTTTCGATTCGGGCGGTCTCGACATCAAGCCCGCCGCCGGGATGGGCCTGATGAAGAAGGACATGGGGGGCGCCGCGTGCGTGCTGGCGCTCGCCCGACTCGTGATGGAGAGCCAGCTGCCGGTGCACCTGCGAGTGCTGCTTCCGGCCGTCGAGAACGCCATTTCCGGCAATGCGTACCGGCCCGGGGACGTGATCCGCACGCGCAAGGGACTGGCTGCACCTCGATCTCTACGCCTGGAATCCCCAGGAACGACCTGGCCGGCCGGTCGGCGCCGAGGCGCAGGGTGTGCGGGCACTGTTCGCGCTGCTGCAGGAGCGATACGCCTGACGCGATGCCCCCGCGCATGGACCTGAGATTCGAGCGTCGCGCATGGACGCTCATCTATTGCTGTCTGGGCCTCGTCGAGGGCGGCACGGCCGCCGTGATGGTCCGGGCATTGTTTGCCGGGCAGGCACCCACGCTGGCCGTGGACCTGGTCGTGGCGCTGGTGAGTTCGGCGCCGGCCTGGTCGAACCTTGCGAGCATGGCGTACGCGCGCCGTGCCCAGGGCCAGCCGAAAGTCGCCTTCCTGTTTCCACTCCTGCTCGCGATGACCGTCTGCGTGGCCGGCCTGGCACTGGTGCCGGAGAGCGGGTCCGGCCTGCTGCTGTTCCTGGCGCTCTACGCGTCGGCGCGACTCTTGTGGGCGGGCGTCGAGACCGTCCGCGCGGTGCTATGGAGCGTGAACTACCCGACCCGCGCACGCGCGCGGATCACCGGCCGCATCACGATCAACACGTCGCTGGTCGTCGCCGCCGTCGGCCTCGTGCTCGGCTGGCTGCTGGGCCGTGAGGGTCCCTGGTGGCGGCTCGCGATCCTGGCGGGATGCCTTTGCGGCCTCGCGGGTGCCCGCGAGTTCCGGCGCTTCCGCGTCCGCCGTGAACAGGAACTGCTGCAGGCGGAGCGCGCGCGTGTCGCGGAGGGCGCCCGCTTCGATGTGGCCGGGATGCGGGCGCTGCTTGCTCGCGACGCATCGTTCCGCGACTACCAGTGGGCGATGTCGATATTCGGCGCCGGGCTGCTGTCGCTCACGCCGCTGCTCGTCATCTGCCTGGACGAAGTGCTCGGCTTGTCGACGCTCGGGCAGGTGCTGGTGACCACGGCGCTGCCCGTGCTGGGAGTGCCGTTCGCCGTGCAGCCCTGGGCGCGGTACCTCGACGCGCGGCGGGTGTTTGCGTTCCGCGCGGCGCATAGCCGGACCACGGCGGTCGCGGCCGGGTTGCTCGTGGCAGCGGTGGCGCTCGGGACACCGTGGCTGCTGTGGCCCGGGGCAGTGCTGCTCGGTGTCAGCAACGCGGCCGGCAGCCTGGGCTGGACCCTCGGGCACAACGACTTCGCGCCGCGCGGCGAGGAAACACGGTACATGGCCCTGCACGTGACCTTGACGGGCCTGCGCGGACTCGTCGCGCCCCCCGTGACGATCGGCGTGTACTACGTCATCGGGACGCTCTGGCCCGGCGCCGGATTCGCTGCTCTCGCGCTGCCGTTCGCGCTGGTCTGCCTCGGCACCTGGCGGTTCGAGCGCATGCATCGCGCACGCGTGACCGCCGCGGCGTGACCGGCCGGCGGCAAGGCCGCACAATACGCCGCTGCCGTGTCGCGCAAACGTAAACCCGCCCACCCTGGAGCCCCCATCGATGAGTCGTCGCAAAGTAGACGTCCGGCCGTATTCCAAGCTCGTGTTCGACGGCGTCAAGCAGACGGCGAGCCGGGCGATGCTCCGCGCCGTGGGTTACCAGGACCGGGATTTCCGCAAGACCCAGGTGGGGATTGTTTCGACATGGAGCAACCTGACGCCGTGCAATATGCACATCGACCGGCTCGCCGAGGCGGCGGCGCGGGGCGCCGATGCCGGCGGCGGCAAGAGCACGGTGTTCGGCACCATCACGGTCTCCGACGGCATCTCGATGGGCACGCCGGGCATGCGTTACTCGCTCGTCTCGCGCGAGGTCATCGCCGATTCGATCGAGACGGTCGCGGGGGCCCAGGGGTTCGACGGCCTCGTCGCGATCGGCGGGTGCGACAAGAACATTCCGGGCTGCGTGATGGCCCTCGCGCGGCTCGACCGTCCGGCGGTGTTCGTCTATGGCGGCACCATCCGGCCGGGCGTCGGCAAGCGCGACATCGTCTCCGTATTCGAGGCGGTCGGCGCACATGCCGCGGGTCGCATCGGGGACCGTGAACTCAAGGAGGTGGAGCGCACGGCGATCCCGGGGCCCGGCAGCTGCGCCGGCATGTACACGGCCAACACCATGGCGTCGGCGATCGAGGCGCTCGGCATGAGCCTTGCGAACAGCTCGGCGCAGGAAGCCGTATCGAAGACCAAGCGGCTCGACGCCGAACGCGCGGGTCGCGCGGTGGTGCGGCTGATCAAGCAGGGTATCCGGCCGTCGATGATCCTGACGCCCGAAGCGTTCGAGAACGCGATCACCGTGACCATCGCGCTCGCCGGTTCGACCAATGCGGTGCTGCACCTGCTCGCGATCGCGCACGCGGCCGGCGTCCGGCTCGAGATCGACGATTTCACGCGCATCGGCGCACGGGTGCCGGTGCTGGCGGACCTCCGGCCGAGCGGTCGCTATTCCATGTCGGATCTGATCCGCATCGGCGGGATCCAGCCGCTCATGAAGTCGCTGCTCGATGCGGGGTTGCTCCACGGCGACTGCCTGACCGTGACGGGCAAGTCGTTGCGGCAGAACCTGGCCAAGGTGCGCCCTTACCCGCAGGACCAGCAGATCGTCCGCACGCTCACCGACCCGATCAAGCCCGAAAGCCACCTCGTGGTGCTGTACGGCAACCTCGCGCCGGAGGGCGCTGTTGCGAAAATCACCGGCAAGGAAGGCCTGAGCTTCGTCGGCCGGGCACGCGTGTTCGAAGGCGAGGAAGCCACGTTGCAGGCCATCCTCGACGGCACGGTGCGCGCCGGCGACGTGGTCGTGGTGCGCTACGAAGGTCCGCGCGGCGGCCCGGGCATGCGTGAGATGCTGAGCCCGACCTCGGCGATCATGGGCAAGGGTCTGGGGGACAAGGTCGCTTTGATCACCGACGGGAGGTTTTCGGGCGGCAGCCACGGCTTCGTCGTCGGACACGTCTCGCCGGAGGCCGCGCTCGGCGGCCCGCTCGCGCTCGTCCGGGACGGTGACACCGTACGCATCGATGCCACGACGCGTGAACTGACGCTCGAGGTCGATGCGGCGGAACTCGCCACGAGGAAGGCGGCATGGCGGCCTCGCACACCCTATGCCTCGCGCGGCGTCCTGGCGAAATACGCCGAACTCGTGAGCAGCGCGTCGCTCGGCGCCGTCACCGATCGTGCCCTGCACGCGGCATCGCTCACCGGCAACGGGAACTGATACCGGACCCGGCGGTCAGGACAGCAATGGCGGACGGCGACCGATCCAAGAGCCGTCAGGCGGCGAAGGTGTGGGCATGCGACCGACGGCAGCACGGGACTGCCGGGAATTTGCACGAGGCCGTGTCGGGGGTTGCGAGGGCAAGGAGGGTCTTGTAGTGTCGTCGGTTCCGGGATGGCTGCGGCTCATGCCGGAACCATCGCGCGCCCACTCGAGTGGAGAGGAAGTGGCATACACGTATTCGATCGACGATCCGTCCAAGAACAGCAAACGATCGCTCGCGTTCGTGCTGGTCGTCATCATCCACGCATTGTTCTTCTGGGTGCTCGCGTCCGGCCTGGGCGCGAAAATGGTCCAGACGGTCATGGGGCCGGTCGAGACGAAGATCATCGAAGAGTTGCCCGACGACCAGAACGAGCCGCCGCCGCCGCCGCCGGACATCGAACAACCACCGCCGTACGTCCCGCCACCGGACATCGATGTCGCCATCGCCGTCGAAACCGCACCGACCACGGCCATCACGAACACGACCACGACGAGGCCGGTGCAGCAGCCCGCGCCGCCGCCGCCAAAACCCGCCGCAGGCATCAAGACGCCACCGTCCACCACCGGTCGCGGAGCGCGGGCGACGCAGCCGGAATATCCTCCTGCTTCCCGTCGCGCGGGCGAGGCTGGGACGGTGGTACTCGCCGTATACGTGCTCGAAACCGGTCGGCCGGGCGAGGTCAAGGTCCAGAAGAGCAGTGGCTTCCCGCGCCTCGACGAGGCGGCAGTCAAGGAAGTCCAGCGGAACTATCGCTTCGTGCCCGGCAAGGAAGACGGCAAGCCCGTCGCCATGTGGCACACGTTTGCCGTCACGTTCCGGCTCACGGACTGACCGTCTGCAACCGCGTCATCGCCCGACAAGACCGCCCCGGTACAACGCCCCCACCCAATCGACTCAGACACAGGAACGATCCCAATGAACGAAACCGTTGCCGTAGACAACCCGTACGGTATTGAAGCCTTGTGGGTCCAGGGTGATTTCGTCGCGAAAGGCGTGATGATCCTGCTCGTCCTGATGTCGGCGTATTCGTGGTTCATCATCTTCACCAAGTGGTGGGAGCAGCGGCGCCTGCTGCGCCAGGCGAACGAAGCCGACAAGAAGTTCTGGGCGGCCGACAACATCAAGACCGGCGTGACCTCGCTCACCGGCAAGGGCAACATATTCAAGGCCATGGCGTCGGAAGCCATCGACGCCGCCGAGCACCACGACGAGCGGCTGAGCCAGCAGGTCCCGCTGCACGAGTGGATCGACAATGTGCTGGCCCGTGCCACGGCGCGCATCGGCAACGCGCTTTCCACGCAGCTGCCGTTTCTCGCGACGACCGGCTCGACGGCGCCTTTCATCGGCCTGTTCGGCACCGTGTGGGGCATCTACCACGCACTGGTGGCGATCGGCGTGGCCGGCCAGGCCTCGATCGACAAGGTGGCGGGTCCGGTCGGCGAGGCGCTGATCATGACGGCCATCGGCCTCGCGGTCGCGGTGCCTGCGGTGCTCGGCTACAACTTCCTGCTCGGCCGCAACAAGCAGATCCTCGAGAAGGTGAAGCTGTTCTCGAGCGACCTCGAGCAGGTCATCGTGAGCGGCTCGCGCATCGAAGGCACGGGCGCGAAGGTCATTTCGGGCGGCGTGAAGAAGTAGCACCGCGCCGGCCCCCGGAGACAGGTCCAGCCCATGGCTATGAACGTGAAAGCCGGCGACGGCGCCGAAGACGATCGGCCGATGTCGGAGATCAACACCACGCCGCTCGTCGACGTGATGCTGGTGCTGCTCATCATCTTCCTGATCACCATTCCGGTGATCACGCAGTCCGTCAAGGTGGACCTGCCGAAGGCGGCAAACATCCCCACGCAGACCAAGCCCGAGAACATCAACATCGCCGTGGATCGCGAAGGCAACGTCTACTGGAACACGATGCTGGTCCCGACGCAGGAAGACCTGCTCAACCGGCTGAAGAACGTCGCCCGCATGGATCCGCAGCCCGAAGTGCACGTACGCGGCGACCGCGCCACGGCCTACGAGCACATCGGCCGGATCATCGTCCTGGCGCAACGTGCCAGCATCCTCAAGGTCGGGTTCATCACCGAGCCCGATCGCGCCCTGGCCCGCTGAACGCCCGCAGGAGATCCAGCCGATGGCAATGAGTATTGGTGGCGGCGGCGCGGACGAGCCGATGATGGAAATGAACATGACGCCGCTGATCGACGTCCTGCTCGTGCTCCTCGTCATGTTCATCATCACGATCCCGGTCATGACGCACGCGGTGAAGCTCGACATGCCGCGGCCGAAGGACCAGCCGCAGCAGCAGACGGATCCCGTGGTGATCAACCTCGAGATCGATTTCGACGGGACGGTGCTCTGGAACGGCACGCCGGTCAGCATCGACTCGCTCGACGCATATTTCCGTCGCGAGGCGCGCATCGATCCGCAGCCGGAGCTGCACATCCGGCCGAACAAGCGGACGTCCTACGACGTCGTGGCGCGGGTGCTCGCGGCGGCACAGCGCAACCAGCTGCTCAAGATCGGTTTCGTCGGCAACGAGCAGTTCATGTAATAAGCATGCGGAGCCTTGTCCACCGCGAGGGGACAGGGACGTTGTTCAGATTCAGGGGGCTGCCGGGGCGACCAGCGTCGGCGGCTTTTTCCTTGTCGGCGGGGCGCTAAAAGCCTCGGTGAGGAAGTCGATGACGAAGGCGAGTTTCGTACTGGGCAGCCTGCTCGCGATCGGCGGGTGGACGGGCATCACGGCAACGATGCTGCTGGCGCCGGCGTCTGCAGAGGCGCAGCAAGTCAGCACCAAGCTCGGGGTGCCGCTCAAGGCCGCGCAGGACGCGATCTCGCGCAAGCGTTGGGACGTCGCGCTCACCAAGATCCGCGAAGCCGACGCGATGGCGGGCAAGACCGCCTTCGACCAGTACAAGATCAACGAGATGCTGTGGTACGTCTACCTGCAGCAGGGGCGCAATGCCGACGCCGCCCGGGTGCTGGAAGGCCAGATCGCCTCGTCGCAGATGCCTGGCGGCGAGAAAGTGCAGCGCACCAAGACGCTCGCACAGCTCTATGCCCGCTCGGGCAGCTACGCCAAGGCCGCGCAGACGGCACAACAGTACCTTCGGTCCTCGCCCGGCGACAAGGACATGCAGCTGCTGGTCGCGAATTCCTATTTCCAGCTCAAGAACTACAAACAGTCGATCGCCGCGGCCGAACAGCTCATGCGCGGCGGCGGCACTCCGAGCCAGGACCTGCTGCAGCTCGTCCTGCGCGCCAATTACGAACTCGACGACGCGGCCGGGACGGCCAAGGCGCTCGACCAGTTGCTGCGCTATTACCCGTCCCAGGACACCTGGGTGCGCGTGCTCGACGGCTACTTCAAGCAGACCAAGAAGGACGACGAGCTGATGACGCTCTACCGGCTCGCGCAGGATGTCCAGGCGCTCAAGGAGTCCCGGCAGTACGTAGACATGGCCCAGGTACTGGTCGTGAGTGGCTTCGGCCAGGAGGCCGAGCGCGTGCTGCAGCAGGGCATCGCGGCCAACGTGTTCCAGGGCGAGGAGTTGAATCGCGCCAAGCGCACGCTCGAGGTGGCCAAGCGCAAGGGCGACGCCGAACGGCTCGCGCTGCCCAAGGCCGCGGGACAGCTCGCGGCCGCGAAGTCCGGCGACGAGATCCGCAAGGTCGCCGACCTCTACTTCAGTGCGGCCGACTACACGCAGGCCGCATCGGCCCTGCAGAAGGCGATTGCCAAGGGTGGGCTTGCGAACCCGGACCAGGCCAGCCTGTTGCTCGGGATCTCGCTGAAGCGCAAAGGCGACAAGGCCGGCGCGATGAAGGCGTTCGACGCCGTCAAGGACCCGCGTCAGGCGGCGCTCGCCAGGCTCTGGAAGACGGCCGCCCGTTAGCCGGTCAAGCGCGCCGCAGATGCGAAGGGCGGTAACCAGGATTCCCGCCGTTTGTCCTTTTGTGCTTTGTCCGCGTCAGTGGGTCGCCGCGGCGGGTGGCGTCGCTGCTTCGGCTGGCGGCGGTGCGGCGGCGGCCGCGTCGACGTCGACCTTGAGCTTCCAGAGCCGCGCGATGTCGAGCAGTGCCGGATTTTTGACCGCGTCGAGTGCCGTGCGGGCCTCGTCAGACTTCTTGAGGCGCGCCTGCGCGATGCCGAGCAGCAGGTTGGCGTCGTCCATGTCCGTCACGCCGCCCTTCGCAAAGCCTTTCTGGATGGCATCGACCGCCTGCTCGTATTCGCCGGTGCTGAAATAGAGCTTGCCGATGCCGACCATCTGCGCCCCCGTCTTTGCCGCGGCCAGCTGGCTCGCCGCCGTGCCGATGTCCTTGGCGTCCAAGGCCGAGCCCGACTTCGCACGATCGAGGTCAGATTGCGCGCGCGACTTGGAGTCGCCCTGGAACACGTTCGCGGACATGCCGCGTTCCAGCACCTGCTTGGCTTCGTTGGGAAACCCTCCCGCGATCAACGTACTGCCCATCTCGGCGAAGTCGTCGGCCTTGTCGAGAGTGCTCGTGTCGTTCATGAGGCGGTAGAGCGCCCGCAGGCCGCGGTCGTCCTTGGTGCGGAACAGCTGGTCGTTCAGCAGGTCCTCCCAGTACTTCGGCTGCGGGTAGTGACGGACGAGCCCCTCGAGCGCCTTCGTCGTGGCCGCATTGTCCTTGAGCTCGTAGCTGGTGCGCAGGGCGAGCAGCAGGGCGGCTTCGGGCGGCTTCGGCGTCGATGCGATGAGCTGTTCCGCCGCTGCCTTCGCGCCTGCGAAATCGTTCGAGAGATAGCGCGCCTGGGCGAGCTGCAGCGCGATCTCGCTGTCGCCCGGGTTCGCCTGCAGGTACTGCGCGCCGTACTCGACAGCCTTGGCGTACTGCTTGTTCTGCAGCATCATCTGCGTCAGGGCACGGATGCGCGTCGGGCGGTCGCCCTCGGGCACGAAGCCCGACTGGATTGCGCGTTCGAGCGCCTCGGCGGAGGCCGCGTAGTCTTTTTTCTGCAGCGCGACGTACCACCCCAGCTCGTCGATCATGAACGTGTCGTAGGGTGTCTGCGGCTGCACCGCGCGGGCTTCCTGGATGTGCGTCGTCGCCACGTCCCACTTCTTCTCGTTCATGGCAGTCTGTGCGGCGATGAGGGGCTTCTGGACCTCGGGGCTGAGCTTCTGCCTGGGTGCCTTGTCCTTCTCCTTGGCCACGGCCACCGCGACGGGCGACAGCGGACTGCCGGACAGTCCTACGAATCCGGCCGCTGCCATCGCGGCCATCAGCACCAGATTCACTCTTTTCATCGCTTCCTCTCAAGGGGATGGAATGCCGTGTCCGCGCATTCTAGCGCTCGCGCGGGCCACCAGTGCTTCGACCGCCGTGCCCGGTGGAGTTCAGCCGGCCGGCCGGGAGTGCGTCGGCGCAACGGGTCCGCGCAGGTAGGCCCGCACCTGCGCCAGGCTCACGATCTGGCGTACTGCGAGCGCAGCTCGTCGTATCGGTCGCGCTCGAGTCCGGGCAGGTCGATGAAGATTTACTCAACGCGCCCTCGATGTCGGTCAGGTTTCGGCAACGATGGTCGTCACGGCAAGGTCGCCGGTGACGTTGCCGATGGTGCGGAAGATGTCGGGCACGATCTCGACCGCGACCAGAACGCCCAGCACCTCGATCGGCAGACCCAGCGCGAGGCAGATCGGGGCGACACTTGCGATGAACGACACCTGGCCCGGCAGGCCGACCGATCCGACACTTACCGCGAATGCGACGGGCACGGCGACCAGCGCTTGCAGCAGCGACGGCTCGAAGCCGTACATGGCGGCGACGAAGAAGCAGACCGCGAGGTTGCCGAGCGGGCTCGTGTAGCGGAACACGGCCACTGCGAGTGGCAGCACGAGGCCGGCGATTCGTGCAGGAAGTGCGAGTTCGTCGCGTGCGCACTCGATCATGACGGGCAGCGTCGCGAGGGAACTCTGCGTGCTCGCGGCCACTACCTGCACCGGCGCGGTCGCCCGGCTGAACCGTAGCAGGCCGGTGCGGCGTGCGCGCAAGGCGACCAGTGGATAGATCGGCAGCGTACCCAGGACTATCACCAGCGTCACGAACAGGACGTAGTGCAGCAGCAGGCCCGCGGCGCCGAATCCGGCCTGGCGACCCACGCCCAGCGCGAGCGCGAAGACGCCAATGGGGGCGGCCAGCAGGATCCAGCGCACCACGACGACCAGGGCCTCGGCCAAAGCCGAGAAGAAGCCCGCGAGGACCGTGCGCTGCGCGGGTTCGAGCCGCGTGGCTGCGAACCCCAGCACGAGGGCAAACGTCACGACGGCGAGGATCGCGTTCGCCGCCGCCGCCGCCACGATGTTGGGCGGCAGCAGTCCGGCGACCCACTGCGACCAGTCGGTGACGCTCGCAGTCAAGTCCTGTGCGGACCCGCCCGTGCCGGCGATGAAACCCCGTGCGACGTCCTCGTCCACCGGCCACGTTGCAAGCAACGACCGTGAAATCAGCACGGCGAGCACGCCGGCGCCCAGCAGCAGCACGGTGAACCAGCCGAGGGTACGGGTGGCGAGCCGTCCGGTCTGCAGCGCGTCGGCGACGCCGGCCACCGCAGCCACGAGCAAGGCGAACACCAGGGGGACTACCGTCATGCGCAGTGCGTTGAGCCACAGCGTGCCGAGACTCGCAATGACGTCGGCCGTCGGTCCGAGCGAGGCGCCCGCGCCCCTCGAGTTTCCAAGCCACGCGCCGGCGCTCACACCGGCGAGCAGCGCGCCGAGGACCCACCAGTGCTGGCGGACCCCGCTCAATGTGCTGCCGGCCGGTCGCAGAAAGTCGTCGACCTCGCACCACGCGCCCATGTTGGGCTTGCTGCGCGCAAGGTCGGGGCGACGGATCGCGCTCTACTGGCACACGCACGCGCCCGTGCCGACGAGCCCCACGGGGTGCACGTGGCGCAGCCCGAGGGGAGCGAGCAGCCGATGGCGTCGTTCGCGTGCAGGTCCATGGTGGAAGGGACCGCGAGGTCGTCGCCCGAATCGCGGATGCCGCGATAGTCGAACAGCACCACCTGGTGCCGTTCCGTGAGGCCGCGCGCGAGGTGGCCGTGGTTCTCGTGGCAGAACGTACCCCAGCCGCCCATGCAGAGCACGGGATCGCCGGCGCCGAGCACTTCGTAGTACAGGTCGTGGCCGTTGATCCGGGCGGTGGGCATCGGTCGGTGTTCCTGTCGGGGAGATGCCCCGGGTCGAGGTTTCCCGACCGCCGCGCCCCTGATGGCTCGTCTCGGCCGCTCGATCATTCCACAGGCGGTTCGGACTGGTAAAGTGGCGCACCCAGTTTGGGACGCCCTGTGGGGGAGTCGGTGACGCACGCAGCTATCACGGGTTGGGGCAAATGCCTGCCGCCCAGCATCCTGACCAACGCCGACCTCGCGACGTTCCTCGACACGAACGACGAGTGGATCACCTCGCGCACCGGCATCAAGGAGCGCCGCATTTCACACGTGCCGCTCGGCGACCTGGCGTACGTGAGCTCGATGCGTGCGCTCGCGTGCGCGGGGCTGGACCCCGCGGACGTCGACCTGATCGTGATGGGCAGCTGCAGCTTCGATGACCAGGTGCCGAACCAGGCCTCCGGGCTGCAGGTCCGCCTCGGAGCGAAGCGCGCCGCTGCGTACGACGTCAACACGGCCTGCACCAGCTTCCTCTACTCGCTCAGCACCGCCAACGCGCTGGTCCGTACCGGGGTCGTCCGCAATGCACTGGTCGTGGGCGGTGAGCTCATCTCCGCGTTCATGGAGTGGGAGAACCGCGCGGTCTCCGTGCTGTTCGGCGACGGCTGCGCCGCCGTAGTGCTCGAGGCGACGCCGCGCGAGGAAGGGCTGCTCGCCGAAAAGCTCGGATGCGACAGCGACGGCCGCGACACGCTCGTGATCGAAGGCATGGGCGGCCGCTACACGCACAGCGGTCGCATCTACGGCGACACGGCCTGGCTCTTCGAGGGCCAGGAGATCTTCAAGCGTGCCGTGCTCGCGATGACCGGTGCGAGCGCCCACGTGCTGGCGCAGTGCGGATTCAAGCCCGAGGACGTCGACCTGGTGGTGCCGCACCAGGCAAACCTGCGGATCATCGAGGCGGTCGCCAAGCGCGTGGGCGCGCCGCTCGACCGCCTGTACGTGAACGTGCACCGTTACGGCAACATGTCCGCGGCAACCGTCCCCGTGGCGCTGGTCGAAGCCATCGAGGAAGGCCGGGTGACGGCGGGCGGCCTGCTGTTGCTGCCGGCCTTCGGTGCGGGGCTCACGTGGTGCGCGCACCTCGTACGCTGGGGCGAACGCGTGACGCCGAAGGCCACCACCGACGTGGACCTGCCGCCCAGCGATCGCACGGCGTTGCAGATCGTGCAGAGATACCGCGAGACGCAGCGCAAACGCCAGCCGGAGCCGGCCTGACGGCGCGCCGGCGTTCGCCGCGGCCGGCGCATCGCGCCGCGTTCGTACCCGTGTCCCTGTCACCTGCCAACAAGGCGCTGCTGCAGATCCACGGCTGCGTCGTGATCTGGGGCTTCACGCCCGTGCTGGGCAAGTTGATCTCGCTGCCGGCATTCGCGCTGGTGTGGTGGCGCATGGTGATCGTCGTCGCCGTGCTGGCACTGTTGCCGGCCTTCTGGCGGGGACTCGCGCGCATGGATCGCCGGACCGCGGGCATCTTCGCGGGAATCGGCATCGTGGTCGCGCTGCACTGGATCGCGTTCTACGGCGCAGTCAAGCTCGCGAACGCCTCGGTGGCCGCGACCTGCATGGGCGTGGCGCCGATCCTCGTCTCGGTGGTCGAGCCTTGGCTCACCGGCCGACGATTCGACGGGCGCGAACTCGCCATCGGCGCCGCCGCCGTGCCCGGGGTTGCGCTGGTCGTCGGCGGCACGCCGGGCGGCATGCGCATCGGCATTGCGGTGGGAATGCTCTCTGCGCTGCTCGTCGCCGTCTTCGGCGCGCTCAACAAGTGCTACATCGAACGCGGATCTCCCTTGACGGTGACCGGGCTCGAGCTTGCCGCAGGCGCTGCATTCATGACGATACTCTCGTTCCTGATGCCGGCCGCGTCGACCCAGCTGCCGCTCCCGGACCTGCGCGACTCGGTGCTGCTGCTGGTCCTCGCGACCGCCTGCACGCTGCTGCCGTTCGCGCTGTCACTGGTCGCGCTGCGCCAACTGAGCGCATTCGGCGCGCAACTGGCGGTGAGCCTCGAGCCGGTTTACGCAGTGTTCCTTGCGATGCTGCTGCTCGCCGAGCAGCGCGAGCTCGACCTGCAGTTCTACCTCGGGCTCGCGATCATCCTGGGCAGCGTGTTCGCGCACGTCGCATTGCGACGCATGCCGCGACGAGCGTGAGTCCTTACGTAATGTACGGGAACCACCGGAGTCGCCCGCAGCGTGCATTGGCAAGCGCGCTCAGGCCGTGCGCGTGGCGCTCGGGGCCGCAGCGGCGACGCCACGACGGGGCCGGGCGTGCCAGCGCCAGCCCATCAACCCGACATAGACCGCGATGTACAACACCGGTTCGCGCCAGTCCGCCTTGACGAGCCAGAGGAAATGCAGGCAGCCGAGCATCACGGCCACGTAAATCCCGCGATGCAGCGCGTGCCAGCGGCGGCCGAGGCGTCGCATCCAGCGATCGGTCGAGGTGACGGCGAGGGGCACCAGCAGAAGCAGGGCCGTGAAGCCGACGGTGATGTAAGGCCGCTTGACGATGTCGGCCAGGATCGAGCTGGTCGCGAGGCCCTGGTCGAGGACGAGCCACGTCAGGAAATGCAGCACGAGATAACTGAACGCGTACAACCCGAGCATACGCCGCAGGCGCATCAGGCGCGGCTGGCGCAGCAGGACGGCCGCAGGGCGGATGCACAACGTAAGCAGCAGCAGTCGCAGGCCCCAGGAGCCGAGGCCGTGGATCAACGCCTCGACGGGATTCGGCCCGAGCGTGAGCGTGCCCACCTCGAACGCGCGCGCGGCCAGCCGCGCGAGCGGCAAGGCGCAGAGCGCAAATGCGAGCGGCTTGTCGAGGCGGCGGTTCAAAACGACTTGCGCAGGTCCATGCCACGATAGAGCCCGGCAACCTGCTCGGCATAGCCGTTGAAGGGCAGGGTCTTCTGCTTTGCAGCGAAGAGGCTCGCCCCGATCCGACGCTCCTGTGCCTGGCTCCACCGGGGATGGTCGACCGCCGGGTTCACGTTGGCAAAGAAGCCATACTCGTGCGGCGCCGACAGGTTCCAGGTCGTCGGGGGCTGCTTCTCGGTGAGGCGTATCTCGACGATGGACTTGATGCCCTTGAATCCGTACTTCCAGGGCACGACGAGCCGCAACGGCGCGCCGTTCTGATTGGGCAGCGCTTCACCGTAGAGTCCCACCGCGAGCAGGGTGAGGGGATGCATGGCCTCATCGATGCGCAGGCCCTCGACATAGGGCCAGTCGAGGATCGGGAACTTCTGTCCCGGCATCTCGGCCGGGCGCAAGACGGTCTTGAACGCCACGTACTTCGCGCGTGAGTTCGGTTCGAACCGCTTCAGCAGCGCCGCGAGCGGCAAGCCCACCCACGGGATCACCATGGACCAGGCCTCGACGCATCGCAGCCGGTAGATCCGCTCCTCGAGCGCGTGCGGACGCAGCAGGTCGTCGAGGTCGAACGTGCCGGTCTTCGCAGCCTCTCCCGAGATCGTGACCTTCCACGGTTTCGGCTTGAACGTCGCGGCCCGCCGCGCAGGGTCGGCCTTATCTGTCCCGAATTCGTAAAAGTTGTTGTAAGTCGTTATATCCTCTATGGAATTTGGAGTCTCTCGCAGGCTGAGACGCGCATTTCGCGTGTACTTGAGGGACGCTGCGTGCGCGGCGCGGGGCGCAGCGAACCCTGCGGCACCGGCCGCCGCGAGGCCGGCAATGAATTCGCGACGCCCGAGATACCGTTCCGGCGGCGTGATCTCGGAGGGCAACGGCTGGCGGAAACGATATCTTCGCGTACTCATGCAGCATGGACCTCTTCGCGGTGCCACGGTTCGACGCCGGGCGCACTACCATGCGCCGACTCGGGGGCGGCATGCGCCGACTCGGGGGAGAGGACCGCGCGAACGATGAAAACCTTACCGTCGCTGGCCGGGGCACGCAGCCTGGGCCCGGGGCTCGTGATCGCGGGACTCGTCGCGCTTGCCGCATCCTGGCTCGCCGAGCACTACGCCACGCCCGTGATGCTGTTCGCGCTGCTGCTCGGCATCGCCGTGAATTTCGTCTCCGCAGACCCGCGCTGCAAGCCGGGACTCGACGCTGCCTCGCGCGGCATCCTGCGCCTCGGCGTCGCATTGCTCGGCGCCCGGATCACGCTGACGCAGGTGCAGTCGCTCGGTAGCGGTTCGCTGCTGCTGACTGCCGCTGCCGTGGTCGCGAGCCTGCTCTGCGGCCTCGCCATGGCACGCTTGCTGCGCCTGCAGCGGTCGTTCGGCATCCTGACCGGCGGCGCCGTCGGCATCTGCGGCGCGTCCGCCGCGCTCGCGATCGCCTCGGTACTGCCTCGTCACCCGGACCGCGAGCGTGACACCGTCATGACGGTCGTGGCGGTGACGGCGCTCTCGACGATCGCGATGGTCGTCTATCCGGTGATCGCCGCCGGATTCGGCTTCACCGGGCATGCGGCCGGGATCTTCCTCGGCGCGACGATCCACGACGTCGCACAGGTGGTGGGTGCGGGGTACAGCGTTTCGAACGCCGCCGGGGATACCGCGACGATCGTCAAGCTGTTCCGCGTCGCGATGCTGCTTCCGATCGTGCTGGGACTGTCGTTCGTGCTGCAGCGCGCGGCACGCGCGCGCAACGAGGAAAGCGTCCCCGCGCAAGGGCTGCACGACCCGCGGCCGCCGCTGCTGCCGGCATTCCTCGTCGTCTTCGCAGTGCTCGTCGCCGTCAATTCCGCGGGCTGGCTTGCGCCGTCCGTGACGACGACGATGCAGGACATCTCGCGCTGGTGCCTCGTGATCGCGATCGCCGCGCTGGGCACGCGTACATCGCTCGGCGACCTCGCGCGAGTCGGCTGGCGGCCCGTCGCGCTGGTCGTGGGCGAGACTGTGTTCGTGGCCGTGTTCGTGCTCGTCGGCCTGCTGCTGCTGCCGTTGCTGCCATAGTGCGGGAATGGCGCGGCGAGCTTCCAGCCACTAACCACCAGCCACTTCCTACGCAGCCTTGCCCTGGCTCGCGAGCTGGCGGATGACGTACTGCAGGATGCCGCCGTGCTGGAAGTACTCGCGCTCCTTCGGGGTGTCGATCCGCACGCGCGCCTCGAACTTGATCGCCGTCCCCGTGGGTGGTGTCGCGACCACGGTGACGACCTTCGCCGCGCCTGCGTTCAGCCCGATGATCTCGAAGATTTCCTTGCCGGTGAGCCCGAGTGTCTGCGCATTCTCGCCACCGCGGAATTGCAGCGGCAGGACGCCCATGCCGATCAGATTCGAGCGGTGGATGCGCTCGAAGGTCTCCGCGATCACGGCCTTCACGCCGAGCAGCATGGTTCCCTTGGCGGCCCAGTCGCGCGAGGACCCGGTGCCGTATTCCTTGCCTGCAAGCACGATCAGCGGCGTACCTTCGGCCTTGTACTTCATGGCCGCGTCGTAGATCGACATCTGCTCGCCTGCCGGCAGGTGCAGCGTCACGCCGCCCTCCGTACCCGGGACCAGCAGGTTGCGCAGGCGGATGTTCGCGAACGTGCCGCGCATCATCACCTCGTGGTTCCCGCGCCGCGCGCCGTACTGGTTGAAGTCGGCGGGCTGTACCCCCTGCGACATCAGGTATTTCGCCGCGGGGCTGGATTTCGCAATGTTGCCTGCCGGCGAAATATGGTCCGTCGTCACCGAGTCGCCGAGCACGGCCAGCGCCCGCGCGCCCCGGATGTCCGAGACGGCGCCGGGCGTCATCGTCATGCCCTGGAAGTAGGGCGGATTGCGCACGTAAGTCGAGGTCGGCTGCCACCGGTAGACTTCGTCCTTCGGTACCTCGATCGCCTGCCAGTGCTCGTCGCCCGTGAACACGCTGGAGTAGCTCTTGCGGAACATCGCCGAGTCCACGGCGGCGCCGACGGTGGTCGCCACCTCGTGCGCCGACGGCCAGATGTCCTTGAGGAACACAGGTACACCGCCGGCATCGACGCCGATCGGCTCGTTGGCCAAGTCGATATCCATCGTGCCGGCAAGCGCGTACGCCACGACGAGCGGCGGCGACGCGAGGAAGTTCATCTTGACCTCGGCGTGCACGCGGCCTTCGAAGTTGCGGTTGCCGGAAAGCACCGAGGTCGCGACGACGTCGCCCGTGCGCAGGCCGTCCGAAATCTCGGGCCGCAGCGGGCCCGAGTTGCCGATGCAGGTGGTGCAGCCGTAACCCACGACGTAGAAGCCGATGCCCTCGAGTTCGCCGAGCAATCCCGCCTTCTGCAGGTAGTCCGTCACGACGCGGGAGCCGGGCGCAAGGCTCGTCTTGACCCAGGGCTTCGAGGTGAGGCCGCGCCGACGTGCATTTCGCGCGAGCAGGCCTGCCGCCATCAGCACACTCGGGTTCGAGGTGTTGGTGCAGCTCGTGATGGCCGCGATCACCACGGCGCCGTCGACCAGCTCGAACGTCCGTCCGCTGCTCGTCACGGTCGCCGAGCCGGTCGCGGATGCGTTCTTCGACCTGCGTTCCGCCGCCATCGCCGCGAGGTGCTTGCGATAGATCTCCTGCGACGACCTGAGCGGCACCCTGTCCTGCGGGCGCTTCGGCCCCGCGAGGCTCGGCTCGACCGTGGCGAGGTCGAGCTCGAGCACGTCGGAATAATCGGCCTCGCGCATCCCGTTCGTGCGCCAGAGGCCCTGGGCCCTCGCATACGCTTCGACGAGCGCCACCTGCTCGGCCGGGCGCCCGGTCAGCTCGAGGTAGCGAAGGGTTTCCTCGTCGATCGGGAAGATCGCGACGGTGCTGCCGAATTCCGGGGACATGTTCGCGATCGTCGCGCGGTCCGCGAGCGGGAGCTGCGACAGGCCGTCGCCGAAGAACTCGACGAACTTGTCGACGACGCCCTTCTTGCGGAGCATCTCCGTCACGGTCAGCACGAGGTCCGTCGCGGTCGCGCCCGCGGGGAGTGCGCCTTTGAGCCGGAACCCGATGACCTGCGGAATCAGCATCGTGACGGGCTGACCGAGCATCGCCGCCTCGGCTTCGATGCCGCCGACGCCCCAGCCGAGCACGCCCAGGCCGTTCACCATGGTCGTGTGCGAGTCCGTGCCCACGAGCGTGTCCGGGAACGCGCGCCGCGTGCCGTCCTTGTCCTCGTGGAACACCACGCGCGCGAGGTGCTCGAGGTTGACCTGATGGACGATGCCCGTGCTCGGCGGGACGACCTTGAAATTGCGGAACGCCGTCTGGCCCCAGCGCAGGAAAGAGTAGCGCTCGCCGTTGCGCGCGAACTCGATCGTGCTGTTGTTGCGTGCGGCGTCGGCCGCGCCGTATTCGTCGACCTGCACGGAATGATCGATGACAAGTTCGGCAGGCGCGAGCGGATTGATCTCCTGCGGGTTACCTCCGAGGCGAACCATCGCTTCGCGCATCGCGGCAAGGTCGACGATCGCCGGCACACCCGTGAAGTCCTGCATGATCACGCGCGCCGGCGTGAAGGCGATCTCGTGGCTGGGCGTGGCCTTCGCGTCCCACTTGACGAGCGCCTCGACGTCTTCGCGCGTGACGTTCACGCCGTCCTCGAAGCGAAGCAGGTTCTCGAGCAGGATCTTGAGCGAGAAGGGCAGCCGGTCGAGATCGGCGCCCGTCAGGGCCGGGAGGCTGTAGATCTCGAAGGACTGCTGGCCGACCGCAAGCGACGTGCGGGTCTTGAAACTGTTTCTCATGGATCCTCCGGCGGAACGGCGCGCCGAAACCGCCGAATTATAGCGCGGCGCGGCGCGACTGTTCGACTTCGGCCTGGGCCGGCACCGTGGTGGCGATGACGGCGCCGCCGAGACACGTCTCACCGTCGTAGAAGACCGCCGACTGGCCCGGCGTCACGGCACGTTGTGCCGAGGCGGTGCGCACCCGGCAGCGGCCGCCTTCTTCGCTATCGACCTCGCAGACCTGGTCGATCTGCCGATATCGTGTCTTCACCGTGCAGCGCAGGCTCGCGCCAGGCAGGGTCGGGCTGTCACCCGCGATCCAGGTCGCCGGCTCGGTCGTGAATTCCCGGCTCAGCAGCAGCGGGTGATCGTGGTCCTGCACCGCCACGAGGACATTGCGCGCGACGTCCTTGCGCGCCACATACCACGGACGCTCGGCGGCTCCCCGCACGCCGCCGAGCTCGAGCCCCTGCCGCTGGCCCAGTGTGTAGTACATGAGTCCGCGATGACGCCCGAGCAGGCGCCCATCCGGGGTCTCGATGTCGCCCGGCGTCGCCGGCAGGTAGTTCTGCAGGAACTCCGCGAACGGTCGCTCCCCGATGAAGCAGATGCCCGTGCTGTCGCGCTTGTCGTGGACAGGCAGGGCGTGTGCCCGCGCAATGTGCCTCACTTCGGTCTTCGCGAGTTCGCCGAGCGGAAACAGCGTTCGCGCCAGCATCTCGCGCGGCACCGTGTGCAGGAAATAGCTCTGGTCCCTGGTGCCGTCGCGCGCCCGCAGCAGGCGACCGTCCATGCAGCGGGCATAGTGGCCCGTCGCGAACCAGTCTGCGCCCAGGCGCCTCGCGTACTCGAAGCACACGCCGAACTTGATCTCGCGGTTGCACGCGACGTCGGGGTTGGGGGTGCGGCCGGCGCGCAGCTCGTCGAGGAAGTGTGCGAACACGCGGTCGCGATATTCGGCGGCGAAGGAAATCGCGTGCAGCGGCAGTTCCAGGTCGTCGCAGACCTTGCGCGCGTCCTGCAGGTCCGCGGCAGCCGTGCAGTACGCGTCTTCGTCGTCGTCCCAGTTGCGCATGAAGAGCGCCTGCACGTCGTGCCCGGCCTGCTTGAGCAGGACCGCGGCGACGGCCGAATCCACGCCGCCCGACAGGGCGAGTACGACACGCTGGATTCGGCACGTCACCGCGGTCCGGTACGAGCCGCCGGCACGACGTGCAGGCGCTCTTCATGCGCAACGGGGCCGACGACGCAGACGCGTCTGCGCCGCGGCCCGCGGACATGCAGGACAGCGCAAGGTCTGCGACGACCTGGAACGTGCACGCGATTTCCTTCGCCGCCGAGTATCGCGACCGCGTGTTCGCGCACTTCCTGCGACGAGCTACGCCGGCCGCACGCCGAATCCGGACGTCGCGTGCAACAGCGAGATCAAGTTCGGCGCCTTCGGTACGCGAGGCGCCTGGGGCGCGGACTGGTTCGCGACGGGCCACTATGCCGGGTGCACGGACGGACGCCTGCTGCGGGCGCGCGACGACACGAAGGACCAGAGCTATTTCCTGCACTCGGCTGACGCAGCGGCAGTTGGCACCGGTGCTGTTTCCCCTGGGCGAACTCGCCAAGCGCGACGTGCGGACGATTGCGCGGGGCACCGACATGCCTGCCACGACAAGCAGGACTCGACCGGCATCTGCTTCATCGGCGAACGACCTTTCGCGGACTTCCTGCGCGTTACCTGCCGGCGACGCCGGGCGACATGGAGAAGCGCCGGATGGGCGCCTGCTCGGGCGTCATCGCGGACTCATGTACTACAGCACTAGGACCACGGGCGGGGCTCGAGCTCAGCGGCGTGCGGGTCGCCGATCGTCCGTGGTGAGGTGCCGCGCACCGACGTCGCGCGCGAATGTGGCGGTGCAGGACCACGCTCACCCACTGCTGCTGAGGCGGGAATTCCACAGACCGAGCCGGCGACCAGGGATCGCGGGTGACAGCCCCGAGACCTGTGGCGCGAGCCTGCGCTGCACGGTGAAGACACGATATCGGCAGATCGACCAGGTCTGCGAGGTCGATAGCGAAGAAGCACTTCCAGGTGCGCACGGCCTCGGCACAACGTGCCGTGACGCCGGGCCAGTCGGCGGTCTTCTACGACGTGGCGAGACGTGTCTCGGCAGCGCCGTCATCGCCACCGCGGTCCACCCAGGCGCGAAGTCGATCCGTCGCGCCGCACGCAGCTCCATAATTCGGCGGATGCAGCGCAGCCGCCGGGGACCCCATCAGAACAGTTTCCAAGACCCGCACGTCGCTTGCGGTCCGGCCGGCCGTCCTTCGAGATCTACAGCCCTCCCGCCACGACGGCGCCCCGGTCTCGAACCGGCTGCCTTCTCCACTCAAGATCCTGCTCGAGAACCTGCTTCGCTTCGAGGACGGCGTGAACGTCACGCGCGAAGACGTCGAGGCGCTCGTCAAGTGGGACGCGAAGGCCACGCCCAGCCACGAGATCACCTTGGCGCGGCGCGCGTGATGCAGACTTCGCGGGTGCTGCCGGCGATGCGTCGACCTTGCCGCGATGCGCGAAGCGATGGTTCGCCTCGAAGGAAACCCGCAGGAGATCAATCCGCTCGCGCTCCCCCGAACTTGTCATCGATCATTCCGTGCAGGTCAACGAATACGGCGCGGCCGACGCCGCACGCAACAAGCGGCACGATCGAGTTCGCGCGCAACGGCGAGCGCTACTCTTTCCTCGCTGAGCCAGACGGCAACTGCGCAATTTCAAGGTCGTCCCGCCGAGCACGGGCATCGTCCATCAGGTCGACCTCGAGCACCTCGCGCGCGTGGTGTTCCACGAGGACAAGGACGGCACGCGGCGCGCGTTCCGGACACGCTCGTGGGCACGGACTCGCACACGACCATGGTGAACGGCCTGGGCGTGCTCGCTGGGGCCACATGGAGGCGAGGCGGCGATGCTCGGTCAGCCCGTCACGATGCTGGATTCGCAGGTCATCGGGTTCGCTCAAAGGCGCACGCTGCGCTCAGGCGCGACCGCGTCGGACCTGCGTCGACGGAGATGCTCCGCAAGAAGGGCGTCGTCGACAAGTTCGTCGAGTTCTTCGGCGACGGCCTGTCGCAGCTCCCGCTGCGCGGACCGCGACGATCGCGAACATGTACCCGGAATTCGGCAGCACCGTCGCGATCTTCCCGATCGACGAGGAAACCCTTCGCTACCTCGAGCTGACCGGGCGCCGGCCGAGCAGGTGGCGCTCGTCGAAGCGTATGCGAGGGCCCGGGCCTCTGGCGCACGGACGGGATGCGCGAGGCTGGACATTGCTCGAGCTCGACCTCGCCGCGGTTGGAGCCGAGTTCGCGGGGCCGAAGCGCCCGCAGGGTGCCGCTCAGGTGTCGTCGCAGGAGATCTATCGCAAGCACCTCGCGGCGATCGCACGTCAGGTCAAGAACGCATCCGCGACCGGCTCTCGGCGACCGTGACGAGCAGCGGACGGACGTTCGAGCTGGTCGACGGCGCCGTGGTGATCGCGGCGATCACGAGCTGCACCGAACACCTCGAACCCGAGTGTGCTGATGGCGGCAGGCCTGCTCGCGCGAAATGCACGCGCGTCGGCGCGGCCTCACCTCGAAGCCCTGGGTCGACGAGCCTTGCGCCCGGCTCCCGCGTCGTGACGGACTCCTGCAGAAGGCGGGATTGCTCGGCGAACTCGAGGGCATGGACGTCGTGGGCCACCTGCATCGGCAACTCGGGCGCGCTGCGGCCCGAGATTTCGGACGGCCTGCGCACGGGGTCGTCGCGACCTCGGTGCTTTCCGGCAAATTCGCAATTCAAGGCCGCCGTGCACGCCGAGGTCAAGATGAACTTCCTCGCGTCGCCGCCGCTCGTCGTGACGTCGCTTGCCGGCACGATGGATATCGACTTGGCCAAGAGCCGATCGGCGTCGATGCCGGCGGTGCTACTGTGTTCCTCAAGGACATCTGGCCGTCGGCGCACGAGGTGGCGACCACCGTCGGCGCCGCCGTGGACTCGGCGATGTTCGGCAAGAGCTACTCCAGCGTGTTCACGGGCGACGAGCACTGGCAGGCGATCGAGACCGAAGGACGAAGTCTACGGTGGCAGCCGACCTCGACTTACGTGCGCAATCCGCCCTACTTCCGGGCATGACGATGACGCCCGGCGCCGTCTCGGACATCCGGGGCGCGCGGGCGCTGGCCGTGCTCGGCGACTCGGTGACGACGGACCATATTTCGCCGGCAGGCAACATTGCGAAATCCAGCCCCGCGGCGAAATACCTGATGTCGCAGGGGGTACAGCCCGCCAACTTCAACCAGTACGGCGCGCGGCGCGGAACCCGCGAGGTGATGATGCGCGGCACGTTCGCGAACATCCGCCTGCGCTGGTCCCAGGAGGGCGGCGTGACGCTCCGCGCCTCCGGCAGGCGAGCAGATGTCGAATCTCGAGCGCCGCCATGGGGAAACACGAGCCAAGGGTGCGCCCGCCGCTGATGCAGGCAAGGAATACGGCACCGGGTCCTCGCGCGACTGGGCCGCCAAGGGAACCATGCTGCTCGGCATGAAGGCCGTGATCACGAGTTCGAGCGCATCCA
>CAVQQX010000071.1:0-9830 GCA_963714645.1 uncultured Gammaproteobacteria bacterium
GGGGAACAAAGACGATGATCGGCTACGTCACGCTCGGCACCCACGACCGCGCCCGCGGCACGTCGTGCTACCGGTTCATGGTTGCGCTCGTGGTCGACGGCAACCCACAAGGTCGATGCCGTGGCCCGCAACATGCCCGACTGCTTCTGCTGCAAGCCGGGCTGACGTGAGACCGCGGCCCTGCGCGCGGCGATCCTCGCGTGCGGTGGTGGTGGCGTGCATCGGCGCCATCGCGGCCTGTGCGCCGCTCACGCCGCGTCCGCGCCACGTCACGCCCGTGGCGGTGCCGTCGGGCGCGGTCCAGGTCTATGCCGTCGGCGACATCGCCGACTGCGGCCGGGACGATCCGCCCGACACGGCAGCGGCTCGCACCGCGCGGCTCGTCCCGCGCGGTGCCACGGTGCTCGGGCTCGGCGACATGGCCTACCCGTACGCCGATGCCGCGACGCTCGCACGCTGCTACGAGCCGACCTGGGGCGCCCATCGCGCACGGACCATCGCAGTGCCCGGCAATCACGATTACGTCGGCGGCGGCGCCCGGGATTTTCGCGCGTATTTCGGCACTGACGCGTTCGCGCCGGATCCACGTTTCGTGGCGTTCGCGCTGCGGCCGGCCCCGGGCTGGCTGCTGGTCGGCCTGGACAGCAACGTCTCAGGCACGGCCATGGAGGCCCAGCGCGACTGGCTCGTGCAGGCGCTCGACCGGCAGCGCGCGCCGGACGGCTCGTCCGCCGACGCGCCAGGCTGCGTCGCGGCGATGTGGCACACGCCGCTCGTGTCGTCAGGGTGGCATCGAGGCTCGGGCGAACACATGCGTCCGCTCTGGGAAGTGCTCGATGCGCATGGCGGCGACCTGGTTCTGAGCGGACACGAGCATTTTTACGAGGCGTTCGAACCCGTCGACTCGGGCGGACGCCGCCACACCGACGGCACGGGTCTGCGGCAGTTCACAGTCGGCACTGGCGGGGCGGCACTGCACGGGTTCTGGCGTCCTCCGTACACGAGCCGCGCGCGCGTGCTCGAGCACGGTGTATTGCAACTCACCCTCGAGCGAGGACGCTACGCGTGGCGGTTCATCGACGAGGACGGACGCTTGAGGGACGCAGGTGCTGCCGCATGCCGCGGCGCACCGCCGGGCCGCGAACTCAGGTAACGTTGCGGCTCACGCGCGGACGCCTCGACGCGGCCGCGCCAGGCCGGAAGAAACACGGGAGGCCCAAGGCCGATGCAAGCATTCACCGCCTGGATGAGCGCGCTCAATTCCATCGTCTGGGGGCCGCCGATGCTGGTCCTGATCCTCGGCACGGGCTTCTTCCTACAGTTGCGCCTCCGCGGCATGCCGGTCGCGCGGATTCCCGCCGGCTTGCGTCTCGTCTGGGGCGGACGGGGCGGCGACGAGGCGCACGGCGAAGTGAGCCCATTCTCCGCCCTGATGACCTGCCTCGCCGCGACGATCGGCGTCGGCAACATCGCGGGCGTGGCCACAGCCGTCGCCCTCGGTGGTCCGGGCGCGGTGTTCTGGATGTGGATGACTGCGCTCGTCGGCATGGCGACGAAGTACGCCGAGGTCCTGCTCGCCGTGCATTTCCGCGAACGCGACGCCGAGGGCCGCTGGGTCGGTGGACCGATGTACGCGATTCGCAACGGGCTCGGCCGACGCTGGGCCTGGCTCGGAACCTTGTTCGCCGTCTTCGGCGGGGTCGCGGGCTTCGGCATCGGCAACATGGTGCAGGCGAACAGCATTGCTGCGGCGATGCAGAATTCCTTCGCGATCAGCCCCACGCTCACCGGCGTGGTGCTCACCGTGCTCACGGGTGCCGTGATCCTGGGCGGCATCAAGCGCATCGCGGCCGTGTCGAACTGGCTGGTGCCGTTCATGGCGATCGGTTACGTCGGGGCGTCGCTGTTCGTGCTGGTCTACCACCTGGACCGCATCCCCGCGGCGTTCGCGCTGATCTGCGAGACGGCGTTCACGGGCACGGCGGCCGTGGGCGGGTTCACGGGCGCGGCGATGATCGCCGCGATCCGCTACGGCGTGGCCCGCGGCATCTTCTCCAATGAAGCCGGGCTCGGCACGGCGGGCATCGCGCAGGCGGCCGGCATGACCAACGACCCGGTGCGCAGCGGGCTCATCGGCATGATGGGCACGTTCTTCGACACGATCATCGTGTGCTCGATGACCGGCCTGGTCATCGTCGTCTCCGGCGCCTGGGAGTCCGGGCAGACGGGCGCCGCGCTGACCCAGCTCGCATTCCGGTCGGCCATGCCGGGCATCGGCGACGAGATCGTCGCCATCGCGCTCGGCATCTTCGCGCTCACCACGATCTTTGGATGGTCGTACTACGGAGAACGTTGCTGGCAGTTCCTCGTCGGCCGCTGGACCATCCAGCCGTACCGCGTGCTGTGGACGATCGCCGTGTTCTTCGGCGCGGTGACGCATCTGGACCTGGCGTGGACGATCGCCGACACCCTCAACGCGCTGATGGCCGTCCCGAACCTGATCGCGCTGCTGGCGCTGTCACCGGTCGTGGTGCAGTTGACGCGCGCGGGACTCGCGCACGCCTTGCGCAACTGAGGCGGGGCGGCTGGCGCGCCGTCCGCGCCCGCGCGTGGACCCTCACGGTTCGCGCCAGGTTCCCTCGCGACGCCGGTCGGCGGCCGCGTCGAACTGGTCGTGGCGAGGCCCTCGCAGTGCAACGCCATGCAGCCCGGATTCCTCGCCGCGGCCGGGTTTCACCGTGATGCCGCGTTCGGCCAGCTGCTCGAGCACCTGGGGGGAGAACTTCGCCGCCTCGCCGAAGACCTCGGTGCCGCGCGCGATCACGTTCGGCAGATCGAATGCGTGCTGCAGCGGCAGGTCCCACAGCAGCAGCGCGACGAGCGCCTTCGCGTTGTAGGCGAGGATCGCGGAACCGCCCGGCGAACCGAGCGCGGCGACGAATGCGCCGGTCTCGCGATCGAGTACCACCACCGGCGACATCGACGATCGCGGGCGCTTGCCACCGGCCACGGCGTTGGCGACGGCGCGACCCGACGCGTCGACCGCGGTGAACGAGAAATCGGTGAGCTGGTTGTTCAGGAAGAATCCGCCCACCGAGCGGCCGGAGCCGAACAGCGATTCCACCGAAGTCGTCATTGAAGCGACGTTGCCCTCGGTGTCGACCACGACGAAATGGCTGGTCCCGGGCACGTCCGCGGTCGCGTCGCGACCCACGCGCGTCATCGAGGCGCCGGGCGGACTTCCTGCCGGAGGCGCCGCAGCGGCCGCGCGCGCCCCGATCAGGCGGACACGGTCGTCCAGGTAGCGCGGGTCGACGAGCCCGTCCACCGGAACGGCGACGAACCGCGGGTCGGCGACATACTGGTCGCGATCCGCGTACATCAGCCGGCTCGCCTCGGCGAACAGGAACCAGGCCTGGGGATCCGCGGGTCCGCGCGTGCCGATGTCGGTGCGCTCGAGCAACCCGAGCAGCTCGAGCAGTGCGACGCCGCTCGACGGCGGCGGCGGCACGCACACCACGTAGACACGGAATGGCCGGCAGAGCGGTGCGGACACGCGGGGCGCATAGGCGGCGAGGTCGGCCATCGTGAGCGTGCCGGGACGCGGCTCCGCGTGCGTGCGGGCGACGATCTGCTCGGCGAGCGGTCCTTCGAGCAGGGCCCGCGGTCCGCGCTCGGCGACCGTGCGCAGCGTCGCAGCGTAGGGGGCGTTGCGGAGCGTATCCCCTGCCTGGATCAGCGCGCCGTCGGCTTTCGTGAACAGTGCGCGCGCATCGTGCAACGTCGCCTGCGTGAAGCTGCTGCTCGCGAACCGGCCGAGCCGTTGAGGAACGACGAATCCCGTCTCCGCGGCGGCGGTGGCGGCGCCGAACAGTTCGCGCCACGGCAACTTGCCGAAACGCTCGTGCGCGGCGCCGAGCATCGCCACGGCGCCCGGAACGCCCGTAGCGCGACCGCTCGTCACGGCGTCGGAGTAGGTGAGCGGCTCACCGCTCGCATCGAGGAACATGTCGGGCGTCGCCCCCGCCGGCGCCGTCTCGCGTCCGTCGAATGCGGTCAGCGTGCGCGAGCGCGCATCGAAGTAGAGCAGGAACGCGCCGCCCCCCAGGCCGGAACTCTGCGGCTCGACCAGGCCGAGCATGGCCTGCACGGCCACGGCGGCGTCGATCGCGGAACCGCCGGCACGCAGCACCTGCACGCCTGCATCGACGGCGAGCGGATTGGCCGCTGCCACGCCGGCATGCAGGCCCGCTCGCGCGGACGCTTCCCCAGGCGTCGCCGCCGGCGCGGGAGCCGTGCGGTTGGCGTCCGGGGACGGCGGCTCGGTGCGACAGCCCGTGACCAGGGTTGCCAGCAGGGACAGTGCAGCGAGGCGCGCGAGCAGGTGAGCGGGGGCTGAGGACGTAGGCATCGGCGTAAGCGTGGACGGTAGGAGGGCCGGACAATAGACTGTCACCCCGTACCGCGTCGAGACACGCCTCGAGCCATGCGAACGACTGCCGCGAGCTGCCGGGGGCCGGTTTGACGACGGTACACAACCTGGGCGACCGTACGGGCGCGACCCTCGCCTTGCGCGATGCCATCCGCGCCGACCTGATCGCGATCGATGGCGACCCGCTCGCCGACGTCCGCGTCCTGAAAAAGGTGTCCTTTATGATGAAGGATGGTCGCGAATGCACCGGGGACGCCGGCTGATGGCGCGTCGAAGCTCTGCGAGTCCGCCCGATCCGCGCCCGGCATCGTTCGTGCAGCCGCTGCCGTTCTCGGACGCCTGCGAGCGCAACAAAGGCCCGATCCTCGAGGTGCTGCGACGCTCGCTCGGCGACACCGCAGGGGTCGTGCTCGAGATCGGTTCCGGCACCGGGCAGCACGCCGTGCATTTCTCGCGGCACCTGCCGCATCTCTCATGGCAGCCGACCGACCTGGCCGAGCATCTGGCGAGCCTCACAGCCAGGATCGGTGTCGAGGGTCCCTGCAACCTGCTGCCGCCGCTCGAGCTCGACGTCGCGCAGCACGACTGGCCCTGCGTCGCCGACAGCGCGGATGCGGTCTACACCGCGAACACGCTGCACATCATGGACTGGAAGCACGTGCAGGCGTTGTTCAGGGGGGTGGGGCGCGTGCTGCGTCCGGAAGGGCTGCTGTTCGTATACGGCCCTTTCCGGTACGGAGGTCAGTACACGTCCCACAGCAACCACGCCTTTGACGACTCCCTGCGACAGCGTGACCCGTCGAGCGGCATCCGCGATTTCGAATCCGTCGACGAGCTCGCCGCGGCGCAGGGCCTGATTCTGCGGGAAGACGCCGCCATGCCCGCGAACAACCAGATGCTGGTCTGGCGCAAGGTGGTGGGATGACAAGGTGGTGGGATGACAAGGTGGTGGGATGACAAGGTGGTGGGATGACAAGGTGGTGGGATGACAAGGTGGTGGGATGAAGCGACTCGCGGAGTGCCGCGGGTCGCGCTCCCGCTGATTGCCAACGTCGCGAATCGCGAGGTAGCTTGGCTCATCCTCCACAGGAACGTGGATCGCCATGCCAAGGAACCGGCCCCACAAGGCGACACCCGTCGCGGGCGCAGCGGACGGCGCACCCGCCTCCCGCGCATGGGCCCTTCACGCCCGCACGACGTTCAGCGACTGGCTCGCGAGCGAAGGCGCGCCATGGCGCCCGTTCGATGACACGGGCGTGCTCATCGAGGGTCGGCCGGCGCCGGCGCGAGCGCGGCCGCAGCGCGCCGATCTCTTCGACAAGTCGTGCGAGCGCCAGCTCTGCAAGCATCTCCGCGCGGTGTGCCTCTGGCCCGCGCGCGACCGCGACCAGACCTGGCGGCTCGGTGATTTCTCGAGCTACGCGCTCGAGTTCACCACGCCGGACTTCCGGACTCTGTGCCTGCAGTTCCGATCGGAGCCCGACGAGCGGACACACGGCGGTGTGGTCGCGTTCGCGATCTCCGGGTCGGCGTGGGACGGCGCGACCGGGCTCGGGCAGTCGCAGGTCGAGCTGCTCCGCGATCACGGCTTCGAGCTCGTGCGTCACGGTCGTGACGAGGGCCTGTACCGCAAGAACGTGCTCGTGTCCGGCGGTCGCGCCGTGCGGGCGCTCGCGCGCGAGGCGATCGCCATTCTGTGGAAAGCGCTCCACTACGACGGCACGACTCCGCTCGAGTTCCGGCTGCAGCTCGGCACGCGCCTGAGCGCGGGCTTCGCGTTCGACGGAATCTGTGCGACCGACCTGCTCAAGCTGATGCAGCGGTGGGGATTCGCCGCGACGGAGCTCGAGGAGCGCGACGGACAGGCGCCGTTGATCAAGAGCACCGTCCGGGAACAGCCTTTCCTCGTGGTGTTCGTCGGCGAGCGGGAGGGTGGCAACGGCGAGTTCGGCATGGTCGGCCTGCGCACGTTCATGCGCTTCGAGGACGGCGTGCCCGCGGGCCTGCCCAACGCGATCAACACCAGCTTCGCGACGGTCAAGGCGAGCGTCGACCAGGACGGCGATCTGGTCGTGCAGACCCCGATCATCCTGCACGGCGGCGTGACGGCGGACAACCTGGAGATGTGCTTCAAGGTGTGGCGCGAGACACTCGAGGAGATATCCGTCGGGCTGGAATGAGCGGGCCGTCGCGTTTCGCGATGCCAGCGAGCCGCGCCGTGACGCACCGACGTCACGATTCTTCATCCGAACCGGCCGCATCGCGTGCATACGCACCGCGGATTGCGGCACATTGACGGCATCGAAATCCCGCGCGCACGACGCGCCCGACGACGGTGCTGACGATGGACCTCGCGCAACTGTTCGACGAAGCCCGCAAGGGCAACCGTGACGCCGCATGGCAGCTCGGCGACCTCTTTCGCGAAGCCGCGCACGGCGTGAAGTTCAGTCCGAAGCAGGCGTTCCGCTGGTACGCGGAGAGTGCGCTCGCCGGCTCGGCGACCGGACAGAACAACGTGGGCGCCGCCTACGAGAACGGGTTCGGCTGCAAGCAGAGCTATGCTCGCGCGGCGAAGTGGTATCGGCTCGCGGCCGCACAGGGACTCAACGTCGCCATGTCCAACCTGGCCTTCCTGTACCTGCACGGCTACGGCACACAGGCCGACAAGGCCGAAGCGCTCAAGTGGTTCAAGCTGGGCGCCGCGGCGGGTTGCAAGAAATCGAAGCGGATGATCGAGACCGTGCTCGGCTCGGAAGACCGCGGCAGGAACTAACAAAGGCGGGGACGCCTACGCGTCCCCGCCCGTCATTGCACCGCGATCAGAAGCGGTAGGTTACCTTGCCATAGAAGAACTGGCCGCGCGGGTCGTGGATCCCGGCCACGTAGCCGTAGAGGTCGGTGTCGCCGTCGCCGATCGCGAAGGGCGGATCCTCGTCGAGCGCGTTGTCGACCCCGAGGGCGAGCGTGAGTCCCTCGAAGCCCTCGTAGCGGGCCTGGAGGTTCAGGGTCGTGAACGCATCGACGTTGCGCGTCGAGTTGCTGTCGTAGTCCAGCACGCCGTCGAAGTCGACGTCGGGCTGGTCTTCGAACTTGCCGATGTAGTTGACCGTGGCGCGCAGGCCCCAGTCCGCCATCGACCAGTCACCCGTCAACACGAACCTGTCCTCCGGGTACTCGTATTCGCCCGTGAGGTCGCGCGTGACGAAGCTGTCGCCGGCCGAGTTCAGTTCGACCTTCTCGAACTCGAGCATGCGCGAATAATCGAGGCCCAGCGTGAGTTCGCCGGCCCCGAGCTCGCTCCGGAAGTACACGCTCAGGTCCACGCCGTTGGTCGACTGCTCGCCGATGTTGATGAAGCCCGAATTGACCGTGAGCAGCGGGCCGAGCGCGTCACCGAGCAACGGTGTGCCGCGGGTGCACACCGTGCTGTCCTGCGTGCCGCAGAACTGCTGATAGATGAACCCGAACGGCACCTCGTCGATCTTGTCTTCCTGCTTGATGTCCCAGTAGTCGACCGACATGGTCCACATGTCGTTCGGCTTCCAGGCCACGCCCACGTTGAAGTTCTCCGATTCTTCCGGCTTCAGGTCGGGATTGCCCGAGAAGACGATGTTGTAGTCGAGGTTGCCGCAGTAGAGCGGGTTGACGTCGCAGCCGTAGGTGTCCTCGAAGAACTGCGACTCCTGCGATGGGCCGAGGCCGATCTGCGCGAGCGACGGAGCGCGGAACCCCGTGCCCCACGACGCGCGGAAGGCCAGGCCCTCGAGCGGCTCCCAGCGCGCGGAGATCTTGGGATTGGTGGTGTCGCCGAAGTCGCTGTAGTCATCGTAGCGCGCCGCGAGGTTGACCTCGAGCGTGTCGAGCAGCGGCAGCGAGAACTCGACGAACGCCGACCAGTTGTCCCGGTCCGCCTTCGCTGAAACCGCCTCCGTGCCGAAGATCAGTCCGCGCACGAACTGGTCGTCAGGCTGGTCGATGATGCTCTCCTCCCGGTACTCGAGGCCCGTCGCCATTGCGGCGCGCCCGCCGGGCAGGTCGAACAGCTCGCCGGAGATCTGCGCGTCGTAGGCGGTGAGCTCCGACGTGCCCTGGCGCACCAGGCTCGTCGTGATCGCCGCAATGGCGGCGTCCGAGTTCATGAAGCCGCCGAACGGGTTGTACCGGCCCGCGTCGATCTCCTGCTGCAGGAAGTCCGTGCGCACCCAACCGTCCTTGCGGCTGCCGGTCTGCTCGGTTTCGCTGCGCCCGCGCTGCGCCGAAACTTCCCAGTTCCAGCCGTCGAACACTTCACCGCGCAGGCCCGCGACGAGGCGCAGGTTGTCGGTTTCGATGTTCCAGACACGGGCGCCCGCGTCGACCGTGCGGAAGCGACGGATGACGATGTCGCCGACCGCACCCGCAAACGGGTTGTCGGGGTGGGTCGAGGGCACGGTCAGGCCCGCGGAATCGTCGATCGGCGTCGGTGCGCCCTGTGCGATCGAGGTGTTGTGCTGCGCCGCAAACTCGGTGAAGAACTCGGCGGGCCCGAAATCCTTGCGGCCGAGCAGCATCACACCGGTGCGCTCGGCTTCCGGCGTGAGCAGGTTCCAGGGCCCGAAATCGTAGACGCACGTCGCTCCGTCGGCACGATCCGCCGGACAGGCCGGGTCGATCGTCGGCGTGCCGTTCACGATGAAGCTGCCCGGGAAGCTGCGCGATGAACGCAGGTCCGCACCGCCGCGCGGCGATTGGTTGGCCGTTCCGAGGTAGCCGCGCTCGGTGTTCTTGAGCGTGCTGTTCTTGAAGTAGTCGACGATCAGCGTGATATTGGAGTCGTCGTCGCCGGCGCCCCAGATCGCGGACGCGTTCGTCTCGTCGTAGCCGTCTGCGCCACCGTAGCCGCCGGACACCTCGAAGCCTTCAAAGTCCTTGCGCAGGATCACGTTCACCACGCCCGCAATGGCGTCGGCGCCGTACACGGCGGACGCACCGTCCTTGAGCACCTCGAGGCGCTCGATCGCAGCGACCGGGATCGTGTTGATGTCGACGAAGTTCGTCGTGATGCTTTCGGCGAACGAGCTCAGTGCCACTCGCCGCCCGTTGACCAGCACGAGCGTCGCGTCCGCGCCGAGGCCGCGCAGGCTGACCGAGGCAGCGCCGTTCGCAGTCGAGTCCTGGTTGTTGCCGCGGGTCGAGAACGTGCCGTTGCCGACGAAGGGTTGCTCCTCGAGCAGCTGTTGCAGGTTGTTGTAGCCGGACTTGTCGAGGTCGCTCTTGTCGAACGTCACGACGGGCGCCGGGTTTTCAAAATCGGACGAACGGGCGATGCGCGATCCCGTGACGTAGACCGTCTCGAGGCCGGCCCCGTCGGCCGTGTCCTGGGCCAGCGCCGCGCTCGAGCAGGTGCCCGCCGCGAACC
>CAVQQX010000072.1:0-6133 GCA_963714645.1 uncultured Gammaproteobacteria bacterium
GCGGCGTCGTCGACCACGAAGAGCTTGTTGTGCATGCGGTGGTTGAGGCGCCGGAACTCGAACGGCAGCTGCAGCGGCCTGGTCCAGCGCGGCCGCAGGCGGAAAGGGTTGAAGACGCGCACCTCGGCGTTCGGCAACGCGTCGAGCAGCAGCGGCAGGCACTCGTCCGTGCGCAGGCCGTTGTCGTCGATCAGCAGGCGCACGCGTACGCCGCGTTCCGCAGCGGCGCGCAGCCGGTCCACCAGCACGATGCCGGCTTCGTCGTCGTCGTAGATATACGTCTGGAGGTCGATCGACCGCCGGGCCTCATCCGCGAGGACCGCGCGCATCTGCAATGCGAGCGGGCCGTTGTCGAGCAACACGCAGGCCGACTGGCCCGGGTGCGCCGCGAACTCCGCCGGATCGAGGCCGAGCGCACCCGCTTCGGGCGGCGACCCCGCGTCCTGTCGCCGGTCGACTGCGACGTTCATGCTTGACCGCTCGAATTGATGGAGATCCGTGCACCGGTCGGGCGGCCCGCAGGCGCCGCGCGGTCCGATGCTAGCGGGTGTCCGGGCGCAGGACGACCTCGTCGCAGCGCGCGGCGGCGCCGACAGCAGCGGAATACAGTAGCGGTGCGCGTGCGCCTACAGCGGGCGAAAGCGGCAGCAACGAGGTTGTCGCGCCGGTGCCCTCAGGCGTGCGCGCGGGCGACCTGTTCGATGCGGTCGGCGAACGTCGTGACGTCGATCGGCTTCTCGATGAACGCACGGCAGCCGACTTCGATCGCCCGGGCGCGGTCCGCGGCGAGTGCATGCGCGCTGACCGCGACGATCGGCGTCGCCTGGCCGGCGTCGGTCCCCATCAGTCCCGGGACGAAGTCGCAGCCGTCGCCGTCCGGAAGGCGCAGGTCGAGCAGGATCAGGTCGTAGCGGGAGCCCCCGGCGAGCGCGATGCCCTCGCCCCCGGTGGGCGCGACGACGACCTCATGGCCGCGCCGCTCGAGCAGGAATCGCGCCAGGTAGGCGTTCGATTCGTTGTCTTCGATCATCAGGATACGCACGGTTGCCTCGCTTCCCGACGTCGCTCGACGGCAGCTCCCGCCGTCCGCGGGGACATTGCGACGCAAACCAGCGGTGTAAAGACGGCTGGGCGCGGATTCGTTGCGTACAATCCGCCCATGCAGGACCTCGCGGAGCCTGGGGCGCTGATCCTCGTCGTGGACGACGACGCGCGGTCGCGCGAGCTGATGCGGATCATCCTGCGGCATGCCGGATACCGCGTGTTGGCTGCGCCCGATCCCCAAGCCGCCATTGCGCTCATGGAGCCCGAACCCCCCGCGGCCGCGCTCGTCGACCTGCTGATGCCGGACATGACCGGAACGGAATTCTGCCGCTGGATGCGGGGCAGGCAGGAGCTGGCGGCGGTGAAGTTCATGCTGCTGACAGGGATGGACGACGAGGAGACGCGACGGGAAGCGAGTCAGGCAGGGGCGGACGCGGTGATGACCAAGCCGTTCGACCGGCTCGAGCTGTTGCGGAAAATCGCGACTTTGCTCGGTCGGCCCGACGTGGCACCCTGACCAACGATAGCCCGGCGCCGCCGGCCGCGATCCGGGATCAAACCGAAGCGGATGCATCGGACCGGGCGGCCGGCAGGGACGGGCGTGCGGCCCGGGGGCAAGCTGACACCTCGTGTTACCAGAAGGTACATTGCGGCCATGGAACCACCTGCACCCGCCCGCGTCCTCGTCGTCGACGATGAAGTGCGTGCGCTGCGGCTGATGTCGCGGGTCCTGGGCAGCAGCGGGATCGCATGCAAGACCGCCGAGTCGGCCGCCGAGGCCCTCAATGTCCTCAAGCTGAGCGACGAGATCGACGTCGTCGTGAGCGACATCTACATGCCGACGGTCGACGGCATCGAATTCCTCGGCACGGTCCGCCGTGAATTCCGCGATCGGCCGTGGATGCAGCTGCTGCTGGTGACCGGCCAGGCCTCGCTCGAGACGGCGGTGGCCGCCATGCGCCTCGAGGCCAGCGACTACCTGTTCAAGCCGATCGAGCCCAAGACCCTGCGCGAAGCCGTGCAGCACGCCCTCGCGCGCGCGGAGAGCATCCGCAAGGTGCGCGCCACGGCCGTGGATTCGCCCGGCGCGCGGGAACTGCAGCAGATTGCCGACACCGCCAAGGCGCTCGCCGAGGACATGCGGCGCACGATCGAACACGACTCGTCCGGACGCCGCGACGGGGCGGGGCCGCAGTCGGCCCGGCCGGAGGAGACGGGCCTGCGTACGCTCAAGCTGCTGCAGAAGCTCCAGGAAGCGCGGTCGAGCATCTTCGGCGAAGCGGTGATGCCCGAGCCGGCCTGGGAGATGCTTGCCGAGCTGATGCGGGCACGGCTCGCCGGGCAGCATCTTTCGGTCACGAGCCTCGCGCTCTCGTCGAAGAGCCCGATGACGACCGCGCTGCGTCGCATCGAGGACCTGATCCAGGGGGGACTCGCGGCGCGCATGCCCGATCCGGCCGATCGCCGCCGGACCTACGTCGAACTGACGCCCGAGGGCATGGCCCGGATGCAGTTGTTCCTCGAGGGTTTCGCCCGCACCGCGCTCGCCTCGAGCTGAGGTATCCACCGCATGGCCCACGGCATTCCCGACGCACAGGTGCTCGACATGCGCCGGCTCCTTCACGGCGTGAACGACGAGCTCTCGATCGCTGTGCTGCAGCTCGAGATGATGCTCGAGGCCGGATCGCTCGAGCCGCAATCGCGCGAGAGCCTCGAGGAGTCGCTCGATGCCTGCCGCAAGGCTGCCGAGAGCCTGAAGCAGGTGTGGAGCATCCTGGGCCCGCGCAAGCCGCAGTCATGACGCAGGTGGCGTCACGGTGCCCGGGCTGGCCCGTGTCGGCTGGCAGCGTCGCCATGCTGCTGGCGGCCGTCACTTTCGCGCAGGCGCCGGCCGCGCCGTCATCCGCGCAGGCGAAGGCGCCGTCGCGCACGATGAGCGACGTGCTGGCGGCGACCGGGCCGGCAGACTGGCGCTCGCTCGATCCCGAGAACACCCTGTACCTGCAGCTGACGCAAGGTCGCGTGGTCATCGAGCTCGCGCCCGCGGTGGCGCCGCTGCACGTCGCGAACCTGCGTACCCTCGTGCGGGAGAAGTATTTCGACGGATTGGCCGTGATCCGCTCGCAGGACAACTTCGTCGTGCAGTGGGGCGACGCGGACGGCAAGCGGTCGCTCGGCTCCGCAAAGCCCAGGGTTCCCGCCGAATTCACGGTGCCGCTGACGACGACGCTCGCGTTCCTGCCGATGGCGGACCCGGACGGCTACGCTCCGGAGACCGGTTTCCTGCGGGGCTTTCCTGCCGCACGGAACGCTGCGAAGACGGAGGCGTGGCTCACGCACTGCTACGCCATGGTCGGGGCGGGACGCGGCAACGAACCCGACAGCGGCAACGGCAGCGAACTCTACGTCGTGATCGGGCATGCTCCGCGCCAGCTCGACCGCAACATCGCACTCGTCGGCCGCGTCGTCAAAGGCATGGAGCTCGTCTCCGTACTGCCGCGTGGCAGCGGGTCGCTCGGGTTCTACGAGAAGCCCGAACAGCGCGTGCCGATCACGAGCGTGCGGCTGGCCGCCGACGTGCCGGTCGGCGAACGCGAGCGACTCGAGATACTGCGAACCGACACGGCCAGCTTCCGCGCACTGATCGAGACGCGACGCAACCGCCGCGACGACTGGTACCTCGTGCCGGCCGGTTACGTCGACGTCTGCAACGTACCGATCCCGGTGCGTGCGCCGCCCTGATCCCGGGGACCGCGGATCCGACAACGGGGGGACGGATCGAATCATGGAACGCTTCTGGCTCAAGCATTATCCGCCCGGCGTCCCGCACGACGTCGACGTGACGCAGTACGCATCGCTGGCCGGGCTGCTCGACGACAGCTTCCGCCGGTATGCCGCCCGGCCGGCCTACGCCTGCATGAACCGGCACTACTCGTTCGCGGAGATCGATCGCCACTCGGCCGCGTTCGCCGGCTGGCTGCAGGAGCGCGGGGTCGCGCCCGGCACCCGCGTCGCCATCATGCTGCCGAACGTCGTGCAGTACCCGATCGCGCTCGCGGGAATCCTGCGCGCGGGCTGCGTCGTCGTGAACGTGAACCCGCTCTATACGCCACGCGAGCTCGAGCACCAGCTCCGCGATTCAGGCGCCGAGGCGATCGTGATCCTCGAGAACTTCGCCTCGACGCTGCAGCAGGTCGTGGCGCGCACGTCGGTCCGGCACGTCGTGGTCGCGGCGCTCGGCGAACTGCTCGGGTTCCCGCGCAGCACGTTCGTCAAGTTCGCCGTGCGCAACGTCCGCAAGCTGGTGCCGCCTTACTCGTTGCCGGGCCACGTACGGTTCACCGACGCCCTCGAAGCCGGCGCCCGCAGGAGGCTCGATCCCGTCGCGACCGGACCGGAGGACGTCGCGTTCCTGCAGTACACCGGCGGCACGACCGGGGTCCCGAAGGGGGCGATGCTCACGCACCGCAACCTGATCGCGAACGTGCTGCAGTTGGAGGCCTGGACGGCGCCTTCGCTGCAGGACGAAACACGCGGGCCGGTGCCCGAGCAGTTCGTCTACATCTGCGCGCTGCCCCTCTACCACGTGTTCGCGCTGGTGGTGAACTGCCTCTTCGGCGTCCGCTTCGGCACGCTGAACGTGTTGATCGCCAACCCGAGGGACATCGGCGGGTTCGTTCGTACCATACGCAAGTACCGCTTCAACGTGCTGCCGGGCGTCAACACGCTCTACAACGCGCTCGCCGAGAACGAGGAGTTCCGCAAGCTCGACTTCTCGAGCCTGCGCGTCGCGAACGGCGGCGGCATGGCCGTGCAGAAGGCGGTGTCCGAGAAGTGGCAGTCGCTCACGGGCCTGCCGATCGTCGAAGGCTACGGCCTGTCCGAGACGTCGCCCGTCGCGACCTGCAATCCCATCAACAACCCGGAGTACAACGGGACGATCGGCCTGCCTTTGCCGAGCACGGAGATCGCGATTCTCGACGACGACGGCCGGCCGGTGGCGCTCGGCCAGCCGGGCGAGATCGCGATCCGCGGGCCGCAGGTGATGGCCGGTTACTGGAACCGGCCGGACGAGACCGGGAAGGTCATGACACCCGACGGGTTCTTCAAGTCGGCGCCGCCGAAAAGCCGAAAATCGCCACGCGCAAATCCTCGGAAATGGCGCTCGGCGTCATCAACGCCGCGACGCAGGCGACGATCGGCGGCTCGGCGGATCTGACCCATTCGAACTTCACCATCACCAAGGGCATGGGCGAGGTCGCGCCGGACGATTTTTCCGGCCGCTACATCCATTACGGCGTGCGCGAATTCGGCATGGCGGCGGCGATGAACGGGATCGCGCTGCATGGCGGATTCGTGCCCTACGGCGGCACCTTCCTGGTGTTCTCCGATTACGCGCGCGGCGCAATCCGCCTCTCGGCGCTCATGGGCCTGCGCGTCATCTATGTGCTCACCCATGATTTCATCGGCCTTGGCGAAGACGGGCCGACGCATCAGCCGGTCGAACATCTGGCGGCGTTGCGCGCCATGCCGAATTTCCACGTCTTCCGCCCCGCCGACGCGATCGAGACCGCTGAATGCTGGGAGCTGGCGCTCGCCAGCCGCCACACGCCGTCGGTCTTGAGCCTGTCGCGGCAGAACCTGCCGACGCTCGATCGGCCGATTGGCGAAAACCTTTCCGCCAAGGGCGCCTATGTGCTGCGCGACGCGGTGGGAAAGCGCGACGTCACGCTGCTCGCCACGGGATCCGAGGTTGAAATCGCCCTCGCGGCCGCCGACATTCTGGCCACGCAAGGACTGAAGGCCGCCGTGGTCTCCATGCCTTGCTGGGAACTCTTCGAGGCTCAGTCCGAGGCCTATCGCGCCGAAGTGCTGGGCGGCGCCCCGCGCGTCGCGGTCGAGGCGGCGGTTCGGCTCGGCTGGGACCGCTGGATCGGCGAGCGCGGCGCCTTCATCGGCATGAGCGGCTTTGGCGCAAGCGGGCCGGCCGGCGAGCTGTATAAGCATTTCGGCGTCACGGCGGAGGCTGTGGCTGACGCGGCCCGTACGCTAGTTAAGACGTAAGAGATAGCGGAGGCGACAATGGCTC
>CAVQQX010000073.1:0-4298 GCA_963714645.1 uncultured Gammaproteobacteria bacterium
ACCGAGGCCTGGGTCGACCTCGAGGAGCTGGTCCGGGGTGTCATCTGCGACATCGGCTACACGTCCTCGAACGTCGGCTTCGACGGTCGCACCTGCGGCGTGCTCAACATCATCGGCAAGCAGTCGCCGGACATCGCGCTGGGCGTCGACCGCGAAAAGCCCGAAGAACAGGGCGCCGGCGACCAGGGACTCATGTTCGGCTACGCCAGCAACGAGACGGACAAGCTGATGCCCGCGCCGATCTGCTACGCGCACAAGCTGGTCGAACGCCAGGCCGAGGTGCGCAAGAGCAAGCTGCTGCCGTGGCTGCGGCCGGACGCGAAGTCACAGGTCACCTGCCGCTACGAAGACGGCAAAGTCGTCGGCTTCGACGCGGTGGTGCTCTCCACGCAGCACGACCCTGACGTCAAGCTCGAGGACCTGCGCGAAGCGGTCATGGAGCTGATCATCAAGCATGTTCTGCCGCCGGAATGGCTCGACGGCGACACGCGCTTCCACATCAACCCCACGGGCAGCTTCGTCATCGGGGGCCCGGTGGGCGACTGCGGCCTGACCGGCCGCAAGATCATCGTCGACAGCTATGGCGGCATGGCGCGCCACGGCGGCGGCGCCTTCTCCGGCAAGGATCCATCGAAGGTAGACCGCTCGGCGGCCTACGCGGCGCGCTACGTCGCGAAGAACCTGGTCGCGGCCGGTCTCGCCCAGCGCTGCGAGATCCAGGTGTCGTACGCGATCGGCGTCGCCGAGCCCACGTCGATCACGGTCGAGACCTTCGGTACGGGCAAGGTGAGCCAGGATCGCCTCGAGCAGCTCGTGCGCGCGCACTTCGACCTGCGGCCGTACGGCATCATCAAGATGCTCGACCTCGTCCACCCCATGTACCGCCCCACGGCCGCCTACGGGCACTTCGGCCGCGAACCCGTCCACATGACGCACAAGTGGAAGGAGATCATCGGCGGCAAGCGGGTCGAGAAGAGCGAGACCTTCACCGCCTTCACCTGGGAGAAGACAGACAAGGCCGAGGCGCTCAGGAAGGACGCGGGGCTCTGACGGAAGCGAGTGGTGGCTAGTGGCTGGTCGGCTGCTGCGAGTGAATGGCCGGAACCCGCCGCAAGCGGACCTGCAACGACACTGAATTGAGGCTGTTTGCGCCGTGGCCGCGGACACGCGCTCAAACCTCGTCGAAGCTGCAATTTCGACTGCGCCGCCACACCCGATCAACCCATCGCGCTGCGGCGGACGGGTTGGCCCGCCAACGTCGTTTTCGCTAGACTTCGCGCCGCGCCTGAGGAGCGCTGCAACGGGCCGCGAGCTGCCCGCCAGGCTCAGGCCATTGGGTTTACCCAACTGCGCTCGCTGAACCACGTGTCGTTCAGGCGAGCAGCGGCCCCCCCCCGCGAAGCGCGTCGCGCTTCCAGCCTATGTCCGCCCGACGATCACGGTCCACGAGAGAGAGGATCGCCCGACATGAATGCCGTCGTCACACCGAACCGACCGTCGCAGGATTTCCACGTGGCGGACCTGGGCCTGGCCGACTGGGGCCGCAAGGAGATGGCCATCGCCGAGAGCGAGATGCCGGGCCTGATGGCCCTCCGCAAGGAGTACGGCGCGGAGCAACCGCTCGAGGGCGCGCGCATTGCGGGCTCGCTGCACATGACCATCCAGACCGCGATGCTGATCGACACGCTCAAGGCGCTCGGCGCCGACGTACGCTGGGCCTCGTGCAACATCTATTCCACGCAGGACCACGCCGCGGCCTACGTCGCGGCGACGGGCACTCCGGTGTTCGCCTACAAGGGCGAAACGCTCGACGACTACTGGGAGTACACCCACCGCATCTTCGAGTGGCCGCAGGGCCAGTTCGCGAACATGATCCTCGACGACGGCGGCGATGCCACGCTGCTGCTCCTGCTGGGCGCCCGTGCCGAGCAGGATCCGTCGGTGATCTCGCAGCCGGCAAACGATGAGGAGACGGCGCTCTACGCCGCGATCGGCCGGCGCCTCGAGACGAGCGCGGGCTGGTACTCGCAGCGCCTCGCGCAGATACAGGGGGTGACGGAGGAGACCACGACGGGCGTCAAACGCCTGTACGAGTTCGCACGCAGGGGCGAGCTGCCGTTCCCGGCGATCAACGTCAACGACTCCGTCACCAAGTCGAAGTTCGACAACCTCTACGGCTGCCGCGAATCGCTGGTCGACGCGATCAAGCGCGCGACCGACGTCATGATCGCCGGCAAAATCGCCGTCGTGGCCGGCTACGGCGACGTCGGCAAGGGCTCAGCGGAGTCGCTGCGGGCGCTCTCGGCCCAGGTGTGGATCACGGAGATCGACCCGATCTGCGCACTGCAGGCCGCGATGGAAGGCTACCGCGTCGTCACGATGGACGAAGCCTGCGACGAGGCCGACATCTTCGTGACCGCGACCGGCAACGTGAGCGTGATCACGCACGCGCACATGCGGCGCATGAAGCACCAGGCCATCGTCTGCAACATCGGCCACTTCGACAGCGAGATCGAGATCGCCTCGCTGCGCCAGTACGCATGGGAGAACATCAAGCCGCAGGTCGACCACGTGATCTTCCCGGACGGCAAGCGGCTGATCCTGCTCGCCGAGGGCCGGCTCGTGAACCTCGGGTGCGGCACCGGGCATCCTTCCTTCGTCATGTCGAACTCGTTCTCGAACCAGGTGCTCGCGCAGATCGAGCTGTTCCGGTACGGCGCGAAGTACGGCAAGAAGGTCTACGTGCTGCCCAAGCACCTCGACGAGAAGGTCGCACAGCTCCACCTCGAGCGGATCGGCGCAAGGCTCACGCAGCTCACGCCGGAGCAGGCCGCGTACATCGGCGTCGCGCCGCACGGCCCGTTCAAGCCGGAACACTACAAGTACTAGCCTTCTCGGCCGGCATCCGGGAGCGGCGATGCCCGCCTATTTCGCGAGCTGGAACAGCGTCGAGGAGACCCAGCCCTTGTTGCCGAGTTCGTCCTCGACTTCCCACATCATCTCGGCCTTCTCGCCGGTGGGGTACAGCATCATGCCCGGGTCGAGGCCGCGGACGACCTTGCCCTTGATCGACGACGTGGCGTACATCCTGCCCGGCTTCGCCATGGTCACGGACTGCACCGAGTTCGCGGCCGAAGCGCTCTCCGGCAGGGCGGCGAACTGCGCGACCAGGTCGGTGTATGCCTGCAGGTAGGCGAGCGCGATGACCTGTCCGATCTCGGTGTCCGAGTAGCCGCTCGCGCCGCCTGCGGCGAGCGCCCCGCCGCCGAACAGCCCACCGCCGCCCGCCCAGCCCAGGTCGGTCTTCTTCGCGTGGCCTTCGACCATCGCCATCTGCTCCGAGGAGCGGACGTCGGTCACGGTCAGCACGACGTCGGCCGTCTTCTTCTTGAGGCTCACCCCACCGAGCACCGCGCCAGCGGCACCGCCCACGAGGCCGCCGAGCAACCCGCCGACCGCGTTGCCGCCCGAGTTCTTGTTGGACGACATCAGGTCCGGCACGAGCACGTAGTCGGCTGCCTTGACCTGGCCCTTGCCGATGTTGGACTTCACGCGCAGCTCCCCGCTCGAGGCGAGTTCGCGCTCGGCCTTGGCGGCGTCCATGCCCTTGCCGCGGTCGAGCAGCGTGAAGCAGCCCGACTTGTTGACGTAGACCTTGATGACCGTCTCGGGCGAACCGAGGCCATAGGCCTGCCACCACTTGGTCTCGGGCTCGACCACGGCGATCGTCCCGTATTTCTTCGCGCAGGTCGGGATCTGCGCCTCTTTCTCCGTCTTCTGTTCCTGCGCGCTCTTCTCGCCGATGGCCCACGCCGGGGGGCTCAGGACGAGGGTCGCGCAGGTCGCGAGGCAGATCGTTCGGTGGACGAGCGACGCAAGGGCGTCGCGGGGCTCGCTGCGGCGGTGGCTGCGGCCGTTACTGCTCGACGTCATGTTTGCACCCTTGAAGTTCTTGAGTTCTTGGAGACCGTTCGTCGGTCGGTGTTGTGATTCGCGCCGGGGCCGCTCGCCCCGGCGGCGGAAACTATAGCCCGCGGCGTCGCGGCGGGAAATGGGGCCGTCAGGATCCCCGCTTCCGCGCCAGCGTGAGGCCGTCGCCGACCGGCAGCAGGCTCAGGTCGACGCGCTCGTCGCGCAGCAGCGTCTCGTTGAAGCGGCGCAGCACGAGGGTGTCCGGCTCGTTCGCCGCGAGGTCGGCCACCCGGCCGCTCCAGAGCGTGTTGTCGACCACGACCAGGCCGCCCGGGCGCAGCAGCGTGAGGCAGCGTTCGTAGTAATGAGGGTAGTTGCCCTTGTCG
>CAVQQX010000074.1:0-12357 GCA_963714645.1 uncultured Gammaproteobacteria bacterium
GAGCCGTTCGAGAAGGTCCTCCCCGTTGCACACCGCCATCGCGACGGTCCACGCCGCGACGAGGTCGACCGGGTCGCGCCCGGTATCGCGCGCCAGGCGGGTGAGGAAGGTCATGCCCATCGTGTCGATCAGGCGGTTGGCCAGCTCGACCGCGATGATCTCGCGTCGCAGCGGGTGTTGCCGCACCGACGACCCGAAGCGCTGGTTCACGACGTCGGGAAAGTAGTCGCACAGAAAGGGCTCGAGCTCGGGCGCATCGCACAACGGCGAGGCGAGAAGGCGGCGCTGCAAGTCGAGCTTGGTGAACGCGAGCAGCACGGCGAGCTCGGGTCGGGTCAGTCCGACGTAGCGGCTGCGGCGGGCGCGCAGGTCCTCGCGCGTCGGCAACTGCTCCCATCGGCGGTTGAGCCCTGCCGTCTCTTCGAGGCTGGCCATCAGATCGCGAAAGGCACTGAGCCCGGTGCGCGAGCTCGCTTGATCGAGGCTCAGGCGCAGGGCCTGGCGGCGGTTGTGGGCGAGCACGCGCTCGCAGACATCGCCGGCCAGCTCGGCGAGCAGCGCATTGCGCTGCTCGACCGTCAGCTCGCGGCGCGCCACCGGCGGCTGCAAGGCGATCTTGAGATTGACCTCGTGGTCGGAACAGTCGACGCCGCCCGAGTTGTCGATCGCATCGGTGTTCAGGCGCCCGTCGGCCAGGGCGAACTCGATGCGGGCGCGCTGCGTGAAGCCGAGGTTGCCGCCCTCGGCGACGACGCGCACGCGCAGCTGGCGGGCGTCGATGCGCACGGCGTCATTGGCCGAGTCGGCGATCTCCGCGTGTGTTTCGTCGCTGGCTTTGACGATGCAGCTCGTGCGCGACGGCCGGGGTGAACTGCATGGTGTTCGTGGACGCAGCCGCCAACGCTGCGGGCGAGGCGGCCAGTGGGGACGTCCCCGGTCTCGGCCGCGACGGATCGAGTGCATCGTCCGAATCCGCGGCTCCGGCGGCGAGAGCGGCTGCGATCGCCACGTCGCCCGCTTCACCTCGCTCCGCCGCCAGGGCGGCCGCGGCGGCGGGGCCGGCGAACAGGGTGGTCCGCTGGGTGCGGCGATCGGGCAGCAGGTGCAGCTGGTACAGGATCCGTGAAACGTCCACCGGCCGGACCGTCTTGGGGAGCACGCCTACGGCGCCGAGTGCGCGGGCCTGGCTCACGTACAGCTCGCCTTCCTGCGACGTGTACATCATGAGCGGGATCGTGGCGGTGAGCGGGTCCGCCTTGATGGCCTGGACTGCCTGGAACCCGTCCATGCCGGGCATCAGATGGTCCATGAAGATCACGTCGGGTCGGTTTCGCTGCAGGTACTCCAGGGCCTGTTCGGCGGACTCGGCGGTGTCGACCGCGAGTCCGTGCTGCTCGAGCATCCGGCTGAGGATCACTCGCGCCGAGCGCGAGTCGTCGACGATCAGGGCGCGCTTGCCCGTAGTCATTCACGCAACCTTCAATGGCGGCGCCGGCCGGCGCGTCGTGTACCGGCTTTCTACCTTGATTGCACGCCGAAGCCAATCCCGGCGAATCGCGCGCTCCGGCGCGGGACCCGGGGGTAGACTTTCGGCACCAGGAACGCAGAACAATGATGGAGGCATCGAGATGCCGTACACCACGCGTGACATCCGGAACATTGCGCTCGTGGGCCAGGCGGGCGCGGGCAAGACGCTGCTGGCCGAAGCCTTGCTCGCGCAGTCGGGTGCGATCCGCGCCAAGGGCTCGCTCGCCCGCGGCACGACGGTCTGTGATTTCGATCCGCAGGAGAAAGCGCTGCTGCATTCGCTCGACGCGGCGATCTGCGGCTTCGAGACGCAGGGCAAGCGCGTCAACGTCATCGACACGCCGGGATACCCGGACTTCCTCGGCCGCACGCTGAGCGCGCTCGAGGCCGTCGAGACCGCGGTGATCGTCGTGAGCGCCGTGAACGGCGTCGAGACGATGACGCACCGCATGATGGAGTTCGCGAAGCAGCGCGGGCTCTGCCGGCTGATCGTGGTCAACAAGATCGACAACCGCGAGGCGCGTGCGGAGGAAGTGCTGGAGGAGATCCGCGAAGCGTTCGGCAACTCGTGCCTGCCGCTCAACCTGCCGGCCGACCGCGGCGCGGCGGTGGTCGACTGCTTCTTCCAGCCGCACGGCAAGGCGACGGACTTCTCGTCGAGCGAGGACGCCCACACCCGCATCATCGACCAGGTGGTCGAGGTCGACGAGGAGCTGATGGCCCTCTACCTCGAGCAGGGCGAAGAACTCGATCCCGAGCAATTGCACGACCCGTTCGAGCAGGCGCTGCGCGAGAATCACCTCGTGCCGGTGTGCTTCTGCTCCGCCGAAACCGGCGTCGGCGTGGCGGAACTGCTCGAGGTGTTCGCGCGACTGGCGCCGAGCCCGGCCGAGGGCAACCCGCCGCCTTTCCTGAAGGGCGAAGGCGACGCAGCGGAACGCGCCGTGGTGAGTCCCGACCCGTCGAAGCACGTGCTCGCTCACGTGTTCAAGGTCACGATCGACCCGTTCGTCGGCAAGCTCGGCATCTTCCGTGTCCACCAGGGCACCGTGAAGCCGGGCGCCCAGCTGCTGGTCGGCGACGGCCGCAAGCCGATCAAGCTCGCGCACCTGTACCAGCTGCAGGGCAAGGACCACGTCGAAATCACCCAGGCCGTGCCGGGCGACATCTGCGCCGTGCCCAAGATCGACGAGATCTTCTTCGACGCCGTGCTGCACGATTCACACGACGAGGACCATTACCACCTCAAGTCGGTGTCGTTCCCGCCGGCAATGCTGGGACTCGCGATCCGTACGGAAAAGCGCGGCGACGAGCAGAAGCTGTCCGAAGGGCTGCATCGGCTGATGGCCGAGGATCCGTGCGTACGCGTCGAGCATCACGTCGCGCAGAACGAGACGGTGCTGTACGGCCTCGGCGACCTGCACCTGCGTGTCATGCTGCAGCGGCTCACGGATCGCTACGGCGTGCAGGTCAAGACGAGCCCGCCCGCCGTGCCGTACCGCGAGACGATCACGCGACCGGCCGAGGGCCACTGCCGGCACAAGAAACAGACAGGTGGCGCCGGACAGTTCGGCGAGGTGTACCTGCGGATCGAGCCGCTCGCGCGCGGATCGGGTTTCGAGTTCGTCGACGACGTGGTCGGCGGTGCGATCCCGGGGCAGTTCATCCCGGCTGTCGAGAAGGGCGTGCGCCAGGTGCTGACCGAGGGCGCCGTCGCGGGCTTCGCGCTGCAGGACATCCGCGTGAGCGTGTACGACGGCAAGCACCACGCAGTCGATTCGAAGGAAGTGGCGTTCGTGTCGGCGGGACGCAAGGCGTTCATCGACGCGATCCGCAGCGCAGCGCCGATCGTGCTCGAACCGATCGTGCGTGTCGCCATCAACACGCCCGCCGGCGCGATCGGCGACGTGACGAGCGATCTCGCGACGCGGCGCGCGCGCATCAGCGGGCAGGACACGCTGGCGGGCGGACGCGCGGCGATCAGCGCCCTCGTGCCGCTCGGCGAGCTGCAGGACTACCTTTCGCGGTTGAAGGCGCTCACCGGCGGCGAAGGCACCTACACGATGGAACTGAGCCACTACGACCCCGTCCCGCCGCGCAAGCAGCAGGAACTCGTCGCGGCCTACAAGCCGCACGTGGAAGCGGACTAGCGGGAAGTGAATAGTGAACGGGCTGGCGCGCGCGATTCGCGCCAAACCCTCACCCGCGCTCGTCGCGACGTTTCCCGCGCGGGAGAGTTGACGATCCGCTCCAGCGACCGCGATCCTCCTCTATTCACCATTCATTTGGTCACTTCGTGCCGTACCCGTACCACGGGTCCATCTCCGCGACCCGCGCATCGAGCCAGGCGACCTGCTCGGGCGTGAGGTACTCGCGGTAACCGCCGACCTTGCCCTTGCGGGTCTTGAACGACTCGGCGTCGCCTTCCCTGCCTGCGGCGAAGCGCGTGCCGTCCGCGGGACGCTGCGCCTCGCGCTCACGCATGCGGCCGAAGCTGCCGTAGTCGACGGCCGAGGCGATCGTCGCATGGGTTACATCGTCGATGCCCAGGAACGCGGCGACGCGACGCAGTTCGCGCGCCGTGTCCGCCTTCATGTCCTCGTAGCGCACCAGCAGCAGGCCCTGCGGGACCGCGCGTTGCGCGGCCCACACCGCGTAGTACCGCAGCATGCTCTGCACTGAGCCACGCGGCTCGTGGAGCCAGGCCGTCAGGTCGCCCTGGAATGTGTCCTCGCGACGCGTCACCTGGAAGTAGTTCGAGACGGTGATGTCGCGCGGGTCCCGCACGAGCAGGATCACCTTGCAGTCGCCGAACTCGCCCTTGTCCGGCGTGATCTCGTCCGGCGTGCTGCGGTGTGGTGCCCCGTCGTGCTTGACGACGATGCGCGGCACCCCGGGGAAGCGGCGCGTGTCGTCGCCGAGTTCGCCGGCGGCGAGTTCCGGGTGGCCGTAATGCTCCGCCAGCAGCTGGCCCACCATGACGCGCAGCCAGGTGCGCCCGGCCTTCGGGAACGAGAGCAGGAACACGTCCGCCTCGCGCGCGCGCTTGCGCCGGCGGAACCAGCGCACGGGGGGCAGCGAACGCAGCGAGTTCTCCAGGCGCTTGCTCATGGCGGATCGTCGCCGCTGGCCTGCCGGTGCATCGGCTGCGTCTCGAAACCGAGCAGTCGTCGCAGGCCGCGCCACGCTGGCCGCCAGAACCGGTCGATGCGGGTCGGATTCGCGTGCGGCAATGGCGTGTCCGGGATGGGTTGGCCGAGGAATGCACAGAGCTCGTCCCAGCGCGGGCGACGCACAAGGTCGAGTTCGAGGAAGCGGCCGGCCGGTGCCGTTGCGAAATGCGTACGCACGGCGGCATTGTGTGCGCGATACGCGTCGAGCCAGGCCTGTCGGCTCGCCTCGCTGCGCGACGGATCCGCGTGCGGTCCGAACATCCATACGCGCATCGGCCGGATTCGTCGGTTGGCATAGAAGCGCACGCAGCTCTCGATCCACTTCGACTCGTCGCGCACGGTCAGGATGTACTTCGCCTCGGGGAACTGTGCGTAGATCTCGCGCCACAGCCGGAAATAGGGATTGTCGGTGAAGGCGTCGAACAGGTCGAACGTGGGCAGGCGGTAGTCGCCCGTCCGGACCTGCTGCAGCAGCGTGAACCCATCGTCGGCCCCCTCGTAACTGCCCGGCTTGTCGCCGTTGATGGTGCGGTAGCCGAGGACCTTGAGTGCCTCGTACAGCGTCGTCGTGCCGGTCTTGTAGAAACCGATCCCGAAGATCCTGCCGGCATAGGGGGCGCCCATGGCCCGGGATTCTGCACGGTTTCGGCAGGCGCGGTCAGTCGTCGGTGTCGTCGGTGTCGTCGGTGGGGAGCGCCGCCGAACCGCCCTCGAGGGGCAGCGCCGGTGCGACGTCGCGGGCGGGTTCGATCAGCCCCGCGCCTTCGTTGCGCGGGTTGCCGACGGCACGGCCTACGGGCCGCGCAATCATCGTTCCCGCGGTGTCCGGATCGAGCAGGCGATCGAGCCGGTCACAATCCTCGTTCCGGGGGTCGAGCCATTCCGCGTATGCGGCGGGAGGCACGATCAGCGGCATGCGGTCGTGCAGGTGTGCAATCGACGCCTGTGGCGCCGTCGTCACCAGCGTGCACGATTCGAGCGGTTCGCCGGACGCGGGGTCGCGCCAGGTTTCCCACAGCGCACCGAACGCGAATGGAGCGCCCGAGGCCGGCTGGATGTAATACGGCTGCTTGTCGCGCGCACCACGTTTCTGCCACTCGTAGTATCCGTCCGCGGGCACCAGCGCGCGTCGGCGCCGGTAGGCGTTGCGGAATGCGGGCTTCTCGCGCAGCGTTTCGGCGCGTGCGTTGATCATGCGCGCGCCGATCGACTTCTCCTTGGCCCAGCCCGGCACGAGTCCCCAATAGAGCATGGCGAGCCGGCGGGTCGCCGCCAGGTCCTCGCGCACGGCCGGGATGGACGTCGTCGGTGCGATGTTGTAGCGCGGCTCGACGACAGCCACGTCGTCCGGCAGCCCGAACAGGCGCACGACGGCCTCGTGGGGCGAGTAGAACGCGAAGCGACCGCACATGGGAGGAAGTGAACAGTGAATGGTGAATAGCAAGAATGGCGGCGCGGATATCGCGCCCTTCCAGTCATGCCTACTATCCACCATTCACCAGTCACTTTCTTCACTCCTTGGTTCCCGTGCCGCGCTCCATGAGCCAGACGCAGACGCCGAACAGTGCGAGCGTGGCCACGATCATGATCGCGAACGAGAAACCGACGTCCACGTCGGAGTGGCCGAGAAATCCGTACCGGAACGCGTTGACCATGTAGAGGATCGGGTTCGCGCGCGAGAACACCTGCGCCCACTCGGGCAGCATGGAAATGGAGTAGAACACGCCTCCCAGGTAAGTGAGCGGCGTCAGGATGAACGTCGGCACGAACGAGACCTGGTCGAAGTTATTGGCAAACACCGCGTTGACGAACCCGCCGAGCGCGAACACCACCGAGGTGAGCAGCACCGCGCCGAGCACGGTAAAGACGTGCTCGACGTGCAGGTGCGTGAAGAAGAGTGCGATCACGGTGACCACGAGGCCGACCAGCAGCCCGCGGACGACGCCGCCCGTGACGTAGCCGAGCACGATCAGCCAGTTCGGGAGCGGCGAGACCAGCAACTCCTCGATGTGCCGGCCGAACTTGGCGCCGAAGAAGCTCGAGACGACGTTCCCGTAGCTGTTGGTGATCACGGACATCATGATCAGCCCGGGCGCGATGTACTGCATGTACGTGAAGCCGCCCATCTCGCCGATCCGGCGGCCGATCAGGCTGCCGAAGATGATGAAGTACAGCGTCGCCGTGATGGCGGGCGGCACGAGGGTCTGCCCCCAGATCCGCACGATGCGACTGAACTCGCGGTGAACGATCGTCGCGAAGCCGATGCGACGGGTGCGTTGCATGCGCCTTCGGCTCGTGACCTCGAGGTGACCGCCGGGGTTTACGCCGGTCGTACGTGTCGCAGGCGCCTGTTCGACGGCAGTGCCGGCGGGCTCGCGCGGTGGCAGCTCGCTCATGGCGTTGCTGCCGGGCTCGCGGGCGGCGCCGGCTTCGCCTGGCCGCTGCCCACGTCGCGTCCCTCCACCAGCCGCAGGAAGAGTTCCTCGAGGCGGTTCGCCTTGTTGCGCATGCTGAGCACGTCGATGCCGGCGGCCGAGAGCGCGGCGAAGATGCCGTTCAGGCTCTGCTCGTTGGTCACCTCGACCTCGATCGTGGTGTCGTCGACCTGCACCACCCCGTAGCCCGGCAATGCCGGCAGAGCCCTGGCGGGCTCCCGCAGGTTGAGGACGAAGGTCTCGGTGTGGAGCTTCCGCAGCACCGTCGACATGCGGTCGTTCTCGATGATGCGGCCCTCGTCGATGATCGCGATGTGGCGGCAGAGGCTTTCGGCCTCCTCGAGGTAATGCGTCGTGAGGATGATCGTCGTTCCCTCCTCGTTGATGCGTCGCAGGAATTCCCACATCGACCGGCGAACTTCGATGTCGACGCCAGCCGTCGGCTCGTCGAGGATCAGCAGCTGCGGCTCGTGGATCAGTGCACGCGCGATCATCAGCCGCCGCTTCATGCCGCCCGAGAGCATGCGGGAGACGGCATTGCGCTTGTCCCAGAGCTGCAGCTGCCTCAGCCAATGCTCGACTCGGCCGCGCGCGACGCTGCGCGGGATGCCGTAGAAACCCGCCTGGTTCAGCAGGATCGTCGAAACTGTCTCGAACTGGTTGAAGTTGATTTCCTGCGGCACGACGCCGAGACACGACTTGGCTGCCTCGAGGCGCGTGTCGATGTCGTTGCCGAACACGGTCACTGTGCCGCTCGTCTTGTTGACCAGCGAGGAGACGATGCCGATCGCGGTCGACTTGCCGGCGCCGTTCGGCCCGAGCAGCGCGAAGAAATCGCCTTCCTCGACGTCGAGGTCTATGCCCTTGAGCGCCTGGACCCCGTTGCGGTAGGTCTTGGTGAGCTGCCTGAGCGACAGTGCCTGCATGAGCCAGTCAACCCGGGGGCAGCACCCCGTTGGGAAAGGGCGCAAAGCGTAATGTGCGCCCCCCGGCTCAGCAAGGAACCTCGTCGTCGCGCGGCGGCCGCTCACCCCGACCGCGAACCGTTCGCACCGCGCACCGCCGGTCGCCGGTGAGCCGGCCGGGGCTGGCGCCGGGCGCTGTAGGCCACCAGCGCGGCCTGGCGTTCGCATTGCCCGAGCAGGCAGAGGCCCGTGGCATAGGCCCAGTGCACGCCGTCGTCGCACATCACCGCGTCGGCGAGCACCCGCCAATAGCGCTCGTGGCCCGGCCAGCGCGGCCGGACGAGTCCCGGCCAGGCTGCCACCTCGAACGACTCGGACAGGGAGAGCGCCGCCAGCCGGGTCTCGATGCCGGCGTCGAGCCCGAATGCGATCCGCGGAGAGAGCGGCATGCCTTCGCCCAGGCGCCGCAGGACACCGAGCGCGGCGAGCCCGAACGCCCGGCGCGACTCGATGCGCGAACGTTCGAGGAATTCGGCACCGGTTGCATCGGCCACACCGGAGTCCTGCCGCTGGTCTTGGGTCTCGGGCATCGGCAGCCGGATCTCGAACAGCGCGACCGGGCTCTGCGCCGCACGTTCGAGCGCCTCCGCAGGCGCGACCGCGAGCCGGTCGATCGCGGCCGCGGGAAGGCAGAACCAGGGATCGTCCCGGAAGGCCGGGTCGAGGGCGCGGCCCAGGAATAGTCGATTGAGGTCGGCGATATCACGGCGAACCGCCGGGTTAAGCAGGTTGCCCTGGGGCACGACGGCCGCTGGGGCGGTGATTGTCTTGGCCGTCATCACTTAATCTCCATATATGGTCCAATAGGACCATATATGGTTATAGACTCCCATATATGGTCCGATTAGACCATATACACAGATAAATACTCAGATTCACGATGGGGTGGATGCCATGAGGATCACCGACAGCCGCTACGACCGGGACCGCTTCCGGCTCGCACTCGCGCATCGGCTGATCGCCCTCGAGGCCCGTACGCGCACCATCCGACAGGCGACCCAGCTCTCCGACGACCGGATACGGCGCATGTACCGCGACTACTTCAGCCGCGACGGCCATGCGACCGTGCGGCGCCGGCGCGGCAAGTCGCCGCGGCAGATGTTGTTCTTCCGCCGGTCGCTCGAGCACGAGCAGGAGGCGGCGATGCTCGGCTCCCTGCTGCGGCAGTGCCGCCTGATCGAGCGTGGGGCCGGCAGCTTCCGCCCCTCCATCGAGAGCGTCTCGAGCTTCTGTGACGTCTACGAGACGTTCGCCGCTGTCTGGCCGAACCCGCACGTGAGTTTCGAGCACGCCTGGCACCTCTGGCAGGTGTTCTGTCGGGACGACGAGTACGTGCTCGCGAATTGTCCCGGCTGCGGCGCGCTCTGGCTGCGCGACACGCTCGAGATCCTGCCGGACTGCTGCCCGGCGTGCAGGCGCGGCCCCGCGGGTTAGCGGCTCCGTCGGTCGGCACATCGCGATACACTGCGCGTCCCGTACGCTGCCCACCGACGAGCCGTGCCGCGTCGTCCAAACGTCTTTGCCGGCCCATACCTCGATCGCCTCGCGCACCTGCGCAAGGACGATGCGTGGGTCGCGGCCGCGCTTGCCGACCCGCGCACGCACGTGGTCCCGGTCTGGCGGTCGCGCAACCTCCTCCACCGTCGTGCGGACGGGCTCGCTGCCGCATTCCTGTCGGCGGCACACGTGGCCGGCGACCCTCGGCTCGCTTCGGGCGAGTTCGTGCTGCTGGGTCGACACGACGGATGCACCTACTTCGCGCTGGAGCTGGTCGAGTCGGCGCCGGCGCTCGAGGCGCTCGGGGGTGACGAGGCGGTCCGGTTCGAGGACCTCCGCCTTGCGGGCGGCCAGCTCGAGGCCCAGCCGGCCGGTGTCCTCGCCTACGCGCGGGCCATGTTGCACTGGCGTTCGCGGCATCGCTTCTGCGGCGTGTGCGGTTCGCCGAACACGCCCGTTCAGGCAGGTCACGTCATGCGCTGCACCCACCCCGCGTGCGCGACGGACCACTTCCCGCGCCTCGACCCTGCGATCATCGTGCTGGTCACCGACGGCGCGCGCGCGCTGCTCGGCCGCCAGGCTTCGTGGCCCGCCGGTCGTTACTCGACGATCGCCGGCTTCGTCGAGCCCGGCGAAAGCCTCGAGGATGCCGTCGCGCGCGAGGTGCTCGAGGAGACCGGCGTCACGGTCTCGGAGGCCGAATATCACTCGTCGCAACCCTGGCCGTTCCCGTCGTCGCTGATGATCGGATACATCGCGCAGGCGGCACCGGGGCAGGCCCCGAAGGCCGACGACGAACTCGAGGACGTGCGCTGGTTCTCGCGGGCCGACATCGCAAGCGGGACGCCGGGCCTGCCGCCCCCGCAATCCGTCTCCCATCGCCTGATCGAGGACTGGTACGACTCGGGGGCCGAGCGGCCTCTGCGCGAGACGCCGGGCGTGCAGACGTGGCACGCGCCGCGTCGCTGAGCTGCGCCGGGTCGCGATGACCATGACGTCGCCGCCGTGGTGACGCTCGAGACATCGTTCGTGCTCGCGGCGGCGTTCGGCGCGGGCTTCATCGACGCGATGGCCGGCGGCGGCGGCCTGATCCAGCTGCCGGCGCTGTTCGCAGCCTATCCCCAGACGGCGCACACGACCCTGCTCGGGACGGGCAAGCTCGCCGGGCTCGCGGGCACCAGCAGTGCGATCGCACGCTTCCTGCGCCACGTCCGCATCGACTGGCAGCTGGTGCTGCCCGCCGCCACCGGCGCGTTCGTCGCCTCGCTCGCGGGCGCGTGGATCGCGACCCGCTTCGCGCCGGACAGGTTCCGGACGCTCGTCCCCGTGCTGCTCGCCGTCGTGCTCGCATACACCCTGCTGCACCGCGACCTCGGGCGCGACCATCGACCACGCGACTACGGCCGGCGCGGTCGCTGGCTGGCCGCCGGCAGCGCCGCAACGATCGGTCTCTACGATGGCTTTTTCGGGCCCGGCACCGGCAGTTTCCTGGTATTCCTGTTCGTGCGCGTCTTCGGGCTCGACTTCCTGCACGCGTCGGCTTCCGCCAAGATCGTCAACGCCTCGACCAACGTCGCGGCCCTGATCCTGTTCGGCCTGACCGGGGAGCTCTACTGGCTGCTCGGATTCGCGATGTCAATATTGAACGTGGCCGGCGCGCAGTTCGGCAGCCACCTCGCGATCCGCCGCGGCAGCCGGCTGGTGCGACGCGTGTTCCTCGTCGTCGTAGGCGCGCTGATCGCGAAGACGGCCTTCGACGCGATTCGTCACCATCTTTGACGCGACGCCCGCATGGACTTCGACCTGCACACGCTCGGCGGAATCGCCCTCGGCATCGGGCTCGCGGCCGCGACGGGCTTCCGGGTGTTCCTGCCGCTGCTCGTGGCCGGCCTCGCGGCGCACTTCGGTCACCTGCCGCTCAACGAACACTTTGCGTGGCTCGGCAGCACGCCGGCGCTCGCCATGCTGGGCACCGCCGCCACCGCCGAAGTGCTCGCATACTACGTCCCGGGCATCGATCACCTGCTCGACGTGCTCGCCAGCCCGGCCTCGCTGGTGGCCGGCGTCATCGCGAGCGCCGCGGTGATGACGGAGCTGCCGCCCGCAGTGCTCTGGCCCGTCGCGATCATTGCCGGCGGCGGCATCGCCGGCCTCACCAAGGGTGGCGCCGCACTGGTGCGGGCCAAGTCCGGCCTGGCCACGGCCGGCCTCGCGAACGCTGCAGTATCTACGCTCGAGACGGTGGGCGCTGCGGGCCTCGCGCTGTTCGCGATCGCGATGCCGCTGCTCGCGCTGCTGGCCGTCGTGCTCCTGCTGATCTGGGTCGTGCGTCGGTTGCGACGCCTGTTCGCATGGCGAATCGCCAAAGACTGACGCCGCGGCAGTTCCCGGACGACGGTCGCCCGTCCCGGCGAACCCTCTACAATCGACGACCTATGTGCCTGCTCGTGCTCGCGTGGCAATCCCACCCCCGGTATCGACTCATCGTCGCGGCCAACCGCGACGAGTTCCACGAGCGACCGTCGGCTCCGCTGGCCCCTTGGACGGACGAGCCGCGCATCGTCGCCGGTCGCGACCTGCGGGGCGGCGGCACCTGGATGGGAGTCGCGCGCTCGGGGCGCTTCGGCATCGTGACGAACTTCCGCGACCTCGAGCGCCCGCCCGCCGCGGGTGCGCCGTCGCGCGGTGAGCTGGTACCGCAGTTCCTCGTCTCGCGTTCCACGCCCGCAACGTGGCTCGGCGAACTGCAACGACGGGCGG
>CAVQQX010000075.1:0-6568 GCA_963714645.1 uncultured Gammaproteobacteria bacterium
TGTCGCCCAATCGCAGGCCGCACCACGGGGCCCGCAGCACGCCGAGCCAGGCCGCCCGGTCGCCCGGGTGTGCAAGCGCGCGCGTGAGCGCCAGCAGGTCCAGCACGGCCGGTCGCTCGGCCAGCGGGTCGATGTCGGTGGCCTCGAAGGCGATTCCGCGGCGCGCCAGCGCGTCGACGATGTCGACCAGGTGCCTGCGCCCCTGGACCAGGATACCCACGCGCGCCTGTGCGTCCTCGCGCAGGCGACTTTCTGCAAGGTCGGCCACCGTCGCGGCCTCGAGCTGGCGGCTGGTGCGCAGGAAGGCATGCACGTGGACGCCGCCGTCCGTGCCCGCGCCCCGTGCGGCGACGCTGCTCGCAAACTTCACGGCACCGCGCAACACGTCGTCACTCGACGGCAGGACCGTGTCGAACCCGAGGTTGATCCAGTCGATCACCGGCCGGGTCGACCGGAAGTTCACGCGCAGGGTCAGTGGCTCGAGCTCGAGCTGGCCCAGTCCGTGGTCGCGCACGTCCAGGAACAGTCCCACTTCGGCATTGCGGAACCGGTAGATGGACTGCATCGGGTCGCCGACGAGGAACAGCGTGCGCCCGTCGCCGTGCTCCCATCCCGCCGTGAGGCCTTCGAGCAGCCGCACCTGCGCCTCGGACGTGTCCTGGAACTCGTCGACCAGCACGTGCCGCAGCCGGGCGTCGAGCGCCAGCGCCGTGTCCGTCGGCGAGTCGGGGAGCCCCAGCGCCTGCCGCGCCGCGGCCGCGAACTCGGGGTAGTCGGCTGCGCCTCGCTCGGCAAACACGGTCTTCAGTTCCGCCGCCGCGAGGCGCAACACGCGGAGCAAGGCCCGCAAGACGTCCCATTCCGCGTCCTCGTAGCAAACCGGCGGCAACCCGCGTACCTCCGCGAGCAGCGGTGGCAGCTGCGGATGCCGGGCGAATTCGGCCACGGCGGCCGCGACGCGGCCTTTGACCACGGCGAGTTCGGGCCGCCTCGGGTCCTGGGGTAACACGCCGAGGCTCCTGTTGAAACTGCGCCGTGGCTTGCCGTCGCGCGTGAGCGCGAACTCGGCGAGTCCGCGCCAGTGCGCAAGGTGGGTTGCCGCCGGTCCCGGAACGCCTGCCCCGCAATCGCCCACGGGTGACGACGCGCCGAGCGAACCGAGCACGGCGCTCGCCCCGCGTGCGAGTTCGCAGAGTTCGTCGAGCAGCGTCGCGGGAAACGCAGCCGTGAGTGTCGCGAGGTGCGACTCGACGACGTCGCGACGCGCGCGCTCGAGCGATCGGCGCACCGCGCCCATGCCGTCGAGCGAATCCGGGTCCGCGGGCAGGACGGGCAGCCAGGCGTCGCGGTGCGCCAGCATGGAAGCGACGAGCGTGACGAGCCGGTCAACCTGGTTGTCGAGATGCTCGAGCACGAGCGCGACTGCGGCCGCGACTTCCGCCTCCGCCGCCGGCAGGTGCAGGAGCAGTCTCTCCGCGGCCTGCTCGTACGACGCGTCCGCCTGCTCTTCGACGTCGAGCCCGCCCCCGAGACCGGACAGGACCGGCAGCCGCCGCGCGAGTGACTGGTTCAGCGCGTCGATCGTGAGCACATGCAGCCGGCTCGGGTTGCGCAACACGCCCCAGCCACGACTCGCGTCCCGCTGCAGCACGCGGCGTGCGAGCGCACGGGTTTCCGGCCGCAAAGACGACGCCGCGTCCTCGCACTGTCGCAGCGCCTCGAGGATGCGGTGTCGCATCTCGGCGGCAGCCTTGCGCGTGAACGTGATCGCGAGCAGCGCCTCGGGCTTCTCGACGGTCGCAAGCAGCGCCAGGAACCGCTGCGTGAGCAACTCGGTCTTGCCGGAACCCGCGGGCGCCTGGACGATGAAACTGCGGCGCGGATCGAGCGCCTCGGCACGCGCCGTCGCATCCGCGCTGAGCAGGTCACTCGCCTGCATCGGCAGCCTCCCCGACCGCCTCGACCTCGAGGAATGCCTGCGCCGAGCGGCACAATCCCGGCAGGTGACAGTGGCGGCACGCGCGGGTCGGGTCCGGCGCGAGCCGGGCCACACCGGCTGCATGCTCCTGGGCAAGCGCGTCGAGACGGCCGTGCCACTGCCCGAGCATCCCGAGCCAGTCGGCGTCCTCCTTGAACGGCGCCCGCCCGGCGACGAACGGATCCAATGCGGCGAAAACCCCGGGTGCCCGTACGTACCCGGCATAACCCGTGCCGCCCCGGCGCACGACGCCGAACGCGACTGCACCCACCTCGTGCGCCGGGACCGTGCATGTATAGAGCGGCAACTGCGGCAACGCGGGACGCTCGCCCCGCCACGACGCCGGGCGCGCGTTCACGCCGGTCTTGTAGTCGATGAAGGCCAGCGTGCCGTCGGACAACCGATCGACGCGGTCCAGCACGACGCGCACCTGGACGCCGCCGAGGTCGACGACCCGCGGCGTCTCGAGGTGCTCGACGGTGAAATCCTCGCGCGCGAGGTCCTGTTCGAGCAGTTCCCGCACCCGCGCCTCGACCCAGCGCTGCTCCAGGCCGAGCAGGCGCGCCCGCACGTCGTCGGCGCCTGCGCGCAGCGGTGCGATCGCGCCGTCGGCGTACGCTGCCACGCGCGCGGCAATCTCGTCGGTCCGCATCGCCTTGAGCGCCGCCTGGCTGCGCGTCTCCTCCCAGAAACGCTGCAGCACCGCGTGCACCAGCTTGCCGCGCTCGGTCGGCGCGATGCCGACGGCCGGATCCTCGAGCGGACGTCCCCCCAGCCGCAGTTCGACGGCAGCCCGGAACGGGCACGCCGCCTGCAACTCGAGCAGGCGCGCGCCGCCGCGGACGACCGCGTGGGTCGCGAATGCCGGCAGTACTCCGTCCTCGACGATCTGCAGCGCCGGGCGCGCATCGAACAACGCTTGCGTCGCGTCGATGCCCGGCCACGCCGCGACATGCTGTGAGCGCGGTCGATCTGCCACGAACGCACTCGGCAGCAGCGGCGCCTCGCCTTCGAAGCGCGGGATGCTGCAGATCACCGCCGGGGCCGACGATGCGAGCGCGCCCAGGGTTCGCCGCGCCTCGACTTCGGCCAGTTCCGCACTGGCGCCGGGCATGCCCTGCCGCAACTGCCACTCGCGCGGCAGGAACGGGTCCGGGCTCGCCGGCGGCGGCCAGCGGGCGGCGTCGAGACCGCAGATCCATACCGCGTCGAACCGCATGCCGCGAACCGTGTCGGGATCAATGACGAGCAGTGGCGCCGCGATGTCCTGCGGCTCGAACGCCGTGACCGACGCGAGGGCACGCACCGCGTCGTGCGCGGCCGCGGGCGACAGCAGCCCGGCGACGTCGTCGCTCGCGCCGAACTCGACGAGCAGTGCCTGCCAGCGTTCGACCGCCTGGAATTCAGCGCTGGTCGCACCCTCGCCGGGCCAGCCGATCTCACGCAGGGCCCGCGCGAACTCGAGCGACCAGTGGCTCGGCAGGTGCGGCGTGAACCAGGTGGCACCGCGTCGTGCCAGGCGACCGAGCATCTCGGCCGTGGCGGTGCATCCGCGCCGACGAGCCTCGTCCGCGGCAGCGCCCAGGCCGCGGACGGGTACGCCGCTGCGTCGCAGTTCGACGTCGAGCGCTGCGCGGGCCAGCGACTCCGTGCCCGCGCTGCCGTCGTGGGTTCCCAACAGCAGGGAGCTCAGACCGACGAGGTCGAGCCGGCCGAGCGCGGCGTCGAGCCACGCGAGCGCCGTCGCGACGACAACGTGGCGGTCGAGCGGACGCGCCGCCGCAAGCTCGTAGGCACGCGATTCCGGTGCCGGACCATTCGTCACCGACGCTTCCGGCACGAGCACGCGATCGAGCGCACGACGGACGCGCCCGCGCTCGCGCGCGAGCGACGGGACCACGAGCGCGAGTCGGGATCGAGGCTCCGCAAGGAGACGCGCCGCCGCCCATCGCGCAGCCGTCTCGAGCTCGGCGTCGAAATCGTTGCAGTCGACCACCTCGAGGTCCGGCTCCGGTGCTGCGTCCGATTCGAGCGCCGGCAGGCCCGCCAGCGTCACGCCCTGGGCTCGCATTCGACCGCAGCATGCGACCTGGGCCGGCGTGAGTCGCTCGAATCCTGCGAAGCGCAGCACCAGTCCCGGATCCCAGGGCCCGACCGTCGCCGCGGCCAGCGCCGGATCGATCCATCCCCCCTGTCGCAGGAACTGCCGGTAGCGATGCACCCAGTGGCCGAACGCCACCGCTTCCGCGGAGTCGGCCTGGGCCAGCGCTGCGTCGGGCACGAGGTATTCGTTCAGGAGCGTCCACGACCTGTGGGCCGTGGCGCCGAGTCCCGCCGGCGCGAGGACCGACGCGACGGCTTCGTCCGAACGGACGATCTGCTCCCACGCAAGGCGGGCATGGCTCTCCGGCAGCCAGCGCGCGCACGTGCGGCCGGCCTCCCGGTCCGCGCGGAACTGGCGCTGGAGGAGCTCGGGCCACGTCACGACGTCCGGCGTCTGCCAGGCGCGCAGGCCCTGCGCGACGCACGCAGCGTCGTGGAGCGACCGCAGGTGGTGGGCGAGACGGCGCGTCGCGGCCACGGTCGTCGCCTCGGTCGGCAGCAAGGCGGATGCGGGTGAGTCGTCGATCAGGTCGGCCCCGGAAAACGGCTGGCACGCAATGCAGGCATGACCGAGATGATCCGCGCCGCAAGGCTCAGGTCGTGAGCCCGGTGCTCAAAACGCAGGCGGACAGAACTCTTTGGATAATTATTATAAAACAATTGCTTATAGAATATTCTTAATCCTGATCAGATCATCGCTTTCCTTCGACTGAGCGCAAAGGGCTCGGCCTGGTGACCGGCAGGTCGCCGGCCGCGTAATTGTCGAGCAGCTCTTCCATGCGGCCGAACACTTCCGAAATCACTGCGGGCTCCGGCAGGTTGGTCACGCGGAAATGAGTGCTGTACGGCACGTTGAAGCTGGTGCCCGGCGCGATCAGCACGTGCTTGTGCTCGAGCAGGTCCATCGCAAAGCGACGATCGTCGAATTCGTGCAGTGCCTGCGTATCGACGCCGACGAAGGCGTACAGCGCGCCACGCGGCGGGGTGAGAGTCAGATACTTGCTGCGCGCGACGGCTTCCACGATCGCGCGCCGGGACTCGTACAGGCGCCCGCCCGGTGCCACGAGTTCTCGAATGCTCTGGTAACCCCCGAGCGCGGTCTGGACCGCCCACTGCCCCGCCACGTTGCTGCAGAGGCGCAGCGACGAGAGCAGTTCCAGCGCCGCAAGGTATTCGCGCGAATTCTCGAGGTCGCCCGAGAACGCGGCCCAGCCGACGCGGTAGCCGCACGCGCGATAGACCTTGGACAGTCCGCTCATCGTGCAGCAGAGCGTGTGATGCACGAGCGTCGCCATCGGCACGAACTCGGCGGCTTCGTACACCATCTGGTCGTAGATCTCGTCGCTGAACACGACGAGGTGATGCTTCTCGGCGAGTCGCGCGATTGCCTCGAGCTGGGGTCGCGGATAGACGGCCCCGGTCGGGTTGTTGGGATTGATCACGACGATCGCGCGCGTGCGCTTGGTGATCAGTGCCTCGATCTCCTGCGGCTCCGGCACGAACCCGTTCTCGGGCCGGCACGGGTAGTGCACCGCCTTGCCGCGGTTCAGGTTCACCGCGGCCGTCCACAGCGGATAGTCGGGGCTCGGCACCAGGATTTCCTCGTCGGCGGCCAGCAGCGCCCGCAGCGTCAGGTCGATCAGCTCGCTGACGCCGTTGCCGATGAACACTTCCTCCGCCGTGACGCCGCGCACGCCGCGCGCCTGCTGCTGCATCACCACGGCTTCACGCGCGGGGAAGATGCCCTTCTGGTGACAGTACCCTTCGGCGGCGCGCAGGTTCTCGATCATGGCGAGGCGCATGGTCTCGGGCGTGCGCAGGCCGAACGCGCCGGGGTTGCCGATGTTGAGCGACACGATGTCGTAGCCCATGCGCTCCATCTCGTAGGCACGACGGGCGAGCGTGCCGCGGATCTCATAGCGGACGTTGGCGAGGCCCGGGCTCGGGCGAACGGTACGGGTGGACATCGGGAGCAACCTGGCATCAGTCCAGAAGGGCGCCGTTCGACACGGCTGACCCGATTATCGCATCGTTCGGGGAACCGAAACGATGCCTGCTCCGCAGCTCCTGGGCCGGGCCGTGTCGGGCCCCCGGCGGACCCGCCGCGTCAGAGACCGAGGACGATGCCGACGCCGCAGAGGCACATGGCCGCGCCCGCGAACGCGTGGGAGTAGCGCTCGGCGGAGGCCAGCGGGAACCTCTCGAGGCCGCGCAACGCGAGGTAGACGATGGCCGTCATCGTCGCGATGGTCGTTGCGGCGAATACGAGCACCACGCTCACGAGCCCCCCGGTGCTGTGCCGGGAGGCGGGATACATCAGCAGCGGAATGAGCGCCTCGCAGGGGCCGAGCACGAACACGACGAACAGCGCCCATGGCGTGATGCTGCGCAGGCCGTCGGTGTCGAGCCGTACGTGGACGTGCGCGTGCTCGTCGTGCACCAGGTGCGCGTGCGGGTGACGGTGGCGCGTGCCGTTGGCGTGCACGT
>CAVQQX010000076.1:0-4324 GCA_963714645.1 uncultured Gammaproteobacteria bacterium
CGCGGTGGCGGATCCTCAATCGCGGCGGAAGCACATGAAGATCTCGCCGATCTGCGGCAGGTTCGAGACCACGTGCAGGTCGAGCGTCGCGGAATCCACGGTCAGGCCGGCCGATCTCGTGACGCGGCGCTGGAGCGGCCCCCTCCCGCAGTTGGAGCAGAACTGCATGTCGTTGCTCGGGGCGGGCGCCCGCCACGCTATACGCCGGGTGCGGCGGCGAGCGCCACGGAGCACTCGCCACTGACGCCGAGGATCAAGGGAACGACGGCCTCGGGCAGGTCGTAGATGCGCGCACCGTTCAGATGATGGTGAATGCCCTGGTACGAGCAGTTCTCGCCGCGCCAGAGCGGGCCGATCCCCTGGATCGACCTCGCGCAGCCTCTCGTCGCGCTTGTGCACAGGCGGCCAGGCCTGCCCGACGATCTGCTCGTTGAGCCGCTCACCGGCACCGACGACGAGCGTGAACCGGACTTCGCTCATGACGCCGGTCGTTGCGCGGCACCGCGTCATCGGCGTCGACTCACCCTCCTGCCGTCCGGTCCGGTGCGCCGCTCGTGCGAGCGGTGGTTTCCCGACCGACTCGCAGCACCGAGATCGTCGCCGCCAGGTCCGGGCGATCCATGTCGGCGACGACGTCGAAGGCACGGTCGTCGCCGGGCCGCCCCTCGAGGCCCTCGAGCTTGGACTGCGTCGGTCGCCCATCGGCTTCGAGCACGTCCGTCGCGATCGCCTGGCCCGCGACATCGACCCAGCCGAACCGGCACCCGTCGACCGGTCCGTCGGAGAGCGCGTCGGTCGAGTCCTCGGCGCAGGCGAGGAATGCCAGCCGCCCATCGACCGTCGTCGCGACATCGGTGAACCCGAAGGCGATCCCGGTCGCGGCAACACCGAGGTCGATGTCGATGATGGATCGAACGAGCGGAATCGTGACGCGTGCAGCCAGCACGTCCAGCAACATGTCGAGGTCGAACCCGATCAGCGCATTCCACGGCGTCGCTGCGTGCCGACCGTGGCCGCGCTGCGCCAGCCACAGATGACGCCCGAGCACCGCCGCGCCCTCGATGTTCAGAGCAGCGCCGCGCGACGACGCGAGCGCTCGCAGGCACCGGTACATCTCCGTCGGTTCGATGACCTCGGTGCCATCGCCCTGCGGATCGAGCACGGCGATGCGCTCGCGCACCGGGCTGGAACCCGATCCGAACGCCACCAGCCTTCCGTCGGGCAGGGCCGCGCAGGCTTCGAGATCCATCTTGCGCTTCTTGTTGCCCCTGACGTCGTCGAAGACCCGTGCGCCGCCCGCACCCGCAGGCAGCAGCACCGGGCGCGTCGCGCCGCCCGGCAGGTCCAGCACCGCGAAGGCATTGACGTCGTCCTGCACGATGACCGTCCGCGCCCCCTGGCGACGGATTGCCGACGCCGCGCGCACGTGTGCCGGCAGGTCCGCTACGGGCACCGGCGACGCGTACGTGAGCGGGCGAGCGTCGGCCAGCACGGCACGAAGCTCGGGCGTGAAGCGGGCAGTGACGGTGAGAGATCGCATCGGTGATCGCGCGCAGACAGCGGGCGACCGTACCCGCGCCGTCGGAATTATGCGAGTCCAAACCGCCCCGGTCGGCTAGACTGCGCGACCCGCTCGCCGACCCGGCTGCGCCCCCCTTCCTCCCATCCCGGGCATCCATGCTCTCCACGACCAACCTGTCGATCCAGTTCGACGCCAAGCCGCTGTTCGAGCACGTCACAGTCAAGTTCGGCGACGGCAACCGATATGGCCTCATCGGCGCGAATGGCAGCGGCAAGTCGACACTGATGAAGATCCTCGGCGGGGCGCTCGAACCGAGCTCCGGCGACGTGGCGCTGCAGGCCGGCCTGCGCCTCGGCAAGCTGAACCAGGACCAGTTCGCCTACGAGGACGAGCGCGTCCTGGACGTCGTCATGCAGGGCCACGTCGAGTTGTGGCAAGCCATGCGCGAGCGCGACCGGATTTACGCGGATCCCCATGCCGGCGACGACGACTACATGCGCGCCGCGGAACTCGAGGGCAAGGTGGCCGAGTACGATGGCTACACCGCGGAAGCCCGCGCTGGCTCGATCCTGATCGATGCGGGCATCGACGAATCGCGGCACGACGCCCTCATGCGCGAAGTTCCGCCGGGACTGAAGCTGCGAGTGCTGCTCGCGCAGGCGCTCTTCTCGCGCCCGGACGTCCTGCTGCTCGACGAGCCGACCAACAACCTCGACATCCACTCGATCGGCTGGCTCGAGCGCACGCTCAATGCCTACGACGCGACGATGATCATCATCAGCCACGACCGGCACTTCCTCAACCAGGTCTGCACGCACGTCGCCGACCTCGATTACCAGCAGCTCAAGATCTATCCGGGCAACTACGACGACTTCATGCTGGCGTCGGTCCAGGCGCGGCAGCGCGTCGAGGCCGCCAACGCCAAGGCCAAGGCGCAGATCTCGGACCTCCAGGAGTTCGTGCGGCGGTTCTCGGCGAATGCCTCGAAGGCCCGCCAGGCCACTTCGCGCAAACGGCAGATCGAGAAGATCAGGATCGAGGAGATCCGCCCGTCGTCGCGACAGAATCCCTACATCCGCTTCGAGCAGGCGAAGAAACTCTACCGTTCCGCGGTCACGGTGGAAGGCCTCTCGTTCCGCTACCCGGGCGCCGCCACGGACGTGTTCTCGAACCTCAACTTCACGATCGAGGCCGAGCAGCGTGTCGCGGTCATCGGCCCGAACGGCATCGGCAAGACGACGCTGATGCGCTGCCTGGCCGGCGACCTCGAGCCGACCTCGGGACGCATCACCTGGGTGGAGAACGCCCAGCCCGGATACATGCCGCAGGACCCCCAAGCGGAATTCCAGGAGCGGACCGACCTGCTCACGTGGATGTCCACCTGGAGCGGCAAGGCCGACGACGAGCAGATCGTACGCGCGACGCTCGGTCGCCTGCTGTTCTCCGGCGACGAGACCAGGAAGTCCGTGAAGGTGCTTTCGGGCGGCGAGAAGGGGCGAATGCTGTACGGCAAGCTCATGCTGACCCGGCCCAACGTCCTGCTGCTCGACGAGCCCACCAACCACATGGACATGGAGACGATCGAGTCGCTGCAGATCGGGCTCGAAAAATATCCGGGCACGCTCATATTCGTGTCGCACGACCGCGAGTTCGTCGGCGGCCTGGCGACGCGGATGATCGAACTGAAGCCGGACGGAAGCTTCGTCGACTTCACCGGCAGCTACGACGAATACCTCGAAGCGCAGGGACTCGAGTCGTAGTCCGGTACGGGATCGGCCGTCGCGCGCTGCGGCGAACCCCGCCGGAACCGTTGCGCTTCGCAATGGCCTCCAGCGGCGAGGTAATTGGCAGATCGGTGAGAAGCTTCCAGTCGATAGGGTCTCTATCCTGTGGTCGGCCGCGTTCAGTTGCGTGCAGTACCGTCAGTTGCGTGCAGTGCCATCAGTTGAGTGATCGTGAACCTCGACACGATGCAGCCCTTTACAACGTTCGTCAGAAACTTACCTTCTCGCTTTACCATCGCCTGCCTCCGGGGATTATGATAGGGGACACAGAGGAGGACGCCCTGATGAAAGCGCTTGTGTACGGCGGTCCTGGCAAGATTGAACTCAAGGATGTCCCCAACCCGAAGGTGGGGAAGGCCACCGATGCGATCGTCAAGCTCGTGAAGACGACGATCTGCGGGACGGACCTCGGCATCCTGCACGGCAAGACCCCATCCTGCAAACCCGGAACCACTCTCGGCCACGAGGGCGTGGGGATCATCGAGGAGGTCGGGGAAGGCGTCCGCTCCTTCAAGAAAGGGGACCGGGTCATCATCTCCTGCATCACCTCGGATGGCACCTGCGAGTACTGCAAGAAGCAGCTCTACTCGCACTGTGAGGACGGAGGCTGGATCCTGGGCCACCTGATCAACGGCACCCAGGCCGAATATGTGCGCATTCCGCATGCTGACAACAGCCTCCACAAGATCCCTTCGGGATCGGACGAGGAAGCGCTCGTCATGCTCAGCGACATCCTCCCGACGGGCCATGAGATCGGCGTGCTGAATGGCAATGTGAAGCCGGGCGACACGATCGCTATCGTGGGGGCCGGGCCCATCGGCATGGCAACCCTGCTCACCGCCCAGTTCTACTCCCCGGCGAAGATCTACATGATTGACCTGGACGACAACCGGCTCAAGGCCGCCAAGAGCTTCGGCGCCACGGAAATCCTCAACTCCGGCAAGGAGGATGTGGCCAAGAGGATCATGGCGGAAACGAAGGATGGTGTGGATGTGGCCATCGAAGCAGTGGGGGTGCC
>CAVQQX010000077.1:0-18592 GCA_963714645.1 uncultured Gammaproteobacteria bacterium
TTGGCCGGTGAGGGCGGCGTCGAAGTCGAGGAGGCGTACTTCCGCACGACGGCGTTGCCTGCCGGACTGTCGATCAAGGGCGGGCGCTATTTCTCGGGCATCGGCTACCTGAACGAGGTGCACGCGCACGCCTGGGATTTCGTCGATCCGCCTCTCTCATACCAGGCGTTCTTCGGCGGGCAGCTGCGACAGGACGGGTTGCAGCTCAAGTGGCTCGCGCCCACCGACCTGTTCCTCGAGCTCGGTGCGGAGGCAGCCAGCGGGGAGTCGTTCCCCGCGACACGCGGCGGCGGCAGCGGACTCGATACCGTGGCGCTGTTCGCGCACGTCGGCGGCGACCTCGGCGGGGACATCGGCTGGCGTGCCGGGCTGTCGTGGGTCGACGCGGACGCGCTCGATCGCGCCTACGACGATGCGGGCGCACTGGACGCGGAGGTCACCGACGCGTTCTCGGGCCGCTCGCGCACGTGGCTCGCGGATGTGACGCTCAAGTGGTCTCCCGGCGGTGACGCGCGCCACCGCTCGCTCGAATTGCAGGCCGAGTACCTGCGACGCGACGAGGACGGCCGGCTCGCCTACGACGTCGCGGGTGCCGCGCTCGACGGGCGCTTCCGCAGCACGCAGGAGGCCTGGTACGCGCAGGCGGTCCATCGGTTCGCATCGCGCTGGCGCGCCGGCGTGCGCTTCGACGCGCTCGACTCCGGCACGCCGCGCATCGGCCTGGTCGCGGACGGGACGCTCGCGCGCGAACATTTTCCGCTGCTCGCGCCGGCCACGCCCTCGCGCACGACGCTGATGGTCGACTGGAGCCCGAGCGAATTCTCGCGCCTGCGGGCGCAGTACGTCTGGGACGACGCTCGCGACGCGGGCCAGTCCGACGAGCAGTGGCTGCTCCAGTACGTCTACGCGCTCGGCGCGCACGGCGCCCACAAATTCTGAGGACCGCCCCGATGAAACACATCTTCTTCCTGACGCAAGTGAGTCGCGCCGCGGTCGCGCTCGCGACGCTCGTCCTGTTCGCATCGCCCGTGCACGCCGGCGGCGCATTGAAGGTCCTGGCGACCACGGCCGACTGGGCCTCGCTCACGAGCGAGCTCGGCGGCGACAAGGTCGACGTCTATCGCGCCACGACCGCGCTGCAGGACGTGCACTCGATCGAAGCCAAGCCGAGCCTCGTCGCGCGGGCCCGCACCGCCGACCTGCTCGTCGCGAACGGCGCCGAGCTCGAAGCGGGCTGGCTGCCGGTGCTGCTGCAGGAATCGGGCAACCGCCGCATCCAGCCGGGTGCCGCCGGCTACTTCGAGGCGGCTGCGGCCGTGAAGCTGGTCGACGTGCCCGCGCAGCTCGACCGAGCACTCGGCGACCTCCACGCGCAGGGCAATCCGCACCTGCAGCTCGACCCGCGCAACGTCGCGGCGGTGGCTCGTGCCCTTTCGGCGCGGCTTGCGGCGCTCGATCCCCCGAACGCCGCTTACTACCGGCAGCGTGGCGAGGAGTTCCAGTCGCGGTGGGCATCGGCGCTTGCACGGTGGAGCGTGCAGGCGGCGACGTTCGCGGGCATGCCGGTCGTCGTGATCCACCGCGACCAGCGCTACCTCGCGCGCTGGCTCGGGCTGAACGAGCTCGCCGCGATCGAGCCGAAGCCCGGCGTGCCGCCGAGCGCCGGCTACCTCGCGAGTCTCGTCACGCGGCTCGGCGCGAACCCGCCGCGCCTGATCCTGCGCAATGCGTACAACGATTCGAAGGCGGCCGACTGGCTCGCGGCGAAGGTGAATGCGCCCGTCGTGACCTTGCCGTTCTCGGTGGGCGGCACGCCCGAGGCGAAGGACCTGTTCGCCTTGTTCGACGACACGCTCGCGCGGCTGCTCGCGGCGCTGCCGCCGCAGGAGTAGGCCGATGGACGCAACCTATGCGGACCTCGGCATCCTCTGGCCGGCGCTCGTCGCCGGAGTCATCGTCGTGCTCTCGCACGTGCCGCTCGGCCGGCAGGTGCTCACCCGGGGCATCGTCTTCATCGACCTCGCGATCGCGCAGGTGGCCGGCCTCGGCGCAATCGCCGCGCAGTCGGCCGGGCTCGACCTGCACGGATGGAAGACGCAGGTGGCGGCGGTGGCCGCCGCGCTGCTCGGCGCACTGCTGCTCACCTGGACCGAGCGCAAGCGGCCCGAGGTGCAGGAAGCGCTGATCGGCGTGCTGTTCGTGCTCGCGTCGACCGCGCAGATCCTGCTGCTCGCGAACGACCCGCACGGCGGCGAGGCGCTCAAGGACCTGCTCGCCGGGCAGATCCTGTGGGTCTCGACCGACCAGCTCGTGCGGGCCGCCGTGCTCACGGCGGTGTTCCTCGGCGTGTGGTCGCGCTGGCGTGAGCGTGTGGGCCAGGTGGGGTTCTACGTCGTCTTCTCCGTGATGGTGACGACGTCCGTGCAGCTCGTGGGCGTGTACCTCGTCTTCGCGACGCTGATCGTGCCGGCGCTCGCGGTGTACCGGCACTCGCCCGGCCGCCAGGCGTGGCTCGGCGTGGCCCTCGCAGTCGCGAGCTATGTCGTCGGCCTCGGTGTGTCGCTCGTGACGGACCTCCCGTCGAGCCCCGTGATCGTGTGGGCGATGGCCGTACTCGGCATTTTCGTCCACTTGACGGCGCGCGGCGGCAATGGCGCCGCGCTGCGGCAGCGCGATGCGTGAACGCCGATTTCCTGCGCGCTGTGCATGACGACGGAGCGGGCTCGGGACATGACGGTGGCAGGCTCGATCATTTGCGCGGCAGGCATTGCCTCGACGCCATGGACAGCGTGATGACGCCGCCCGCCTCGGCGGCGAAGCCGCCGACCGGCCGCAGCTTGGTGATCTCCTGCCCCATGGACTTCACGGTGCGGTCTACGCGCCGTGACGCCGCGCGCTTCGCCGTGTCGCCGTAATGCGCGACGAGCTCGACGATCGCGTCGCTCCCGCCCGGTTCGTGGTAGCTTGTGTCGTCCCCGGCGCCCTTCCGCGTCGGGGTCCCCCGACATGACCGATTCCAGGCACGACAGCATCCGCATCCGCGGGGCCCGGCAGAACAACCTGCGTGGCCTCGACCTCGACATCCCGTTGCGCGAGCTCGTGGTGGTCACGGGCGTGTCCGGCTCGGGCAAGTCCTCGCTCGTCTTCGACACGATCTACGCCGAGGGGCAGCGCCGCTACGTCGAGACCTTCTCGCCGTACGCGCGCCAGTTCCTCGATCGCATGGACAAGCCGCAGGTCGACCGCATCGAGGGCATCCCGCCCGCGATCGCGATCGACCAGACGAATCCCGTGCGCACGTCGCGCTCGACCGTCGGCACGATGACCGAGCTCAACGACCACCTGAAGCTGCTCTACGCGCGTGCGGCCGAGCTGCAGTGCCGCGGCTGCGGTCGCACCGTGCACCGCGACACGCCCGACTCGATCTACTCGGCGCTCGAGCGGCGCGCGGCCGCGCTCGACGATCCACGGCTGGTCGTGACGTTTCCCGTCGTCGTGCCCGGGAACTTCGACGAGGCCGAGATCCTGGGGCTGCTGCAGCAGCAGGGCTACACGCGCATCCACGCGCACGGTGCAGGTCGCGTCGAGGTGGTGCAGGACCGTTTCCGGCTCGGCGCGGTCGAGCGTGCGCGCGTGATCGACGCGCTCGAGGCGGCGTTCCGGGTCGGGCGCGGTCGGGTGTCGGTCCACACCTCGCCCGCGACAGCGGGAGACGGAGCAGAACCCTCACCCGCGCTGTGCGCGACTTCTCCCGCAAGCGGGAGAGGCGAGGAGATCTGGCGTTTCTCGAGCGACCTGCACTGCGCGGACTGCGACATCCATTACCGCGAGCCGGTGCCGAGCCTCTTTTCGTTCAACTCGCCGCTCGGGGCTTGCGAGACCTGCCGCGGCTTCGGCCGCGTGATCGGCATCGATTACGGCCTCGTGATCCCGGACACGTCGAAGACGCTGCGCGGCGGCGCGGTGAAGCCCTGGCAGACCGAGTCGAACCGGAAATGCCAGGAAGACCTGCTGCGCCACGCGCGCAAGCGCGACGTCCCGGTCGACGTGCCCTGGGCCGAGCTCACGGCGGAGCACCAGCGCTGGGTCATCGAGGGCGAGGGTCGCTGGGAGAAGAAGGCCTGGTACGGCGTGCGCCGGTTCTTCCAGTGGCTCGAGTCCAAGAGCTACAAGATGCACGTGCGCGTGCTGCTCGCGAAGTACCGCAGCTACACGCCGTGCCCGTCCTGTCACGGTGCGCGGCTCAAGCAGGAGGCCCTGCTCTGGCGGCTCGGCGCCGCGGGGCAGCCCGGGGCGGGGCTCGACATCCACCAGGCGATGCTGCTGCCGCTCGAGCGCTGCGAGGCGTTCTTCCGTTCGCTCGCGCTGCCGGCGCCGCTCGACGAAGCGACGGAGCAGCTGCTGGGCGAAGTGCGTGCGCGTCTCGCGTTTCTCGTGCGCGTGGGCCTCGGTTACCTGACGCTCGACCGCCAGTCGCGCACGCTCTCGGGCGGCGAGGTGCAGCGCATCAACCTGACCACGGCGCTCGGCACCTCGCTGGTCAACACGCTGTTCGTGCTCGACGAGCCGTCGATCGGACTGCACCCGCGCGACATGAAGCGGGTGATCGAGGTCATGCACCGGCTGCGCGACAACGGCAACTCGCTGCTCGTGGTCGAGCACGACCCGCAGATCATGCTCACGGCCGACCGCATCTTCGACCTCGGGCCCGGGCCGGGCGAGCACGGCGGCACCGTCGTCTTCGAGGGCACGCCGGCCGAACTCGCCGTGCGCACGGACACGCTCACCGCGCAGTATCTCTCCGGCCGTCGCGATGCGGGCGGCGCGGCAGGACGCCGTGCGCCGCTGCAACCGGGCGACCCACGCATCACGGTGCAGGGTGCCACCGAGCACAACCTGCGGGACGTCGACGTCGAGATCCCGCTGCGACGGCTCGTCTGCGTGACGGGCGTGTCGGGATCCGGCAAGTCGACGCTCGTGCAGGACGTGCTGTACGCGGGGCTGCGACGCGCCAAGGGCAAACCGACCGAGACGCCCGGTGCACATCGCGCGCTGCTCGGAGCCGGACAGGTCGACGACGTGGTGATGGTCGACCAGACCCGGATCGGGCGTACCACGCGCTCGAACCCCGCGAGCTATGTCGGCGCCTTCGACGCGATCCGCAAGCAGTTCGCGCGCGAGGCGGTCGCAGTCGAACGCGGCTACACGGTCGGCACGTTCAGCTTCAACTGCGGAAACGGCCGCTGCCCGACCTGCGGCGGCAACGGTTTCGAGCACGTCGAGATGCAGTTCCTCGCGGACGTGTACCTGCGCTGCCCCGATTGCGACGGCAAGCGCTTCCGCCCGGAGATCCTCGACGTGCGCATCACGCGGCACGGGCGCTCGTGCGACGTCGCGCAGGTGCTCGAGCTCACCGTCGCGGAGGCCGCGCAGTTCTTTTCGGACGACGCCGAGGTGCTGGGGCGGCTCGAGCCGCTCGCGGCCGTGGGCCTCGACTACCTGCGCCTCGGCCAGCCCGTGCCGACGCTCTCGGGCGGCGAGGCGCAGCGATTGAAGCTCGCGGGGCACCTCGCGGAGCAGGGATCGTTCGCCGCGACGCGCCCGGCGCGCCGCCGCAAGGGTGCGGCGGGGGCCGCGGCATCCATGGGCGACGACGAGCGAGCCACCAGGGCGCCGCACGCGCTGTTCCTCTTCGACGAGCCCACCACCGGGCTGCATTTCGACGACGTCGCGAAGCTGCTCGGGGCCTTCCGCCGCCTGCTCGACGCCGGTCACTCACTGCTCGTGATCGAGCACAACCTCGACGTCATCCGCGCGGCCGACTGGATCGTCGACCTGGGACCCGAGGGAGGTGACGCCGGCGGACGCGTGCTGGTCGCAGGCACGCCGGCCGACGTCGTGGCCTGCGCCGAGTCGCATACCGGCCGCGCCCTGCTCGAGTACGACGCCGGGCGGGCGGCCGTGCTGCGCGCCGGGCACGCGCTGCTGCCCACGATCGCAGGGCGGCAGGTCACGCGCGACGCGGTGGCGGATCGCGCGCGCGACTCGATCGTCGTGCATCGTGCGCGCGAGCACAACCTGCGCGATATCGAGGTCACGATCCCGCGCGAGTGCATGACGGTGCTCACGGGCGTCTCCGGCTCGGGCAAGTCGACGCTCGCGTTCGACATCGTCTTCAACGAGGGACAGCGCCGCTACCTCGAGTCGCTGAACGCCTATGCGCGCCAGTTCGTACAGCCCGCCGCGCGCCCCGACGTCGATGCGATCTTCGGCATTCCGCCCACGGTTGCGATCGAGCAGCGCACGAGCCGGGGCGGGCGCAAGAGCACCGTCGGCACGCTGACCGAGGTGCATCACTTCCTGCGCCTGCTCTACGTCAAGCTGGGCGTGCAGTACTGCCCCGACTGCCAGCTGCCGATCGAGCCGCAGAGTGCAGACGCCATCGTGGCGCTGCTGCTGCGCGAGACGCGCGGCCGTCGTATCGAACTGCACGCGCCGCTGGTCGTCGCCCGCAAGGGTTACTACACCGACCTCGCGAAATGGGCGCTCGCCAAGGGCTACCCGGAGCTGCGCGTGGACGGGACGCGGCTGCCGACGACGAAGTGGCCGCGGCTCGACCGGTTCCGCGAACACACGATCGAACTCCCCGTCGGCATCGTGAAGGTCGCTCCCGACAGCGAGGCCGAGCTGCGCGCGGCTGTCGCGCTCGCGCTCGAGTTCGGCAAGGGCGTGACGCACGTCGTCGATCGCGGCCGCACGCGGGTATTCTCGACGCGGCGGGCGTGCCCGTCCTGTGCGCGCAGCTTTGCCGAGCCGGATCCGCGGCTGTACTCGTACAACTCCAAGCATGGATGGTGCGAGGACTGCTTCGGCACCGGGCTCCGGATCGGCGGTTTCGACGCCGAGCAGTCCGGCGAGGAGGTCTGGTGGAACGACTGGTTCGAGGGCGAGGCCACGCCCTGCGAATCATGCGCGGGGCAACGCCTCAATCCCGTGGCGCTCAATGTGCGCTTCCAGGGCCGCTCGATCGCGCAGCTGTCGGCGCTCCCGGTCGAGCGCGCTCTCGAGTTCTTCGAACGACTCGAGCTCACGGGGCGCGAGGCGGAGATCGCACGCGACCTCCAGGCCGAGATGAATTCGCGCCTCTCGTTCCTGCGCGACGTGGGGCTCGGCTACCTGTCGCTCGATCGCTCCGCACCGACGCTCTCGGGCGGTGAGGCACAGCGCATCCGGCTCGCGGCGCAACTGGGCTCGAACCTGCAGGGCGTCTGCTACGTGCTCGACGAGCCCACGATCGGGCTGCACCCGCGCGACAACCGCATCCTGCTCGATTCGCTCGCGCGGCTGCGGCGCAAGGGCAATACGCTGCTCGTCGTCGAGCACGACGAGGAAACGATCCGTCGCGCGGACCACCTGCTCGACCTCGGGCCCGGGGCCGGGACGCGGGGCGGTCGCGTCGTCGCCGAAGGCCGGGTCGCCGACCTCATCGCGGCACCCGCATCGCTGACCGGCCGTTACCTGGCGAATCCGCTGCGACATCCGCTGGTGTCGCGCCGTGAAGTCCCGCGCTCCCTCCCGAGCCTCGTCGTGCGCGGCGCCTGCCTGCACAACCTGCGCAAGGCGAAAGCACGCTTCCCGCTGGCGCGACTCAGCGTGGTGACCGGCGTCTCGGGTTCGGGCAAGTCGACGCTCGCGCGCGACGTGCTGCACGCCAACCTGCACGCCCGCACGACGACGCGGGGCCGCCGCAAGGCGCCGCCGTGGATCGGTTGCGACGCGATCGACGGCTTCGATGCGGTTTCCCGCGTGCTCGAGGTGGACCAGACCCCGATCGGCAAGACGCCGCGGTCCTGCCCGGCGACGTACGTCGGCTTCTGGGACGACGTACGCAAGCTCTTCGCCGCGACCACCGACGCGCGCGTCAGGGGCTACGGGCCGGGCCGGTTCTCGTTCAACACCGCGGGCGGACGCTGCGAAGCCTGCGAAGGGCAGGGCGTGCAGACGATCGAGATGAGCTTTCTGCCCGACGTCAAGGTGCCGTGCGACCTCTGCGGCAGCCGCCGCTTCAACGCCGAGACGCTCGCGATCACCTACCGCGAGCGCAACGTCGGCGACGTGCTGGCGATGAGCGTCGACGACGCCGTGCCGTTCTTCGAGGCGCACCCGCGCATCCACCACGCACTCCGGCTGCTGCAGGACGTGGGCCTCGGGTACCTGACGCTCGGGCAGCCGAGCCCGACGCTCTCGGGCGGCGAAGCGCAGCGGATCAAACTGGTGACCGAGCTCGCGCGCCTGCGCCCCGGACGCGAATCGAACCTCCAGACGCTCTACGTGCTGGACGAGCCCACGGTGGGCCTGCACATGGCCGACGTGGAGAAGCTGGTCCGCGTACTGCATCGACTCGTGGACGCCGGCAACACCGTGGTCACGATCGAACACAACCTCGACGTGATCGCCGAAGCGGACTGGGTCGTCGACCTCGGCCCCGAGGGCGGGTCGGGCGGCGGCCGCGTGGTCTGCGAAGGCCCGCCCGAGCAGCTCGCCGCGAGGCCGCGTGCCTCGCACACGGCCGCGGTGCTCGCGGAGTTCCTCGCGGAGCGAGGTTCACTGCCCGTCGACGACGGTGCGGAGGTCGCGGCGCCGCGCCGGGACGTCGCTTAGCCTTAGCCCGCCGGTGTCGCTGCGTCCGTCTTCGGGCGGGCGTCGTCATGCGTCGGCCAGAACGCAGCGTGCCATGCGGCGGACGCCCCTTGTCCGTCTGCGCTCGCCGGTGTTGTTCCGGAGGCGGACAAGGAGGTTCACATGTGGCGCAAACAGCTCGCTCTCGCAGGCGCTCCTGCCGCCGTCATGCGGCTGGCTGGCCTGCCCGCCGGAAATCAGCGGCGACGGCAGCATCGTCACGTTCGGAACCTACGCACCACTGCTCCCTGCCGACAAGAGCGCCGAGCCCTACGACGTGTATGTGCGCGAGCTCGCCGTCCCGGAGAATACGGCGACGGGCGAGCCCCGCCTGGCGGACTGACCGCAACGATTCAGTTTCGTCGATACGCCGCCCGCACCTCTTCTGCGAGCACCTTGATGCCGGCGCGAACGCGTTCGGCCGGTTGCGCATAGCTCAGCCGCACGCATTCGTGCCGATGCGGCGTGTCGTCCGGCAGGCCCGGGAAGAAATGGTGCCCCGAGAGCACGAAGACGCCGCGCAGCTTGAGGCGCCGGTAGAGCTCCGCGCTCGGGACGGGCAGCCCGGGAAAGCGCAGCCACAGGAAGAACGCGCCTTCGGGTTCGTGGATCCGCAAGTACGGCGTACCCGCGAAGGCTTCGCGCAAGGCATCGATCGCGAGCGCGCACTGCGCGGCGTAATGCGGCCGGATCACGTCGCGTACGAGCGCATCGAGCTCGCCGCTCGGCAGCAGCGGTTCGACCAGCACGGGGCCGGCCGACGGCGGCGCGAGCGCGGCCGTGGCGTTGAACGCGGTCAGGGCCTCGACCACCGGCGCGTCGGCGACCACGATGCCCGTCCTGAGCGCCGGCAGGCCGAGCTTCGACAGGCTCAGGCAGAGCACGATGCCGGGAGTCCACGTCATGTCAGATTGCACGTGCTGGATACCCGGGAACGGCAGCCCGTAGGCCGCATCGACGATCAACGGCACGCCGCTCGAACGGGCGAGCATGGCAAGTCGATCGAGTTCCGCATTGCTGAGCACGTTGCCGGACGGGTTGGTCGGACGCGAGACGCAGATCGCACCCACGTCGCTCCCGACCTGCAGCCGATCGAGATCGAGGCGGTACTTGAAAAAACAGCCGTCGGCTGACTCCTCGACCCGCGCCGGCTGCGACACCAGCAGCGCGTCGTCGAGCCCGAGGTCGGCATATCCGATGTACTCCGGTGCGAGCGGCAGCAGGATCCGGCGGTGCGAGCCGTCGGCGCAGCGGCCCGCGAACAGGTTGAACAGGAAGAAGAACGCCGACTGGCTGCCGCTCGTGAGCCCGACGTTGCGCTCGTCGAGCGGCCAGCCGTAGCGCGATCGCAGGTACCCGGCGACGGCGGCGCGAAACGCAAGGTCGCCGCCCGGTGCGGCATAGGAGGCCGCGAACCGGCCGAACTGCACCGGGTCGGCCGCGATCTCCGCGAGGCGACGACGATAGACGGCCTCGACGGCCTCGATGCGTGCCGGGTTGCCGCCTCCCAGCAACTGCAGCGTCGCGGCGTCGGGCCGGGCCATCGCCGAGCCCAGGTCGTCCATGAGCTCGAGCGCGCCGGTCGGTCGCGTCATGCGCTCGCCGAAATGGGCCTTGCGGAACCTCATGTAGACTCGCCGCCTCTCCTTCCACCGCCCCGCCCGGGCAGGGCCGGCGCAGCATACGGTATCGCGGTGCGATCGATCCGGGCCATCCTGTTCGACCTCGACGACACGCTCTGGGACGTGCGCCCGGTGATCGTGCGTGCCGAAGAGGCGATGCACGCGTACCTGGCCCGGCACTACCCGCGCATCGTCGCGCGGCACGACGTGCAGTCGATGCGCGAACAGCGCGTGGAAATCGCGCGCGAGCATCCCGCGATGCGTCACGACTTCACCTGGCTGCGCATGGAATCGCTGCGCCGGCTCGCCACGGAAGCCGGATACCCGGCCGGGATGGCCGAGCAGGCTTTCCAGGTCTTCTATCGCGCGCGTAACGAGGTCGAGCTCTACGCCGACGTGCGCCCGGCGCTCGAGCGGCTGTGCTGCAGCTACCGACTCTTCGCCATCAGCAACGGCAACGCCCACCTCGGCGCGATCGGGCTCGACCGCTACTTCGAGGCGAGCCTGGCCGCGCGCGAAGCCGGCATGCTCAAGCCCGACCCGCGCATCTTCGAGATCCTGCTCGCGCGCGCCGGGATCGCGGCGCACGAGGCAGCGCACGTCGGCGACGATCCCGAGTGCGACGTCGAGGGCGCACGCGCCGCAGGCGTGCTGCCGGTATGGCTCAACCGCACTGGCGCAGGCTGGTCGCTCGCCTCCCCTGCGCCGGACGTGACGATCACGACCCTGCACGAGCTGCCCGATGCATTGCTCCGTGGGTAGCGCGGTGACTCAGGCGCGCACCGCGCCGAGGATGTAGTCGAGCACGGCCTCGGTGTCGTCGAGCGCGAGCACGTGCAGCCCGGTGCGACCCGCAAACGTGCCGGCCGCGTCGGTCGCGACGGCGGCGATGCCCGGATCGTCGAACACGAGCGGCGTTTGCCCGCAGGCGGCGCGGTAGACCTCGAGCCGCCGCTCCACTTCGTGCTTGTAGCCTTCGATCAGCACGAGGTCGCACGCAGCGAGTCGCCCGAGCAGCTGGTCGAGTGCCGGTTCGGTCGCGCCGCGCAGCTCGCGCAACAGCGCCCAGCGCTGCGACGAAGCCACGAGCACTTCGTGCGCCCCGGCCTCGCGGTGCAGCCAGCTGTCCTTGCCGGGCACGTCGACGTCGAAGGCGTGGTGCGCGTGCTTGATCGTCGACACGCGAAGCCCGCGTGCCGTGGCACTGCGCAGCAGGCGCGTGACGAGGTGGGTCTTGCCCGTGTCCTTGCGTCCGACGATGCCGAACGCGGGCGACGCCGGGGCGGCAGCCTCGTGCAGTCGCGTGGGTAAGTCTTCATGCATCCCCTGGCCTGCGTTGCGACAGCGGATGCGCATCTAACGACGTCTGCGAACCCGCACGCAAATCGGCCGCTTGGCCCCTTGCCATGCGGCACGCGTACCCATAAATTCGGTGGCGACGGCATCACTCGCAGCGATCGATTTCTGTCAGCAGACACGATCGCTGGCTGCCAACGCAGAGGAGACGACGCGGCATGGCGACCAAGGGCGACGACGGGCAGGCGATCGACGTGCGCAACCTGCAGGAGTTCTTCCGCGACTCCGTGCACGCCGCGCTCGAGCGGCAGAAGGTCGGCGTCGACGACCACACCGAGCACTACGTCGTGAACGTCCTCGCGATGTTCGCGCGTTCGGAAGCCCTGTTCGAGGCAGACGCTGCCGGCCGGCGCATGAAGCCGCTGGCGCTCATGCTGGCCGACGCCAGCGGGGCACCGACGCGCGACGAACGGCTGCGATCGCTGCAGCGCCTCGGCGACGTCTCGCTGTTCGTCGCCGGCTTCTTTGCGCAGAGCTTCGCGCGCCGGCTCGTCGACGTGGACTACCACGTCGCGATGGGCGGCCGGGCGTACGGCACGCTCGCGGACGCCTGCGGCTCGGGCACGACGCGCGGCCGCGCACTCTCCGGCGTGTTCGCCGAGCTCGCGCAGAAGTTCCACCGGCTCGTCGACGCCTTGAACGACGTGAGCGAGATGGCGCACCGGCACGATCACCGCGATGTCCTGCGCCAGTACGAAATCTGGCTCAAGACGGGCAGCCCCCGCGCCCACGGCATCCTGCGGTCGCTCGGCGTCGAGCCGACGGTGGTGCCCGCCGGTCGCGACCTCAACTGACCGGCGCGACGCGCGACTCGCCCGTGGCACTGCTCGGTCAAATGCAGGCCCTGCTCGCGACGCTGTACGACGCGCCGGTCGAGCACGACGTCTACGATTTCCTGATCACCGATCCCGAGCACGCCGCGCGGCTGCAGCAGAGCCGCTCGCCGCCGCCGACGGACGAGCAACTGCTGCTCGCTGAAACGGACGACGGGCTCGCCATGAGCCTGTACCTGCACGCCGCGGTGCTCGAGCGTCTGGCGCAGCGCTGTCCGCTGCAGGCGCTCGACGAGTCGAACCTGCAGGACTACTGCACGGCGCTCGAGGGCGTGAGCCACTTCCACTACGTGAGCTGGAGCGCCGGCTGCGACCGCGACGTCTCGCTGCTCGAGCTCGAGCTGCAAGCCGAAGTCGACAAGTACGCGAGCGCGTTGAGCCTGCTGCTGGCGCAGCGCGAGGGCCGCTTCCCGGCGGAGCTGTTCCAGCGACTGTTCGAGGGCGGCCGGCTGCTGCCGCACCTCGACGCACCCGAACGGCAGCGCTACCGGGAGGCGCACCAGTTCGCCGCGCGCTTCTGCCGGCGACTCGAGGAACGGTTCCTGCGGCGACGGCAGGCCCGACCGGCGGCGATGCTGTCGGAACTGCGGAGCTTCTACCGCCTGGGCCGGCACGCGAAGTTGAGACACGCGGCGGGGTGAGCGCGAGCGCGCGAGGCTTCCAGAAACAGGAGGCCCGGCTTTGCCGGCCCCCGCGCGTCGACCGCCGACCGCTTCAGGTCACTTGTCGCCGTCCTTGCCTTCCAGTTTCTTCTTGAGCGTGATCCACTCGGACAGCTTGCGCAGGTCCTTTTTCTTCTTCCAGGACTGCTTGCCCAGCGGGCCGCTGTTGTACGGGTTGTAGCCCGACTTCAGGCCCTTGCTGTTCGTCGACTGGATCGCACTCATCTTGTCGGTCGGGTCGATGTCGTCCTGCACGTCGAGGTTCGGGTCGACCAGCGCGCGGATGCGCTCGGCGGCGCCGAGGATGTCGTCGGCCTGCAGGTCCTCTTTGTCCGACCACTGCCAGGTCATGTTGCCGCGGTCGTCGACCTCGATGCGGCCGGCTTCGTCCTTGCCGCTGCCGTTGGCGTCGGGCGTGCCGGCGGGTTTCTTGCCCGGTTTCTCAGCCATGGTCCTCGTCCCGTGTGGAGTGAGGTGGAATTCAACGGACCGCGCCGCGTCGCGACGGGATCCGGTGCCGACGATGTTACAAAATCAGGCTGCGCGGCATTGGGAGATTCGTCACGGAATTCCCGCCACGGGCTTCCCGGAGGCGGGTCAGTCGGCTCGCCGCGCCGCCGGGTCGAGCCGTAGCCGGGCCTCGGCCCACGCGAGTCCCACGATCGTCTTGCCGTCCTGCAGGCTGGCATCCGATGCAAGCCCGAAAGCTTCGGCGAGCGGCATCCAGCGCGCCTCCAGCACCTCGTTCTGTTGGGGCTGCGAGTCGCAAGGCGTGAGTTCCCGCGCCAGGAACACATGGATCACCTCCGTCAGCACGCCGGGTGAGGTGAAGAACTGCCCGAGCGCTTCCCAGCGCCCGGCCGTGACCCCGACTTCCTCGGCCAGCTCCCGCCGGGCGCATTCGATCGGGGGCTCGCGGTTCTCGAGCTTCCCGGCCGGAAGCTCGGTGATCCAGCCGCCGGTGGCATGCCGGAATTGTCGCAACAGGCACACACGCCCCTCGGCATCCACCGCCACCACCGCCGCGCCACCTGGGTGATGGGCGATCTCGAGCTCGGTCACGTGTCCGTTGGGCAGCCGAACCCGTTCCAGGTTCAACGTCAGGACCTTGCCGGCATGGACGGTGCGGACTTGTTCGGGCATCGGGCGTCAGCTCCGTGCGGAGAGGCCATGATAGCGACATGCCAATCATGTTGCGACGCAACACAACGGCACGCCTGTGATAGCGTTACGGGCCGGGCGAACACGCCCGCGCGGGGATCACGCCATGAGCACCACCCAGCCAGCCTTCGTCGCCGCCGACCCCGTCGTCCCCGTCGCGACACCGCCGTTGCGACCGGCCGCGTCGGCGACGAACATCCCCGCGACCCTGCAGCGGCTCCGCGCGACCTTCACGACCGGCAAGACGCGCCCGATCGAATGGCGCCTGCAGCAGCTCGGCGAGCTCGCCCGCATGCTGCGCGAACACGAGCAGGACTTCGCCGAGGCACTCCGGGCAGACCTCGGCAAGTGCCGCTTCGAGGCGGTGCTCACGGAGACGAGCTTCGTCGAAAGCGAGGCCAACTATGCGCGCAAGCACCTGCGGCGCTGGCTGAAGCGGAAGCCAGTGCGTACGCCGCTGATGGCGCAGCCCGGCCGCAGCTACATAGAGCCGGAACCGAAGGGCGTCGTGCTCATCATCGCGCCCTGGAACTATCCGCTCTCGATGGTCTGCGCGCCGCTCGTCGGCGCGATCGCCGCGGGCAACTGCGCGGTGATGAAGCCCTCGGAGATCACGTCGCACACGTCGGCGGCGATCACACGGATCCTGCCCCGCTACCTCGATGCGGATGCGTTCGCCGTGGTCGAGGGTGGCGTCGCCGAGACGACGGAGCTGCTCGAGCACGCCTACGATCACATCCTCTACACCGGCAACGAACGCGTCGCGCGCATCGTGATGACGGCCGCGGCACGGCACCTGACGCCCGTGACCCTCGAGCTCGGTGGCAAGAGCCCCTGCATCGTCGACCGCAGCGCCGACATCGAGGTCGCGGCGTCGCGCGTCGCGTGGGGCAAGTTCATCAACGCGGGCCAGACCTGCGTCGCGCCCGACCACGTGCTGGTGCACCGGGACGTCGCGCTGAAGTTCGCCGACACGCTTGCGGCCAGGATCCGCGAGTTCTACGGCGACGACCCGAGCTCGAGCCCCGACTTCTGCCGCATCGCGAGCGAGCGGCACACGGCACGGTTCGCCCAGCTGCTGCAGGGGCAGAAGATCCACACCGGCGGGCAGGTCGACGTGGCACGACGCTACGTCGCGCCGACCCTGGTGCTCGATCCGGATCCCGGATCCGAGCTCATGCGCGAGGAGATCTTCGGGCCGGTCCTGCCGATCATCACCGTCGACGAGATGCACCACGCCATCGAGTACGTCGCGAACCGCCCGAAGCCGCTCGCGCTGTACCTCTTTTCGAAGAGCCGCGCGCTCGAGGACGCCGTGCTCGCCAGGCTGAGTGCCGGCAGTGTCTGCATCAACGACGCCGTGATATTCATGGTCTCGCCCGAGCTGCCGTTCGGCGGCATCGGCGCGAGCGGCATGGGGCGCTATACGGGCTGGTACGGCTTCGAGACCTTCAGCCACATGAAGCCGGTGATGCGGCGCAGCTTCCGGTTCGACGCGCCGCTGCGCTACCCGCCCTACGACGACTTCAAGGCGCGCGTGATGCGGCTCGTCCGCTGAGTTTGCCGCCTTTCCCACATGGGGACAGGCCGCGCGCAGCGCGATGAGAACGCCTACTTCGGTCCGGACAGCAGGTACAGCTGCCCGCCCTGCACGAGCTCTGCGTCGCTCTCGGTCGAGTGATCCATGATGTCGGCGAGGTAATAGCGCCGCGTCGACTGGAACCATGGGGCCGACTGCAGGAACGACGTGACGTCGACGATGCCGGACTGCTCCTCGCTCAGCGTCAGGAAGTTGCCGCCGCCCGACGAGAAGAACGTCGGATTCGAGCTCACCACCTGCAGCGCCGCGAGCGGATTCGCGGGATTCACCTTCCAGGTCTTGCTCAAGTAAGCATCGCCGCCGCCGTCTTCCTGCACCATCACGATGCCGTTCGGGCTCACCGTCAGGTTGTCGAAGCCGCGGGCCCCCTGGCCGTCCTTGCCGGTCAACGTGCTGGAATCGACCACGAGCTCGATGTCGCCGCCCGCCGGCCACGTCGTGCCGTCGAACCTCAGCCGGTAGAGCCGCGCCGACTGGCCGAGCGCGCCCGTCACGTTGAAATAGAACACGCGCGGATTCGTCGGGTCCCAGTGCCCGTCTTCCGGCCGCGCGAACTCGGTCGCGGCCAGCTGGTCGCTGCGCGACTCGAGTGCCGTGCTCGACGACAATGCCGCCGACGAAACGTCGACCAGTGCGAAGCGTCCGTTGATCGCGCCCGCATCCTCGACGCGCACGGCGCCGCCGCCGTAGTTGGGCCCGCCGCTGGTCACCTTGACGGCATACAGCTTGCCGCCGTGCAGGCCGGCGCGCTGGACGACGCTGCCGGACGACTGCTTGTTGCCGACATAGAGGTAGAGCTGGCCCGGCGAGCGATCCTCGAGCATCGCGACCACGGTCTTCTGGCCGGTCGACGGGTGCGCCAGCGCGTTCTCCCACTTGGCCTTGCCGAGGTAGGGCAACTGGTAAGAGGTGCCTTTCTGGCCCCCGGAGACGATGTGCCCGAACACGCGTCCGTCGGTGTCTGCCTCCTCGGCATTGAGGTACAGGCGCGTAGCAGTGCCCTTGCCGCTCGCCGCGTGGAAGAACGCGGTCGGTTTCGGCAGGTCGCCCGAGCAGAAGCGGTCGAAAATCGTGCTCCCGGTCGTGTCCTGGTAGGTCTTCGTCGTGTTGTTCCAGGTCATGACGCGGCGGATGAGATCCTCGCCCCGCAACACCCGCAGCGTCGAGAGCTCCACCGTCCACTGCGAGACGAATGCTCCCTTCTGGCCGTGCGCGCGCGCGACACCCCATTCCCTGCGGATCTCGTGGTTCATGTACACGGTGACGTAGAGGTTCGGCTGCGTGTACTTGCGCAGGTCATTCGACCAGGCCCCGCCGATCACGCCGAGCCCGTCGGTCAGGCCGACCAGCCTGTACCCGTTCTGTTCTGCGGGGTCGCCGACCGTGAGCAGCGAGGTCGCCGTCCAGCCCGTGGCCGTGGGCGTGACATACGCAGTCCGCGAGCTGCTCGGGCCCTGGGGCGGTTCCGCGGCGCCGGCGCCCCAGGCGATGACAGACACCGCCAACGAAGACGAGACGATTCCCCGCATGTGAGACCCTCTGGCGGCGGCGACCGCGCGCAATGACGTCAGCACATTTTTCAAGGCAAGCCCGCAGGGGTCTGTCAGACGACGGGAGACCGGGCAGGCCGTTTGGCTGGCGTGCCTCCGGTGCACGCGGCCGACGCGCCGGCGTCAGAACAGGATGCCGCGCTCCCCGAGCAGCGCCTCGCGCACGAGCGGCAGCGGCAGCGGGCCTTCGGCGATGAAGCGGTCGTGGAAGTTCTCGAGCGAGAACCTTGCCCCCGTCTTGCGGCGATAGTCCTCGCGCAGCTTCAGGATCGCGAGCTTGCCCATCGTGTAGTAGCCGTAGGTCGCGTCCGAGGTGCCGCGCTTGGTCTCCGCGACCGCGACGGGCCGCGGCTGGTACCCGTCCTCGACGAAGAACTCCTCCGCCTCGGCCAGGCTCATGCCCTTGGTGTGCAGGCGCAGGCCGACCACGAACCGTGCGTCGCGCAGCAGCGCGTCCTGCAGCTGCGCGAGCCGATAGCGTGGGTCGTCGGCATGGAAACCCTCGTCGATGACCATCTGCTCGCAGTAGTGCGCCCAGCCTTCGGCGTTCGAGTTCGAGCCCAGCACCTTGCGCACCTTGGACGGATACGTCGGTGCGTAGAGGAACTGCAGGTAGTGCCCGGGCCAGACCTCGTGCACCGAGACGTTCGAGATCAGCGGATAGAACCACTGCCGCATGAAGTCCTCCTGCTCGGCCGCCGGCCACGCCGGGTCGGGCAGGGTCATGCTGTAGAACCCGCGGAGCTTCGCCTGCTCGAACGGCCCCGGCGTGTCCATCGACGCGGAGGTCGTAGCGCGCATGAATGGGGGCGTCTCCTGCACGAGCGCCGGTGCGGCATCGGGCGGGATGGTGACGATGTGCCGCTCGGTCATGAAACGGCCGAGTGCGTCGAGCTCCGCCTGGGTCACCGCGAGCAGCTTCGCGCGCGGTGGATGATCGAGCTGCAGCGACTCGAGCACCTCCCGGGGCGTGCGCTTCGGGTCGATCAGCTTCGCGGTTGCCGCGAACGCCGCCTGGTTTCGCGCGAGGTCCGTCAGCGCGATCCGCTCGAGTTGGTCGAGCGGCGCGTCGATCATCTCGTCGGCCCAGAGCTTGCGCCGAGCAATACGTACTCGTCGAGCAGGTTAC
>CAVQQX010000078.1:0-22709 GCA_963714645.1 uncultured Gammaproteobacteria bacterium
AGGAAAGACGATGTATCGCGATGAACGACCGGCATTTCGATGTGCCGCGCTTTCTTGCCGGACTGCGTCCGAAGGCAATCGGTATCGATCTGCACTGGATGCCGCACTGTCATGGCGCGCTGGAAGTGGCGAAACTGGCAAGGAGCTTCACCCGCAGGTTCCCGTGATTTTCGGCGTGTCTTCCACCTATTACCACCGCGAATTGATCGAGTATCCGCAGGTGGATTACGTGCTGCGCGGCGATAGCACCGAGCCGCCGCTGCACCAGCTGCTGCTGGCGCTGCGCGACGGCGCGCCGTTGCAGGCCATACCCAATCTCAGCTGGAAGGAAAATGGCGCGGCGCGCCACAACCCCCACACGTTCATTCCGCCGTCACTGGACTACGTCGACCTGCGTCCGGACCTGATGGTCGACATGGTGCTGCGCTACCGTGATCTGGAAAGCGCGCTGCCGTTCAACGGCTGGTGGAGCAACCCGATCACCACGGTGTTCACGGTCAAGGGCTGCTCGTACGAGTGCGTCACCTGCGGCAGTTCGCAAACCACGTGTACGCATCTGACCAGGCGCCAGCGTCCCGTCTATCGCAGCCCGGCCAGCCTGGTCGCCAACGTCGAGGCGTTCGGCCGGCTGATCGCGGACCCGATCGTCCTGATCGGCGATCTTCTCCAGCCGGAGCCGACCACGCCGGGGAGGTCCTCGAACGGTTGCGCGCATCGGCGCGTGCCGAATGAGGTCGTCGTCGAGTTGTTCCGTGCCGCCGACCTGGTTTCTGCAAGGAGATCGATCGCTCGTGCCGCACTGGAGCATCGAGTTCATCGAGAGCCACGACCGTGGCGGTGCGCGATGCGCAGGAGGGCGAGATGGACTACAGCACTGCCGACATGGAGGACATTCTTCGCGAGGCGCTGTCGCGGCGCCGCTCGATGTGTTTTTCATGATCGGCCTGCCCAACAAGATGATGGTTGAGCCAGTCCGTAGCTATCGCCCCGACATTCTTCTTGTCCAGCAAGAGTTTTAGCTCTATCTTGGCTCGATGATGAGTTTATATCAATTTTGTAACAAAGCATCCAGGGCGAACTTGAACGTCAGATCGTATTTCCATCATTCGGGACTATTTCTACAGGTGTGCCAGCCGCGCGCTTTGGCCGGCGTGTGGTCCAGGCAACGAAGGCGCGGACCTTGGTCTCGAGCAAGACGCAACCGTGACCACATAACATGGCCACGTATTGCTCTTCAGCGCCGGGGAACTTGCAGCCTGCGCGTCGAGTTGTAGAGGTTCTCGAGCGCGTTGACGACGCCGTCGGCGTCCTCTCCCGGGATCCCCATCTCGTTGGCGCTGTAGCAGCCGATGCCGACGTAGATCGCGTCGTAGCCCTGCTCCAGCAGGTCGGCGATGTGGAAGTCGCGGCCCAGGCGCATGTTCGGCTTGAAGGTCGCGCCCAGCTCCCAGACGTGGTTCAGCTCGCGGTCCATCCACCCTTCGGCAGCCGGTATGCGGGATGCCGTAGCGCAGCATGCCGCCCTGCTCCGGCTCCGCCTCGAAGACGTCGCAGTGGTGGCCGCGCAGCTGGAGGTAGTAGGCCGCGGCCAGGCCTCGGGACGCCGACGACGGCCACCGCGCGCCCGGTGTCGGGCTCCTTCGGCCACGGGATCCACGTGTGTCGCAGAGTAGCGCAGGGTGCAGAGCGAGTTCATGGCGCCTAGCGCTTCCTTGCCACGTCCTACTAAGCCACCGTCCACGCTCTGCGGCTCGTCTACGATAATGATCGGGTGCGTTGCCTTGATCAGGTCTATGGGTCTCTCTCCGCCTGTCTTCTCGCTGTCTTTGTAGAGGTTGTTGACGTCCTTTTTGTTGATGGCACCGACTGTCACAACCATGATCTGGATCTGATGACTAGTGGCGAAATTTCGCACCTGGCCGAGCTTGGCGGAGTCATAGAGGAAGTAGTCGAAAGGCACTCCTGCATAGAGGCCCTTGAAGTGTCTCTCGGTCATCTGGAGCGACTTGTACACACCCTCCTTGATCGCAATCGAAGGCACAACAATCACGAACTTGGTGAAACCATAGCGCTTGTTAAGCTCGAAGATCGTACGTAGATAGACGTAGGTCTTACCGGTACCGGTCTCCATTTCCACTGTGAAATCGCCCGATGACAGAGTGTGGGATCCTGGCAGTCCATTGCGCAGCTGTATGCCATTCAGGTTCTTGAGCAGTTCGTCGTCGAGCAGAGTGAGCTGGTTTCCAATACCTAGTTCGCTTTCCGCATTGGGTAGCAATTGTTGACTGCCCACAGGATGATGGGTGACCGTGAACTCGGTGCGACAGACCTCTTGCCCACGGAACAGGTCGCACACCGCTTCAATAGCCTGGAGCTGGTAGTCTAGGTTGGGGTCAAAATGCAGTTTCATTTCCAATCCACCTACAAGCTCCGTACGTTGGTGATGCCGTGTTGGTTGAGGATCTCAGCGAGGTTAGTTTTGGCCACATCGTCGGCAAATGCGCTATCACGGAAGATGCAAATGGTATCTCCTGCCGGGGCAAGAGTCTTGTGCCATTCTACGATGCCCTGCGCTAGCGGCTCGACGATGCCGCGGGTAATATTCTCCACAAGGCAGACGAGCAGCATGCCACCGCCGATACTATGTACTGTCTGGCTGGCGATGCTGCGATTCTCGATGGGCACGCAAAGGTCGATGCCGAACTTTAGGAGCAGCTCGTAGAGGATGTCCGCTTCGGAGCGATCCGTTTTGAGGTGCTCGATAGAATCGAGCAGAGTCTGATCGAGATTGTCACGGTCCGGCTCCCATGCTCGAATGTTGCTGGAGTCGAGCTTAAAGACGCGGAAGCCAAGGTCGCCCGAGAACGAGAAAAGCGGGTTCTCGCCCTTAATCTTCTTCGCGGCACGACGGAGGCGCTCCTTGGTAAGTTCAGCGATGTTACGGGGCTTACCAATCTCATCACAGAAGTCTGCAGCTTTTTTTTGGTCCCTGTTCTCCGGGTCCAGTGATTCGGGAAGTTGAATCAGGATATAGCGGCGTTTACTATCGTCTAACGCGTTTTGGGCCATTACGGCATGGCCGGTGGAGCCGGAGCCAGCGAAGAAGTCCAAAATAATATCGTCGGGCCCTGTTGTCAGGAATACACAACGCTGAAGCAACGCTACCGGTTTGGGATGGTCAAAGACATCACCCATATCAATTCGCCCTAGTTCTACGGTACCTTGTTCGTTGATGAATTCAGTATCCAGCCAAATCGATTTAGCCCTTGTCGTACTTTTTCTCGATTTTTCGTAAATGTTCCACTGGCCATCACGACGCTTTCGAGCAACAATCGATCGGCCCGAGCCGCGCCAGCAGCGCGGGACTGCAGACCGGGAAGACGTACTCGTCGAGCAGCTTCTCCGCCTTGAGGCCCGGCCACTGGCCCGGCCCGTAGAGGATCGCGGCATGGAAATCGTCCCGGCTGAAATCGAGCGCCGCCCGGGCCGGACCGAACCGGACTTCGATCTCCGGGTGTTCGCGCGTGAACTCGCCGAGCCGGGGCAACAGCCAGCGTTGCAGGAACTCGCTCGGCACGCTGAGATTGAGCATGCCCCCCACGCGCTCGCGTCGCAGGCGCTCGACCGCCCTACGCAGCTCGTCGAGTCCGCGCCGCACGCCGGGCAGCAGTTCCGAGCCTTCCTGGGTCAGCGCGACCGCGCGCGTGTGGCGGCGGAACAGCGGGACACCGATGTCGGCTTCGAGCGCCTTGACCTGGGCGCTCACGGCAGCGGTGGTCACGCCGAGTTCACGGGCGGCGGCCGTGAAGCTCAGGTGGGTCGCCACGGCTTCGAACACGCGCAGGGCGTTCAGGGGGATCCGGTCCGAGGGCGTGGTCATCCGGATTCTCGAGTGAACCGATGCTTGACAATACGGCCGATCAACCGCGTCGGCAAGCGATCTCGCTCACAGCTGTCGAGGTAAACTGAAGAAATGAGCCCGACCACGCCCGCCGCTGCGCCGCCCCTCGCGATCACCCCGGCCACCCCGGCCGACCTGCCATTGATCGTCCAGCTGATCCGCGAGCTGGCCGAGTACGAGCGATTGCTCGATCAGTGCCGGATCGCGCCGGCCGACCTGCAGCGCGACCTGTTCGGGCTGCGCCCGTATGCCGAGGCCGTCGTCGCGCGCGCCGGCGACCAACCGGTGGGCTTCGCGCTCTGGTTCCACAACTACTCGACGTTTGAAGGCCGCCCCGGTCTGTACCTCGAGGACCTGTTCGTGCGGCCGGCATGCCGTGGGCGTGGCTACGGCGAGGCCCTGCTGCGGCACCTCGCGCGCCTGGCGCTCGACCGCGGCTGCGCGCGCTTCGAGTGGTCCGTCCTCGACTGGAACGAACCGGCCATCAGGTTCTATCGCAAGCTCGGCGCCGTGGCGCTCGACGACTGGACGGTTCAGCGCGTGTCGGGTGCGGCGCTGCGCCGGCTCGCCGGCGCAGACGGAACGGAAGCAGGATCCACCCAAGAGGACCCCCGACGATGAGTCATCCCCGCACGACCTATGCCACGGGCACGCCGTGGGAGCCGATCGTGGGCTATTCGCGCGCGGTGCGCGTGGGCGCCATGGTTTTCGTCTCGGGCACCACGGCGACCGGTCCGGACGGCAAACTGGTCGGCCGCGGCGACGCCGGCGCCCAGACCCGCCAGACGCTGGCCAACATCCGGGCCGCGCTGGAGCGTGCCGGTGCGCGGCTCGAGCACGTCGTGCGCACCCGGATCTACGTGCGCGACATCGCGCAGTGGGAGTCGATCGGGCGCGCGCACGGCGAGGTATTCGGCAGCATCCGTCCCGCAACCGCGATGGTCGAGGTGAGCGGGCTCGTCGGTCCCGACATGCTGGTCGAGATCGAGGCGGATGCCATCGTGAGTGACTGGTGAGGAACGGCGCGCTCCGCCGGCTGCATCTCTCCCGTCCCCGGGAGAAGGCGCGCGCAGCGCGAGGGAGGGCTGCTGCCGGGCCCATCCGAGATCGCTCCGCGCGCCTTCTTTAAGTTAAATCGCACCCGTACGCCGGCGATCGGCGCGTAAGCTCCGGTCGAACGACAAGAACAGAAGGGTGCGATGCCCCGCGTCGCATGACGGTCACCATGAATCGATCCTCCGGCCGAGACAGCCAGGGGAGGCCCGTCGCTGCCCTCTCCGATTGGATGCTGCGAATCCGCGACCGTCTGAAACCCGTGAGCTATCTCGACTGGCACGAGATTCCCGATGAGCCGGTCTCGCCTTATCGGGCGCGCCTCACGCTGCCGCCCGACCAGACAACCTCCGGCATGGAAGTGCGCGAACGCGAGGTGGTGCGCGGCAAGGTCAACGTGGTCTACGAAATCCGCTGCTCCTGCCGTCGGCGCTGGTTCGCCCGTCACCTCGAGCGGCTGCAGATCTGCCCGCGCTGCGGCAGCGCCGTGCTGCTCGAGCCGCCCGAATCGCACTCGCGCCTGAGCTGACCGGGCAGGACGTCGCGGCGCCGGGCGCCTAGGCGTCGAGGGCACGATCGAGGTCGGCCACGAGGTCGTCGGGGTGCTCGAGCCCGATCGACAGGCGCAGCAGCCCCGCGGGTGTCCTCGTGTGCGGCCCTTCCATCGACGCGCGATGCTCGATCAGGCTTTCGACGCCGCCCAGGCTCGTCGCACGCGTGAACAACTCGACGCGGGCCGCGACGGCCATCGCGCGGTCACGCCCGCCTGGCACCTCGAACGACAGCACGCCGCCAAATCCGCCCTGCATCTGCCGCGCTGCGACGGCGTGCCCGGGATGAGACGACAAGCCCGCGTAGTGCACGCGCGCGACGCGAGCGCGCTCGGCGTGGAGGAACTGCGCGACCGCGAGCGCCGACGCCGACTGCTGTCGCACGCGCAGCGCGAGCGTCGGCAGGCTGCGCAGCACGAGCCAGCAGTCGAACGGCGAGGGCACCGCGCCGGCAGTGCCCTGGTAGTCGCGAATGGCAGCGAGGTGCGCGTCGGCCTGGCGTGTGACCACGAGCCCGCCGAGCACGTCGCCGTGCCCGCCCAGGTACTTGGTCGAGCTGTGCATCACGAAGTCGGCGCCGAGCGTGAGAGGTCGCTGCAGTGCAGGACTCGCGAAGGTGTTGTCGCAACCGACGAGCGCGCCGTGGGCGTGACCGAGCTCGACGAGTGCCGCGATGTCGGAGACGCGCAGCATCGGGTTGGTCGGCGTCTCGAACCAGAGCAGGTTCGTGCGTTTCCCGAGGGCCGCTGCGACCGCGGCCAGGTCCGCCGTGTCGACGAACTCGACGTCGACGTTCCAGCGCGGAGCGATCTCCCGGAGCTGGCGCGCCGTGCCGTGGTAGCAGTCTGCGCCGCAGACGATCCGACCGCCGGGTGCTGCCAGCGCGAACGCTGCGTGCGACGCCGCCGAGCCCGAGGCGAACGCAATGGCTTCGTGGCCTCCCTCGAGTGCGGCGACGGCGCCCTCGAGCGATACGCGATTGGGATTGCCGTTGCGCGCGTAGTGGAAGCCGTGCGGATAGCCGCCGTCGGCGTCGCGTTCGAACGTGGTCGAAAGATGGATCGGCTCGCGGACGGCCGCCGTGGCGGAGTCGATGTCGCGGCCGGCATGTACTGCGTCGGTTTCGAATCTCATGGGCGACCTTTCACCCGTCGCGACGGCGTGTGCGCGCTGCCGGCCATCCGCGTCAGCGTCCGTCCGGCCTGCGGCGCATGGTCGAGCCGCACGCCGGCGAGCCTGTCCATCATGGTTACGGCACTCACGTGCAGCGAACTCCCCTTCGTTCCCGTCCCGGGACGCGTCAGTCGCGTCCCTTGTCCAGGCGTCAGTTGCTGGTCAGCTTGAAGCGGCTGCCGCGCAGGTTGAGCACGGCGCCGTCCGGCGTGATCTTTTCGATCAGCGGGCCTTCCTGCAGCGTTTCTCCTTCGCGGTACTTGCGCGAGTTCACGAAGATGAAACGCTGCTGCGGCACGGTCGCGTAGACGTGCAGGTCGAGGTGCAGCGCGGGCACGCTGCCGCGCGCGGCGAGTTCGTCGGCCGTAGGCATGGCGTCCTGCGGCGGCAGCGTGGGCGCAGGCGGATCGTCCGCGGGCGCCTGGTACGGCGCGTCCATCGCCCCGGGCACGGGCGCGTAGACCACGGAACCGCGCTTCGCCGGTGTCTGGCGCGACACGGCTGGCGGGCCCTCCGGCACCGTGGCGGCGGCCGAAGTCAGCGCAGGATCCTGCCCGAGGCTCGACACACCGGCTTCGGCCGCGAGCGGATTGCGACCGGCGGCGGGTCTCGATGCAGGCGAGGCGGTCCCGGTGGGGGGCTGGAGCGGAGGCTCGTCGACCGGTGCCGACGCTGCCGCTGTAGGCGGCGCGAGGCTCGGGCCGGCGGGCTCCGCGTTCGCGGCGGGTGGAACGGCTGCGTTGGTCGACGCAACGGCTGCTGGCGCGGCGGCGGGCGCCGCCGTCTTCTCGTCCTCGCGATCGGCACGCCGCAACAGCAGGATGCCGACCGCGAGCAGGTTGACGACCAGCAGCGCAATGGCGGCTGTGGCCCATGCGTTCGTGCGCGGCTTCGCGGCAGCGACCGGCAGCTCGGCCAGCCCCGGTCCCGTCTGCTGCTGTCGCGCGTGCTCGGATTTCCGCAACGCGTCGAGAATGAACGACACCGGCTCAGCCTCCGACCCGTATCGCGTCCGAGCCGAGCGTCGGCGACCCCGCGGGATTGATCACGGTGTCGAGCACGATCTGCGTCTGCACTCCGGCCACGCCGTCCGCGTTCAACCGGTGCTGGCGCTGGAAGTCCTGCACCAGTCGCGTGAGTTCATCGTCGTAGACGTCGTTGGCGCCCGGTGCGTGCGGGAGGCCCTGCACGGTACGCAGGTTCTCCCGCAGCCAGCGCACGTCGGCGCCGCGCATGCCCGGCACCAGCGACTTCGCCACGGCGAGTGGCGGTCGCCACAGCAGCAGGAAGTCGCCGAACCAGTAGCGCGAGATCGCGGTGAGCGGCACGGCCCGCGCGGTGCCGCCCACGTCGATCGTCGCGGCCTCGTCGGTGAGACCCACGAGCACGACCTGGTGCGTGCCGCCGACGTCGTCGGTCAGCGTCAGGATGGCGGGGCGATTCAGCGTGCGCAGCTGCGCCCACGAGCCCTTCTGGAACAGGCACTCGAGCCCCTGCGCCGTGGCCTGGTCGCAGCCGCGTCCGCGGCTCGGCGTGTAGGCGAGGTTCCAGCGGGTGAACAGCTTGCCGAGTGCCGCCTCGGTGGTGGTGTCGTTCGCGTTCTGGGCGAGCAGGTCGTCGAGCCGCGGCATCGGGGGGCTCGACGGCGCAGCAGTGTCGCTCCTCGCGGTGTCGCCGTCACGCAGCGCAGGCTTGGCGGGCGCGGCCTCGCGGTTCGTCGGCGTCCCGGCGACGTTCGCCACGCGTGCGTCGCTCCGCGTTGCGAGCAGGGACCACGCGCCGAAACCGACCAGCAGCAGCGCCGCACCGACGGCGCCGAAGGTGGCCCAGCGCACCCAGGGCGCCGGCACCGGACGACCGTAGACCTCGGCGGCGGCCTGGCGCACGAACACGGCACCCACGCGGTGCTCCTCGCGCGTGAAGGCGCCGAGCAGCGCGCGGTCGCAGGTGACGTTGATCACGCGCGGGATGCCGCCGCTCACGCGATGGATTTCCTTGAGCGCGCCCGGCGTGAACGTCTCGGTGGTGGAACCGGCGACGCGCATGCGGTGCTTGACGTAGCCGGCGGTTTCCGCGGGCGAGAGCGGGCTCAGGTGGTAGCGACCGGTGATGCGCTGCGCCAGCTGCCGCAGCTCCGGTTGAGAGAGCAGCGTGCGGAGCTCCTCCTGCCCGATCAGGATGATCTGCAGCAGCTTCGTCGTCGCCGTCTCGAGGTTCGTGAGCAGGCGCACCTGTTCGAGCGTCTGCGCGCTCAGGTTCTGCGCCTCGTCGACGATCAGCACGACGCGCCGGCCGCGGGCGTGCGCCTCGAGCAGGTAGTGACCGAGCAGGTCCATCAGCGCCTTGGTGCTGTCGCGCCCGGCCTCGGCCACGGGGAGGTGCAGCTCCTCGCAGATCGTCAGCAGGAACTCGGCCGGGGTCACGCGCGGATTGAGGATCAACGCCACCTCGGCGTGGCCCGGCAGTTGCTCGAGCAGGCTGCGGATCACCGTCGTCTTGCCGGTGCCGACCTCGCCCGTGAGCTGGATGAACCCGCCCGCCTCGTTGATGCCGTACAGCAGGTGCGCGAGCGCCTCCGCGTGACGCTCGCTGAGGTAGAGATACCTCGGGTCGGGCGTGATCGCGAACGGTTTTTCGTGGAGGCCGAAAAAGCTCGTGTACATGGGGGGATCGACCTGCCGCGGCGGGCAAGGGACTGCATGATGCCCTACCTCTCCCGCCCGCGGGAGCCCTCACCCCGGCCCTCTCCCGCTGCGCGGGAAAGGTCGGCCGGCAAGCCGGCGGTGCCTCACCGCCCGGGCTTGCGGGAGAAGTCCTCCGGCAGGTCCGGCAGCGGCATCGAGCTGGCAGGTCGCACCGCGACGGCACCGAAGCGAGTGCGAATCCGGTCCACGGCCGCGTCGAGCTTCCGGTTGCGCGCCGACTCGGGCGCGGCGAACAGGTCGGCCTGCAGGTCCGGGGCCAGGTCGCTCACGCCGACACCGAGCAGCCGCAACGCCGCACGCGGTTGCTGCTCGAGCCACGCGTCGAGCAGCGCGTTCGCGATGTGCGCAATCACGCGCGTCTCGTGCGTGCGGGGCTCGAAGGCGCGCTGGCGCGTGTAGGTCGTGAAGTCGCCGCGGCGGATCTTCACTGTCACGCAACCGGCCCTCAGCCGGTTCGCGCGCAGCCTCGAGCACGCCTTGTCCGCCAGGCGATGGATCTCCGCGTGCAGCCGGCCGTGATCGGCGATGTCGACGTCGAAGGTCTCCTCCGCGCTGATCTGCTTCTCGTCGACGCCCGCCACCACGGGACGGTCGTCGATGCCGGCCGCGCGCTGCTGCAGCCGCTCCGTGTAGCGCCCGAAGACCGGACGCAGCCGCGATGGGTGGGCACGACGCAGGTCACCGAGCGTGCGGATCCCGAGCGCCTCGACCTTCGGCACGGTCTTTGGACCGAGCCCGGACAGCTTGCGCAGGGGCAGCGGATCGAGCAGCTCGCGCAGGTTGTCCTCGGTCGCCACGACCAGGCCGTCCGGCTTGCGCAGGTCGGAAGCGATCTTGGCGACCAGCTTGTTCGGCGCGACGCCGACCGACGCGGACAGCCCGGTGCGCTCGCGGATGCGACGCTTGATCTCGCGCGCGATCGACTCGGGCTCGCCGCAGGCACCGACACTCGCGGTGACGTCGAGGAAGGCCTCGTCGAGCGAGAGTCCCTCCACCAGCGGCGTGAACTCGTGAAAGACGGCGAAAATCTGTTTCGATACGTCGCTGTAGTGACCGATGCGCGGCGCCACCACGATGGCATCCGGACACCGTCGCAGAGCCTCGCACGTGGGCATCGCGGAGTGCACGCCGAAAATCCGCACCTCGTAACTGGCCGCCGCAACCACGCCGCGGCCGCCGCCACCGCCCACGATGACCGGCTTGCCGCGCAGCTCGGGCCGGTCGCGCTGTTCGACCGACGCATAGAACGCGTCCATGTCGACGTGCAGGATCGAGCGCAGCGTGGCCATGCCTCGGCGGTCGCGGCGCAGCTCAGCGCGTGAGCGCCGTGTAGAAGAGCAGACCCACGGCCGTCGGCACCATGAAGAACACGCGGCCGATGCCGAGCAACACGTACTCGAGCAGCGTGAGCGCGCGGCCCTGCGCATAGACCCGGCGCATCGCACGGCCGAACCCCTTGGAGCCGGTCACGATGCGCCGGCAGGCATCGCGCAGCCCATGCGGGCCAGCTCCAGCTCGCGGCGCGTGATCGCGCAGGTAGCTGTCGAGTGCCGGCTGGTCGCGCAGGCGGCACCGGACGAGGCGTCGCACGCGCCCGGGGCCGGGGCTGCGTCAGCGAGGATCCCGGCGAAGAAGAAGCCCTCGAGCTGCAGCATGTCGGCGACGTGGTTGCGCAGCCAGGTGTCGAAGGGGCCCTCGATCGCGGCGTCCGCCTCGAGGTCAACTTCGTAGAGGATGGTGTCGTTGTCGTCGTTGGTCGGCACCGTGCAAGATTAGCGCAACACCGCTGTGCCCGCCGCAGCCGATCGCCATGGAAATCAAGACCACCGATTGCAGGTTTCACGTCGAGGTGGAGGGGCCCGTCGAGGCGCCCTGGCTCGTGCTCTCGCACTCGCTCGGCTCGAACCTCGAGATGTGGTCGCCGCAGGCGACGGCATTCGGCCGCCGGTTCCGGTTGCTGCGCTACGACACCCGCGGCCACGGGAGGTCCTCCGCGCCCGGGGGACCGTACACGATCGACCAGCTGGGCGGCGACGTCCTGCGGCTGCTCGATGCAGTCGGCTCCGCGCGCGCCAGCTTCTGCGGCCTCTCGATGGGAGGTGCAACGGGCCTGTGGCTGGCGACGCATGCGGCCGGGCGCTTCGACCGGTTCGTCGTCTGCGACACCGTGCCGTGGCTCGGGCCGCCCGCGTCGATGCTCGAGCGCGCAGCGGCCGTGCGACGCGACGGCCTCGAGGCGCTGGCGGATCCGACCATGGCGCGATGGTTCACGCCCGAGTTGCGTGCCAGCGATCCGCAGACGGTCGCAAGGATCCGGGCCGCTTTCCTCGCGACCCCGCGTGAGGGCTATGCCGCGTGCTGCGAGGCGCTCGCGCACTACGACGTACGTGATCGGATCGCGTCGATCGAAAAGCCCGTTCTCGTCGTCGCGGGAACACACGATCCTTCCCCGCCAATCGCCGCCGCGAGGGAATACGCGTCACGGATTCCCGGCGCGGAGTTCGTCGAGCTGCCCGCCGCGCACCTGTCGAACCTGGGCGCAGCGGGTCAGTTCAACGCAGCCGTGGAGCGCTTCCTGGGGAAAGAGAATAGTGATCAGTGAACAGTTCGGATGCGCGGTGACACGCGATCGACGTCCGTGGCAGCTCCTGCTATTCACTATTCACTTCCTCAGGCGGTCTGCAGCTTGCGCTGCGTGCCCGGCGCTTCCGCCTGCACGGCAGCCATGAGTTCCTCGGGCGCGAAGTCGTCGACGTGCACGATGTCCATCACCTTTCGGTCGTACTCGCGCAGCGTGTGTGCCTCGGTGTCCGAAAGGATGCCTTGCGTCAGCGCCTGCTCGATCTGCCCGGGCAGGTCGAGCGCGGAGATGCGGCCCGTCTTGACGCCCTCGACGCGCAGCTTCTTCTCGATGGGTTCGGCGACGACGGCGAGCTCGAGCGCCTCCTGCAGCAGTCCGAACGGGTTTCCCGGCTCGGGCGTGCGGTAGATTCCGTGGGCGAGCCGGTCGCGCGTCGCGCTCGGCATCATCAGCGGCTCGACGATCGCGCGGCCGAGGCGATCGCTCGGGGCAGAGTAGGTGCGGCCGCGCGGGAAGATCACGAGCCGCATGAATCCCGCCATCCAGCGGTTCGGGAAGTTGCGCAGGAAACCGTGCAGCTGCTCCTGCGCGTCGTAGAGCAGCGAGCGGCAGCTCCACTCCACCAGCGGGAGGTCGGCTTCGGGGCGGCCCTGGTTCTCGTAATGCTTGAGCACCATCGAGGCCATGTACAGCGCCGAGAGCACGTCGCCCAGGCGCGCCGAGAGGTGTTCCTTCTGCTTCAGGTAGCCGCCGAGCGTCAGCATCGCCATGTCGGTCGCGAACGCGAACTGGGCGCTGAACCGGTTGATGTGCTGAAAGTAGCGGCAGGTCGAGCCGCGATCGGGCGTGCTCGAGAAGCGCGCCATCGTCGCCGCCATCACGAACGAACGGGCCGCGTTCGACAGCGTGTACCCGATGTGGCCGAACAGCGCGCGGTCGAACTCGACGAGGCTGCGCCGCTTGTCCTTTTCCTTGGCCGCGTTCATCTCGCGCAGGACGAAGGGATGGCAGCGGATCGCACCCTGGCCGAGGATCATGAGGCTGCGCGTGAGGATGTTCGCGCCTTCCACCGTGATCGCGACCGGCACGACCTGGTAGCTGCGGCCGAGATAGTTCTTCGGGCCGAGGCAGATGCCCTTGCCGCCCTGCACGTCCATCGCGTCGTTCGCGACCTGGCGTGCGAGCTCGGTGCAGTGGTACTTGAGCATGGCCGCCGGCACGGAGGGCTTCTCGCCCCCGTCGATGGCGCCCGTCGTCACCGAACGCGCCGCGTCGACGATGTAGGTCGCGCCCGCCATCCGCGTGAGCGCGGCTTCGACGCCCTCGAACTTGCCGACGGGCTGGTTGAACTGGCGCCGGATCCGCGCATACGCGGCCGAGGCGAAGATGCCAGCCTTCGCGCCGCCCGCAGCGTTCGAGGGCAGCGAAATGCAGCGGCCGACCGAGAGCTGCTCGACCAGCATGCGCCAGCCCTGGCCCGACATCTTCGGGCCGCCGACGATGAAGTCGACCGGCACGAAGACGTCCTTGCCCGTGAGCGGACCGTTCTGGAACGGGACGTTGAGCGGGAAATGCCGGCGGCCCATCGTGAGCCCCGGCGTCCCGCGCGGGATCAGCGCACAGGTGATGCCGTAGTCGGTCTGCTGGCCGCCGAGCAGCTTGTCGGGATCGTAGAGGCGGAAGGCGAGGCCGACCACGGTCGCGATCGGCGCGAGCGTGATGTAACGCTTCGAGAAATTGAGGCGCAGGCCGAGCACCTCGCGTCCCTCGTAGACCCCGCGACAGACGACCCCCGTGTCGGGGATCGAGGCCGCATCGGAGCCCGCGCGCGGGGCCGTGAGCGCGAAGCACGGCACGTCCTCGCCCCGCGCGAGCCGGGGCAGGTAGTGGTCCTTCTGCGCGTCGGTGCCGTAGTGCAGCAGCAGCTCCGCGGGACCGAGGGAATTCGGCACGGCCACCGTCGACGACAGCGTGGCGCTGCGGCTCGAGAGCTTCACGAGTACACACGAGTGCGCGTACGCCGAGAACTCGAGGCCGCCGTACTTCTTCGGGATGATCATCGCGAAGAAGCCCTGGTGCTTGAGGTAGTCCCAGACCTCCGGAGGCAGGTCGGCGCGTCGATGAGTGACGTCCCAGTCGTCGACCATGCGGCACAGCTCCTCGCACGGGCCGTCGATGAACGCCTGCTCCTCGGCGGTGAGCGTCGGGGCCTTGGCCGACAGCAGCTTCTTCCAGTCCGGACGACCCGTGAACAGCTCGCCGTCCCACCAGACCGTTCCTGCCTCGAGTGCCTCGCGCTCCGTCTGCGACATCGTCGGCAGCAGGCGACGGTACGTGCGCAGGAACGGCCGCGTCACGAAGCGCAGCCGCAAGGCATCGACGTTGAGTAGTGCGAGCAACGCGAACACCAGCCAGAGCGCAACCAGCCAGGGCAGGGGCGGCCGACCGACGATCGAATACGCCAAGAGCACGGCGCCCGCGGCCGCCGTCGCGGTGAGCAGGGAAACCCGCTGGTAGGCCAGGTAGAGCGAGCCGCCGACGATCACCAGGAACCAGATCAGGAACATGGCCATCGTCGTACCCCTCGCCAGGCAGGCGGGGCCGCGGCCCCGCGGAACGTCCGGCCGACTATGCGCTACCTTGCTGCGCTGCCGCAATACGGTCGCGGCAAGCGGTATTCGTGCTTTCAGGCCGCCCCTGCAAGGGGGGCCGCCCCGCCGGATTCGGGGCTGGAATCGTCGAGCATGACCGGCAGGATCACGAGTTCCATGCCGTGGAGGTTCAGGATGCGCTGGATCGCGAGCGGTGTCTGGCTGTGGAGCCAGCGGGTCCACCAGCGGTCCTCGTTGAAGACCAGCCGGTTCGCGAAGAACACGCTGTTGGGAAACTGCTCGCGCACCGCGAGGGCGAGCCGCTCGAGTTCCTGGAGCCGGTCGGCTCCGTAAACGTCGAACCACTGGGCGCCCCGGCCCTGGCAATGCGCGTAGTTCACGAGTGCATCGAGCGTCGCCCGCGTCTGGTACTGGAGCGTGCGCAGCGACTGGTCGCTGCCGAAGCTCTCGCTGTCGACGATGCCCACGCTCACGAACACCATGTTGCGGAAATGCCCCGGGAACAGCGCCTCGACTCGCTCGATGGTGTGAAGGCCCAGACTGCGGTTGGCACTGACGAGGAAGACGGCGGTCCGTTCCGCGGGCTGGATCGCCGGCGGCGGGCAGCCGAGGTCACGCAGCTGCCAGCGGCTGCCACGCTCGAGCAGCCGCAGGCTGTCGCGCACGCGGGCGTAGTGGCGCCGGATCATCAGCCCGAGACCCACCACGCACGAGGTGATGCCGAGCGTCACGATACCGCCCTGCAGGAAGCGCTCGACCACGATCACGCCGAGGATGCTCGCGGTGATCAGCAGCGCAAACGCGGCGAGGGCGAGCCGACGCCTCGCTTGCGGCACGTCGCGACGCTGCTTCCACCAGTAGTTCGTCAGGCCGAGCAGCGACAGCGCGAAGGTGATGAACACGTTGACGGTGTAGAGCACGACCAGCAGTGCGACATGACCCCCGGTCCACACGAGGATCGCGAGCGCGGCGACGCCCATGACCAGGACGCCGTTGCGCGTCACCAGCCGCGACGACAGCGCACTGAACTGGTTCGGGACCCAGCGGTCGACCGCCATGTTCGCGAGCACGGCGGGACCGCCGAGGAAACCGGTGTTCGCGGCGACGAACAGCAATGCGCCCTCGAACACCAGCACGACGGTCAGCATGGTGTGGCTGGTGGTCGCATCGAGCCCTAGGCTCGCGATGATGTCCCCGAACACGACGGCGTTCAGCGTCTCGCCGGTGTGGGACGGCTGCACGTCCCACAGCAGGTACAGCAGGATGATGCCCGCGGCCGTCAGGCTCAGCGACAGCGCCATCAGGAACATCGTCCACTTGCCGGTGCGCACGCGCGGCGCCTTGAGCACGTTGACGTTGTTCGAGACGGCCTCGATGCCGGTGTAGGTGCCGCCGCCCAGCGAATAGGCCTTCAGGAACAGCGCGAGCACGAAGAACCAGCCCATGTCGCCCGCGAGCGCCTGCGTCTCTGCCACCGTCGCCCGCACTTCCGGCATGAGGTCCGCCCCATTGCTCGCGATGCCGTAGGCGATCAGCGCGAAGTGCGTGACGCAGAAGCCGATGAAGATCGGCGCGAGCAGCCTGATGGACTCGCGCATGCCGCGCAGGTTCAGGTAGATCAGCAGCACGACGACCGCGATCGCAACCTCGAGCTTGACGACCTGGTGCGTCGGTGGCAGCAGGCTGAACAGTGCATCGACGCCGCTCGCGGCCGATATCGCGATGGTGAGCACGTAGTCGACGATCAGTGCCGAACCCGCCACGAGGCCGGCGAACGGGCTGACCAGCTTGGTCGCAACCTTGTAGCCCCCGCCGCCGTTGGGGAACAGCTCGATGACCTGGTTGTAGGCGAGCGAGATCACGAACACCGTGAAGGCCGTCGCGAAGGCCAGGTAGAGCGCGAGCTGGCTGTGCTCCCCGAGTGCGATGAAGGCTTCGGCCGGGCCGTACGCGGACGAGGAGAGCCCGTCGGCACCGATGCCGATCCACGCGAGGAACGCGATCAGCGCTATGTGCTCCCGCGTCTCCGGCGCGAGCGGATCGCGCGGAGGGCCGAAGACGACGTCGCGGACGCGGCGTTTTTGCCCGGCGTTCACGTACTGGGGTGACCTCACCCGCGCCGCGCGCCCCCTCGAGCAGGAGCGCGGCGGGGACGGCCGGGGTCAGAGCAGGTCCTTGACCCCGTCGCGTTCCTCGAGCAGTTCCTTGTGGGTCGCGTGCATGCGTGCGTGGCTGAACTCGTTGATCGCGAGGCCCTGCACGATCTGGTACCGGCCACCGCTGCAGGTCACCGGGTAGCCGTAGATCACGCCTTCCGGGATCCCGTAGCTGCCGTCCGACGGCACTGCCATGGAGACCCAGTCGTCCGCCTTCGTGCCGAGCGCCCAGTCGCGGATGTGATCGAGCGCTGCGGAACCGGCGGACGCGGCCGACGAGGCGCCGCGCGCCTTGATGATCGCCGCGCCGCGCTGCTGCACGACCGGGATGAACGTGTCCGCATACCAGGCCGGGTCGACCAGGGCGAGGGCGGGCTTGCCGCCGACCGTCGCGTGGTGCAGGTCCGGGTACTGCGTCGCCGAGTGGTTGCCCCAGATCACGACCTTGCGCAGGTCGTTGACGTGCGATCCGGTCTGCTCCGCGAGCTGCGAGAGCGCGCGGTTGTGATCGAGTCGAACCATCGCGGTGAAGCGCTTCTGATCGAGGCCCGGCGCGTTCTTCATCGCGATCAACGCATTCGTGTTGGCCGGATTGCCGACGACCAGCACGCGCACCTCGCGGTCGGCCACGGCATCGAGTGCCTTGCCCTGGGCCGAGAAGATCTGCGCGTTCGCGAGCAGCAGGTCCTTGCGCTCCATGCCAGGCCCGCGCGGGCGTGCACCGACCAGCAATGCGACCTGACAGTCCCGGAACGCGACCTTGGCGTCGTCGGTGGCGACGATCCGGTTCAGCGTCGGGAACGCGCAATCGTTGAGTTCCATGACCACGCCCTGCAGGGCGCCGAGCGCCGGCGTGATCTCGAGCAGGTGCAGATTGACCGGCTGGTCCGCGCCGAGCATCTGGCCGGACGCGACGCGGAATGCAAGCGCGTAGCCGATCTGGCCCGCGGCGCCGGTGATGGCGACGTTGACAGGGGTCTTCATGGAATTGCTCTCTGTGTTGTCTGCGTGTCGCCGGGCGTGCGGGTCGGGTGCCGTCGGGGGTGGCAGGACCGGCCGGACATTTTAACGCGCTGCAACGAAAGTGGCGGCAGGCGGTGAGAGCCGGAGGGGATTGCAAAGTATATAGTGTTGTAGTTAACTACAACACCATCAATATACCACACTCGCCCCGCGACAGGCATCCGAGTCATGCGTTCGTCGGACAGGTTCTGGGCAATCAGTCTTGCCGTCGTCGTCTGGCTGTTCGCAGGCTACACGGTCGCATCGAGGTCGATGTCGCCCGCGGCCATCACGACCCCGGCCTTCGATGCGACCGCTGCTGTCGGCCTCGCGATCGGTCGCCCTTGACGGGTCGATTCACGGTGGTCTGCTACATTACATCAGCGCACCACTGGCACAGCCCCTGTCACACGTTCCCGTCACCCGCAGCACCGGCATGGATTCCCACTGGAACGACAACCAGCCGATCTACCGGCAACTGCGCGACAAGGTCGTGGCGATGATCCTCGAGGGCACGCTCGGCGAAGGCGACGCGCTGCCCTCGGTGCGCAGCGTGGCTGCCGAGCACACGCTGAATCCGCTGACGGTCCTCAAGGGTTACCAGCAACTCGTCGACGAAGGCCTGGTCGAGAAACGCCGTGGCCGCGGGATGTTCGTGACCATGGGCGCCCGCACCCACCTGATGCGCGACGAGCGCGAACGTTTCCTCGAGCAGGAATGGCCGCGCGTGCGCTCGACCATCGAACGGCTCGGGCTCGACGTGAAGGAGCTGCTGAAGAAGTGAACAGTGACCAGTGGCAAGGCCGGGGACGCCGACACCAGCGACCTGTTCTCCGGCATCTCGCGCGAGATCGACAAGAACCTCTGGCTGGTCGAGGCGTACCTGCAGGCGGAGCGCTGAGTCCGCCTCAGCCCATCAGCAGCCGGCTCTCTACCTGGGCGACATCCTCGGGGCGTCCCCACAGCACGAGCACGTCGCCTTCGCGCAGCTTCGTCCCCGGATCGGGGTCGCGACCGGTGATGCCTTCGCGGCGGATCGCGCTCACGGTCACCGGGCCACGGTCGAGACCGACCTCCTCGATGGTCTGGTCGACTGCGCGGGCGCCGGGTGGCAGCACCACGGTGTAGAGCTGCTCGCGATGGCTCGAATCGGCGCTCGCGAGCTCGTGCCCGAGCTGCGTCGTGTCGCGTCGTCGAAACACGCTGCGCAGGATCGCGTAGCGCTGGTGACGGATCTGCTCGGTGGTCTGCAGCACGTCGCTGGCCGGCACGCGCAGGAACAGCAGCAGGTGGGAGGCGAGCGCGAGGCTCGTCTCGAACGTGCCCGGGATCACTTCGGTGGCGCCGGCCGCGAGCAGTTCCTCCAGCTTCGTTTCGTCCTCGGTCCGCACGAGCAGCGGCACGTCGGCGCGCAACCGGCGCACGGCGCGGACGATCCGCAATGCCACGTCCTGCGCGCTGAACGTGACCACCACGACCGTGGCCTGCTCGAGCCCGAGGGTCTGCAGCACCTCGGGCAGCGTGGCGTCGCCGTATACGACGGGGTCTCCCGCCATGCGTGCGTCGCGCACGCGCAGCGGATCGGAATCGAGCGCGACATACTCGATGCCCCGGCGCTCGACGATGCGCGCGAGGTTCTGCCCGACGCGCCCGAACCCGCAGAAGATGATGTGCTCGCGCTGAGCGATGTCACGCGTAGTCGAGGTCTCGAGCGCCACGTCCGCTTCGGCCGTCCCCTCCAGGCGCAGCACCCTGTCCGCGATCCGCTTGTTGTAGCGGACGAGCAGCGGACCGAGCAGCATGCTGAGCGCGAGGGCGGTCAGCAGCACCTGGACGACCTGCGGCTCGACCGCACCGCTGCCGTGCAGCAGCAGCGTGAGCAGCGCGAAGCCGAACTCCCCGCCCATGCTCACGACGATGGCGGTGCGCAGGGCCTTGCGCAGGTTCGGCACGAACTGGCGCACGATGAACGTGACGATGAGCGTCTTGACGAGCAGCAGCCCGACCAGCGCCAGCAGCACCAGCGGCAACTGCGCGAGCAGCAGCCGCAGGTCGAGCAGCATGCCGACCGACACGAAGAACACCCCGAGCAGGATGTCCTGGAACGGCTTCACCACGGCCTCGGTCTGGTGCCGGAACTCGGTCTCCGCGAGCAGCATGCCCGCGAGGAAGCCGCCCAGCGCGAGCGACAGCCCGAGCTGGTGGGTGGCCCAGGCGCTGCCGAGGGCGACGAACAGCACCGTCAGCGTGAACGTCTCGGTGCTGCGCTGGCGGGCGATCTCGCGAAACAGCGGCCGCGCCAGCACGCGTCCCGCGACGAGCACGACGGCGAGCGCCACGACCGCGCGACCGGCCATGCCCAGCAGCCAGAGCGGGCCCGGCGCCTCGCCTTCGCCCTGCAGCGCCGTCGCGAGCGCTAGCAGCGGCGCGAACGCGAGGTCCTGGAACAGCAGGATGCCGAGCGCGAGGCGCGCATGCGTGCGCGCGAGTTCGAACTGGTCGCCGAGCTGGCGCATCACGATCGCGGTGGACGACATCGCGAGCGCCCCGCCGATCACGACCGCGACGCCTGGCGCGAGCCCCGCGGCGAAGGCACATCCGCCGAACGCAACGCCGCAGAGCAGCACCTGCAGGCCGCCGACGCCGAGCACCTCCGACTTCATCGCGATCATGCGCGCGAGCGAGAACTCGAGGCCCAGCGTGAAGACCAGGAACACGACGCCGATCTCGGCGAGCATGCGCACGGTCTCGTCGTTCGGCACCAGCGCGAGCGCGTGCGGGCCCAGCACCATGCCGACCAGCAGGTAGCCCAGGATCGGCGGCAGACGGAAGCGCCGCACGAGACTCAGCACCAGCAGCGAGCCGGCGAGCAGGATCAGGATCTGGGTGAGTGACTCGCCGGTCATCGGGCCTCACGCGGCTGCAGGGTCCGATGCTAGCATTCCGGCGCGGGCCTTCCGCCCGCGCCGACCACGGCACCGCCGCCGCACATGCCGGATTCCCGCTCGCCGTTCCGTGCGGAATTCGACCGTTCGACGGGACGCCTGCGCCTTGCCGGCGCCTGCCGCGCGCTCGACGCGGAAATTCTCACGGCCGCGCTCGCCGAGTGGCGTCGCGCCGGCGGTCGCGAACTCGACCTGTCGGCGGCGGGAAGCTTCGACATCGGCGCCGCATGGCTGCTGCGGCGAGCGCTCGACGAGCTCGAGGCACGCGGGCAGCCGGCGCAGCTGCAGGGCGAGCCACCTGCGCACTTTCCATATCTCGCCGAGCTGCTCGCGTCCGCCCAGGAACCCGCAGCGGATCCGGCAGCGGCCGCCGCGGGCCGGCTCGAGCGATTCGGCCGGCTGGTGCACGAGCGACTCCGCAGCTCGTACGAGGCCTTGACGCACGGTGGCGTGCTGATCGCTGCGGCCACTCGCGCGTTCCGCTCCCTCAAGCGCCTGCGGATCCCGTCGATCGTGCGTCATGCGTACGAGACCGGGTACCAGGCGGTGCCGGTCGTGGCGGCGATCGCGTTCCTGATCAGCGTGATCTCGGCCTACATCGGCGCACAGCAGCTGCGGCCCTACGGCGCCGAGATCTTCACGGTGGACGTGGTCGCCCTCGGCGTGCTGCGCGAACTCGGCGTGCTGCTCACGGCGATCATGGTCGCGGGCCGCACGGGCAGCGCCTATGCGGCCGAGATCGGCGTGATGAAGCTGAACGAGGAGATCGACGCGCTCGAGTCGATGGGCCTCGACCCGTACGAGGTGCTGGTGCTGCCGCGCGTGCTCGGGCTGGTGATTGCGCTGCCGCTGCTCACGGTCGTCGCGGACTTCATGGGGCTGCTCGGCGGCGGGCTGCTGTCCCGCTACCTGATCGACCTGCCGTGGCCGCAGTTCTTCCAGCGGCTCGACGAGGCCATCGCGCCCACGACGTTCTGGGCGGGCATGGTGAAGGCGCCGGTGTTCGGCGTCCTGATCGCGCTCACCGGCACGCTGCGCGGCCTGCAGGTGCGCGAGTCCTCGCGCGAGCTCGGGCGGCTCACCACCGTCGCGGTGGTGCAGTCGATCTTTCTCGTGATCTTCGCGGACGCGCTGTTTGCGGTCTTCTTCCTGGAGATCGACTTCTGATGACGGACGCCCGCGTGGTCATCGCCGTGCGCGACATCGTCAACCGCTTCGGCACGCAGACGGTGCACGACGGCGTCAGCTTCGACGTGCGCGAGGGCGAGGTGTTCGGGATCGTCGGCGGCTCGGGCTCCGGCAAGTCGGTGCTGCTCAGGACCATGCTCGGCCTGCGTCGCCCGAACGCGGGCGCGGTCGAGCTCGAGGGCCGCGACATCACCAGCATGAGCGACCGCGAGCTGCGCGAGGTCAAGCGCCGCTACGGCGTGACCTTCCAGCACGGCGCGCTGTTCACGTCGCTCACCGTGACCGAGAACGTGATCCTGCCGATCGTCGAGGCGCTGTCGCTGCCGGAGGCGGACCTCCAGAGCCTCGCGGAGCTCAGGCTGCGCATGGTGGGACTGCCCGTCTCCGCCGGGACCAAGTACCCGGCGCAACTCTCGGGCGGCATGATCAAGCGCGCCGCGCTGGCGCGCGCGCTGGCGCTCGACCCGGTGCTGCTGTTCCTCGACGAGCCGACCGCGGGCCTCGACCCGATCGCCGCGTCGGCCTTCGACGAGCTCGTGCTCTACCTGAGGCGGACGCTCGGGCTCACCGTCGTGATGGTCACGCACGATCTGGACACCCTTGCGCGGACGTGTGATCGTGTCGCGGTGCTGGTGGATCGCAAGGTCGTCGTGGATACACTCGCCGGGATCGTGGACAACGAGCACCCGTGGATCCGCGAGTACTTCCACGGCGCCCGCGGTCACACGGTGACCGATGCCGGCCGCACGGCTGACACCGTGACGCGCGACGGGACGCGGGGTTCGTCGCGTGGAACGTGATGCACGTTACGCGACGGTCGCGCTGTTCGCACTCGCGTGCAT
>CAVQQX010000079.1:0-13753 GCA_963714645.1 uncultured Gammaproteobacteria bacterium
GAAGGCGCAATTCGATAAGGGCGAAATCGGTCCGGACGGGAAACCCCGCTTCACCGGCTTCGAAGGCGGAGGCGGTGGCCCCGGCGGCTTTACGCGCAGTTGGCGCCGAGCGGCGGCGCGCCCGGCGGCGATCAGCCTTCGAGTATCACTTCGGCAACGAGGCGCCCCGGCGGCGGGCGCGCGGGCTCTGACCCCTCCGACCTCTCGCGGATCTCTCGGCGGCGGCGGGCGTCGCGCGGGACCCCAGCCGATCCGGGGCGACGACGTCATCACCACCGCCACCGTGCCGCTGGAAACGGTCGCTCACGGCGGCTCGGCCGAGCAAGATCGTCTGCCCAGCGGCCGCACGCTGGAAGTCAAAATTCCGGCGGGAATCGAAGACGGCAAGCAAATTCGGCTGCGCCGGCCCGGCCAGCCCGGCTCCATGGGGACAAACCCGGCGACGCGCTGATCACCGTGAAGGTCGCGCCGCATCCATACTTCAAGCTGGATGGCCGCGACTTGCGGCTGGAGTTGCCGGTGACGGTTTATGAAGCCGCGCTCGGCGGACGGGTTCCAACCCTCAACTCTGGACGGCAAGGTGGAGCTGACCATCCCGCCGCACCCGCTGTTGCGGGCGCACCCACACCATCACCTTGTCGCCGAACTCGACGTCGCGGACCGTGGTCTTCGGCAGGTCGAGGACACAGGTTGAGTAAGGTGGTCGCGCGCACGGGCAAGCTCCTTGGTACGAGGTGTAGCGAGCTTTCGACACCTATGAGCTACCCGTGCGCCCAGACCGCTCCGCCACGCGAGACATCGCGCGCCCCCACCCGACCCACATTCATGGCCGATGTATGCCAGCGGCACGACCTCGAGCGCGCTGAAACTCGCGCCAAGCGCCACGACCGAGATCGGCGTACCGATGAAATACAGGTGGTGGAGGGTGCCGAGCACGCCGCCCGCCATGAAGATGATCGTGGCGAACAGCACGGCGACCGTTGCGGTCGCGACCTTGATCAGGCCGAGGCGGGTGAAGATCAGCGCCATGACGGCGGTCGCAAAGACTTCGAAGAATCCCTCGACCCAGAGGTGCACGAGCCACCAGCGCCAGTATTCGACCTCGGAGATGTGCGTATGCTCGCCCCACATCAGCGCTGCGCCGAAGAACAGACCGATCGCCGCGGTGGAGAGGAAGAGCAGGCCGATGATCGACCTCGATTCGCCGGAGCGGTCCGTCACCACGGGCCACAAGGCGCGCCCGACCAGCGCGACCCACAGCAGCAGCCCCACGTAGAGATACCACTGCCAGAAACGACCCATGTCGGCGTATTCCCAGCCCTGATGCCCGAACCAGAAGTTGGACTCGAGTCCGAGCTTCTGCATGACTGCCAACCACTGGCCGGCGAACGAGCCGACGACGATGACCAGCAGGGACACGAAAAGGAAATTGACGCCGAAACGCTGGTATCTCGGCTCGTGACCCGACAATGCCGGTGCGATGTAGAGTCCCGTCGCGAGCCACGCGGTGGCGATCCACAGCACGGCGAGCTGCGTATGCCATGTCCGTGCAAGCGAATAAGGCAGGTATTCCGACAACGCAAACCCGTAGGCTTCCTGGCCCTCGACCTGGTAATGCGCCGTGATGGCGCCGAGCAGGATCTGCAGCAGGAACAGCGCCAGCACGATCCAGAAGTACTTCGCTGTCGCACGCATCGACGGCGTGATCCGCAGCAAGGCGAAGGGATCCGACGCGGGGATGGCGTGCGCTTCGTCGCCGCGGGCGTGCGTGACGGCATGGTGCCACCCGAGCACCGCGATGCCCGCAATCAGGAACAGGATGCTGAAGGCCGACCACACCCACAGCGCCGCGGGCGGCGTGTTGCCCACCAGTGGTTCGCTCGGCCAGTTGTTGGTGTAGGTGATCCCGCGGGGTGAAACGCCGCTCTGCTGCAGCTCTTTCATCGCGGGGGCGCTTGACGGACGCTCGGTCACCGCCGCCCAGGCGGTCCACCAGAAGAAAGCGTTGAGCACCCGTCGATGCTCGGGCGTATCCACCGTCGGGTCGCGCATGGCGTAGGCCTCGCGCAATTCCGCGGCCGAGGGGTCGTCGCCGAACAGCGCGGCATAGTGCCTTGCGACGGCCGCCATGGCCGCCGCGCGGTCCTGAGACACGGTGATGGTCCGTTGCGCAGGATCGTACGTATTGGCCCGCATCATCAACTGCAGGCGGCCCTGCAACGCGGACTGCACTTCCGGCGCGAGTTCCGCAAATGACGACACGTTTCCTTGGCGACGCGCCCACGTGTCGAGGACTTCGACCGCTTCGCGATGCAGCCAGTCTGCGCTCCAGTCCGGGGCCACGTAAGCGCCGTGCCCCCAGATCGAACCCAGCTCCATGCCGCCGATCGACTGCCAGACCTGCCTTCCCGTTTCGATGTCGGCACGGGTGTAGATCAGGTCGCCGCGTTCTGATACCACGCGTTCGGGTACGGGTGGCGCCGCTCTGAAAATCTGCTGGCCGGCGAGCAGCAGTATCGAGAACGAGACGACCAGCAATCCTGCGAGCGTCAGCCAGAGTCTGCGAGTGCTGCTCATGAGACCTCCACCGACGTTGAGCGTCCGGACGGAGGATAGACCCAAGCCCGAGTGGCATCCACTGCGGGCGTATGCGTGGGCCCGGACCGGGCGTCAGCGGCTCATCAGAAACCGGTCGCACGCCGCCGCGGCGCCGCGTCCCTCGGCGATGGCCCAGACCACCAGCGACTGGCCGCGGCGGCAGTCACCGGCCGCGAACACGCCCTTGATGCTCGTTGCATAGAGGCCGAACTCCGCGCGCACGTTCGAGCGGGCGTCGCATTCGACGCCGAGGTCCTTGAGCAACGGCTGCTCGGGACCGAGGAAGCCCATCGCGAGCAGCGCGAGCTGCGCTGGACGCACCTGCTCGGTGCCGGGCACCTCGACGGGGAGGACCACGCCTTTCTCGTTGCGCTGCCACTTCACCTCGACCGTGACGATCGATTCGAGCTGGCCGTCGGCATTGCCGACGAACTTCCTGACCGTCGTCAGGTACACGCGCGGGTCGTCGCCGTATTTCGCCGCGGCCTCTTCCTGGCCGTAGTCGAGCTTGTAGACCTTGGGCCACTCCGGCCAGGGGTTGTCGGCGGCTCGCTCGAGCGGCGGTCGAGCGAGGATCTCGACCTGCGTGAGGCTGCGACAGCCCTGGCGCAGCGCGGTCCCGACGCAGTCGGTGCCGGTGTCGCCGCCGCCGATCACGACCACGTCCTTGCCGCGGGCATGGACCGGCGCGTGGTCCGAACCGCCATTCAGCAGCGAGCGCGTGCTGCCCGTGAGGTATTCCATCGCGAAGTGGACACCGCGCAGGTTGCGACCCTCGACGGGAAGGTCGCGCGGGTACGTGGCACCGGTGCACACCACCGTGGCGTCGAAGTCGCGCAGCAGCAGCTGCGCCTCCACGTTCTCGCCGACGTTCGCGTTGCAGATGAACTTGATGCCCTCGGACTCGAGCAGCTTCAACCGGCGCTCGACGACGTCGCGCTTGTCGAGCTTCATGTTCGGGATGCCGTACATCAGCAGGCCGCCCGGGCGGTCCTCCCGTTCGAGCACCGTGACGCTGTGGCCGGCGCGATTGAGCTGCTGTGCGGCGGCGAGCCCCGCCGGACCGGAACCGATCACCGCGACCTTCCTGCCGGTACGGACGGCGGGCGGCTCGGGCAGCACCCAGCCTTCGTCCCAGCCGCGGTTGATGATCTCGTTCTCGATGTTCTTGATCGTGACCGGAGACTCATTGATGCCGAGCACGCACGAGCCCTCGCACGGCGCCGGGCAGACCCTTCCGGTGAACTCCGGGAAGTTGTTGGTCATGTGCAGCCGCTCGAGCGCCTCGCGCCAGAGCCCGCGGTAGACGAGATCGTTCCACTCCGGGATCACGTTGTTGACCGGGCAGCCCGAAGCCATGCCGCCGATCAGCTTGCCCGTGTGGCAGAAGGGCACGCCGCAGTCCATGCAGCGGGCGCCCTGCTGGCGCAATCGCTTTTCCTCGAGGTGCGGATGGAATTCCTTCCAGTCCCCCGTGCGCTCGAGCGGCGCCCGGTCGACGGGCAGCTCACGCAGGTACTCGATGAATCCGGTTGGCTTCCCCATCGTCTTCTTTCTCGTCAGTTGCCGCCGACGCGCGCGAGGTCGCGCGCGTTCTGCTCGAACGCCACCATGATCGCTTCGTCGCCGACCAGCCCCTGCTCCTCGGCTCGCGCGATGCAGGAGAGCATGCGCTGGTAGTCCTTCGGGATCACCTTGACGAACTTGGGCACGGTGTCGTCCCACCCGTCGAGGAGCAGGCGCGCGCGGTCGCTCGAGGTGTGCGCGAGATGGCGCTCGACCATCCGGCGGACATCGGTGATCTCGGCTGCGTCGGTGAGCCGCTCGAGGTTGACCATCTGCGAGTTGACGCGCGAGCCGAAGTCGCCGCGCTCGTCGAGCACGTACGCGATCCCGCCCGACATGCCGGCGCCGAAATTCCGTCCCGTCAGGCCGAGCACGACGACGCGGCCGCCGGTCATGTACTCGCAGCCGTGGTCGCCCACTGCCTCCACCACGGCATTGACACCGCTGTTGCGGACGCAGAAGCGCTCGCCGGCCATGCCGCGGATGTACGCCTCGCCGCTGGTGGCGCCGTAGAGCGCCACGTTGCCGACGATGATGTTGTCTTCGGCCGCGAACGGCGAATGCGGCGGCGGAAAAACCGCGATCTTGCCGCCCGAGAGTCCCTTGCCGACGTAGTCGTTGGCGTCGCCTTCGAGCGAGAGGCTCAGGCCGCGCGGCATGAACGCACCGAAGCTCTGGCCCGCCGAACCGCGGAAGTGCAGCCGGATGGTATCCTCGGGCAATCCCTTCGCGCCGTGCCGCAGCGTGATCTCGCTGCCGACGATCGTGCCGACCACGCGGTTCACGTTGCGGATCTCGAGGTCTGCCGCGACTTCCTCGCCGCGCTCGATCGCGGGCCGGCACAGGCCGACCAGCGTCGTCAGGTCGAGCGAACGTTCGAGCCCGTGGTCCTGCTCGTCCCGGCAGTAGCGACCCCAGTCGGGGTCGACTTCCGGCGCGTACAGCAGGCTCGACAGGTCGATGCCGCGGGCCTTCCAGTGATCGACCGCCTTGCGCGGTTCGAGCCGGTCGACCCGGCCGACCATCTCCTCGAGCGTGCGGAAGCCGAGCTGCGCCATGATCTCCCGGAGCTCGCGTGCGATGAACTGCATGAAGTTCACCACGTGTTCGGGTTTGCCCTGGAATTTCTCGCGCAACCGTGGATCCTGCGTCGCCACGCCGGCGGGGCAGGTGTTCAGGTGGCAGACGCGCATCATGATGCAGCCGGTCGCGACGAGAGGCGCCGTGGCGAAGCCGAACTCCTCGGCCCCGAGCAGCGCGGCGATGGCGACGTCCCGGCCGGTCTTGAGCTGTCCGTCGGTTTCGACGGCGATCCGGCTGCGCAGGTTGTTGAGCACGAGTGTCTGGTGCGCCTCGGCGAGCCCGAGTTCCCACGGCAGGCCCGCGTGGGTGATCGACGTCTGCGGCGAGGCGCCGGTGCCACCGTCGTAGCCGCTGATCAGCACCACGTCCGCGTGCGCCTTGGCGACGCCCGCGGCGATCGTGCCCACGCCCACCTCAGCCACGAGCTTGACGCTGATGCGGGCCTGCCGGTTCGCATTCTTGAGGTCGTGGATCAGCTCGGCCAGGTCCTCGATCGAGTAGATGTCGTGGTGTGGCGGCGGGGAGATCAGGCCGACGCCCGCGGTCGTGTGTCGCGTCTTCGCAATCGGCGGGTAGACCTTCGTGCCCGGCAGCTGGCCGCCTTCGCCCGGCTTCGCGCCCTGCGCCATCTTGATCTGCAGCTCGCGGGCGTTGACCAGGTATTCGCTGGTCACGCCGAAACGGCCCGACGCGACCTGCTTGATCGCCGAGTTCTTCGAATCGCCGTTCGCCAGCGGGACGTAACGCTCGGGATCCTCGCCGCCCTCGCCGGTGTTGCTCTTGCCGCCGATGCGGTTCATCGCGATCGCGAGAGTCTCGTGCGCTTCCTTGCTGATCGAGCCGTACGACATCGCGCCCGTCTTGAAGCGCCGCACCAGGCTCTCCGCCGACTCGACCTCGTCGAGCGGCACCGGGTCGCCCGCCTTGAAGTCGAGCAGGCCGCGCAGCGTGCACAGGTTGGTCGCCTGGTCGTTGACCAGGTCCGAATAGGCCTTGAAGGTCGCGTAGCTGCCGGTCCGCACTGCCTTCTGCAGGCGGTGGATGGTCTCCGGGTTGAACAGGTGGTACTCGCCCTCGCTGCGCCACTGGTACTGGCCACCGACCGGCAGCGTGTAGCCCCCGAGCCGGCGACGCTCCGGGAACGCCGCGTTGTGGCGCAGCAGCACTTCCTGCGCGATCACCTCCGTGCCGATGCCGCCGACGCGCGAGGCCGTCCAGCTGAAGTATTCGTCGATCACGTCCTGGCGCAGGCCGAGCGCCTCGAACACCTGCGCGCCGCGATAGCTCTGCAGCGAGGAAATGCCCATCTTGGACGCGACCTTGATCACGCCCTTGGAGGCCGCCTTGACGAAGTTCTTGCAGGCCGTCTTGTGGTCGATGCCGGTGAGCAGGCCTTCCTTTATCATCTGGTCGATGGTCTCGAACGCGAGGTACGGGTTGATCGCGCTCACCCCGTAGCCGATCAGCAGCGAGAAGTGGTGCACCTCGCGTGCCTCGCCGGTCTCGAGCACGAGGCTCACCCGCGTGCGCAGACCTTCGCGGATCAGGTAGTGGTGCAGGCCCGACACGGCCATCAGCGCCGGGATCGGCGCGAAGTCCTTGTTGACGCCGCGATCGCTCAGCACGAGGACGTTGACCTCTTCTTCCTCGATCAGGCGGCGCGCCATCAGGCGCAGCTCCTCCATCGACTTGACGAGGCCCTTCTCGCCGCGGCTCACGCGGAAGAGAATCGGCAGCACGCCGACCCGCAGCCCCGGCAGGTCCATGCGACGGATCCGCGCAAACTCCTCGTTGGTGACGATCGGCCACTTGAGTTCGAGACGGCGGCAGTCGGACGGCTGCGGGTTGAGCAGGTTGCCTTCCGAGCCGAGCCGCGTCTCCGCGGAGGTCACGATCTCCTCGCGGATGCAGTCGATCGGCGGGTTCGTCACCTGCGCGAACAGCTGCTTGAAGTAGTCGTAGAGCAGGCGCGGCTTCGACGAAAGCACGGCGAGCGCCGCGTCGTTGCCCATCGAACCCACGGCCTCGACTCCGTCGCGCGCCATCGGCAGCAGCACGATGCGCTGGTCTTCGAACGTGTAGCCGAAGGCCATCTGGCGCTGCAGCAGCGTGTCCGGGTCGGGCTGCGGCAGGTCGGGCGGCTGCGGCAGGTCGTCGATGTGGATCTGGTACTCGTCGAGCCATTCGCGGTAGGGCCGGGCCTGGGCGAGCGAGTGCTTGACCTCGTCGTCCTCGACGATGCGACCCTGCGCGGTGTCGACGAGGAACATCCTGCCCGGTTGCAGCCGTCCCTTGCGAACCACGTTCTCCGGCGCCACCTCGAGCACGCCCGCTTCGGAGGCGAGGATGACGAGGTCGTCGCTGGTCACGTAATAGCGGCCCGGGCGCAGGCCGTTGCGGTCGAGCACTGCGCCGATCTGCACGCCGTCGGTGAACGAGATCGAGGCCGGGCCGTCCCACGGCTCCATCAGGCTCGAGTGGTACTGGTAGAACGCGCGCTTGTCGTCGTCCATCGACTCGTGGTTCGACCACGGCTCGGGGATCATCATCATCACGGCGTGCGGCAGCGAGCGGCCGGACAAGTAGAGCAGCTCGAGCGTGTTGTCGAACATGCCCGAGTCGCTGCCGTTCGGGTTGATGATCGGGCGGATCTTGCGGATGTCCTCGCCGAACGCCTCGGCCTCGAAGCGCGCCTCGCGTGCATGCATCCAGTTCGCGTTGCCGCGTACCGTGTTGATCTCGCCGTTGTGCGCGATGTAGCGGTATGGGTGTGCGCGGTCCCAGCTCGGGAATGTGTTGGTGCTGAAGCGCGAATGCACCAGCGCCAGCGCCGACTCCATCAGCGGGTGGTGCAGGTCGGTGAAGTACTGATCGAGCTGCGTCGTGAGCAGCATGCCCTTGAACACGATCGTGCGGGCCGACAAGCTCACGATGTACCAGTACTCGGCGCCCGCGAGCGTCGAGGTGCGGATGTCGTTGTAGGCGCGCTTGCGGATCACGTAGAGCCTGCGCTCGAACGCGAGGTCGTCGTCCAGGTCCGCGGGACGACCGATGAAGACCTGCCGCATGAACGGCTCGCAGGACCGGGCCGTCTCGCCGAGCATGCCGTTCTGCGTCGGCACGGTGCGCCAGCCGAGCACCGTGAGGCCTTCGGACTGGACGACCTGCTCGAAGCGCTGCTCGACCGCGCGCCGCACTGTGGGATTGCGCGGCAGGAAGATCACGCCGCTGCCGTACTGGCCGGCCGCGGGCAGCGTGACGCGTGCCTTGCGGCACATCTCCTCGTTGAACGCGTGCGGCATCTGGATCAGGATGCCCGCGCCGTCACCGGTGTTGACCTCGGAGCCACAGGCCCCGCGGTGATCGAGGTTCTTGAGCACCTGGATCGCCTGCTCGATGATCCGGTGCGACTTCCGGCCCTTGATGTCGACGACGAAGCCGACACCGCAGGCGTCGTGCTCGTGGCGGGGATCGTAGAGCCCCTGCCGGGGAGGCGCGCCGAGTCGCACGGGTGCGTCGGGATGCGCCGCGGTCGACGCGACGTCACGGGTTCGCTTCTGCTGCGGCTCTCGGCTCATGGTCCGCCCTGCTGGTTTTGGTGGCCTCGTGGCGCAGGGCGCAACTTTGCCGGGGTATGACGCCCGCGCAGCCGCACCCCTGACCCGAACATCGATCGTGGATACGGCCGTCATATGACACGCGAGGCCGGTGGCGTCAATGCACTGCAACAAAATGGTCTGGCGCCCGTACCGACGGATTGCGTGGCAGCGAGTACCGGCTTTGCCAGAAACGGCCTATCTCATTGATCCGACGGCATTCACGGTATCGGTGGGTGCCAGGCATCGTCCCGGCGCCGGTACTGGCGAGCCCGCGCTGCGTGAGCGGCAGCCGCCCGCGCTCACGCCGGCCCGGGTTGCCCGGCGCCCACCTCCCGGTCGAACGGAGCGTGAGGCGCGTCACTTCGTGCGACAGCCGCTTTGACGCGGTGCGCCGACGAGCGCGCAATCCTCCACGACTCGAGGAGCCTGACCCCGCGATGAGGCATTCGACCGCCCGCAGCCTGCACGTCCACCCGCTCGCGCGTCGCGCGATCGGTGCCACGACATGGGCGCTCATCGTCGGGATCGGGGCGACGGCGTCCGTGGCGCGCGCCGACACCGTCGACCGCCCGGATGGCGGGCAGCGTCCCGAGATCGAGGGTCGCTCCGCCACGTCGGTGCAGGAAGGCGTCGTGTCCTGGTACGGCGCCGATTTCCACGACCGACCGACGGCGAGCGGCGAGCGCTTCGACGCCGACGCGATGACGATGGCGCACCCGAGCCTGCCGTTCGGCACCAGGGCGCGCGTGACCAACCTGCGCAACGGCCGCTCGGTGGTCGTCCGGGTCAACGACCGGGGGCCTCACGTCGGCCGTCGCATCGCGGACCTGTCGCAGGCCGCTGCAGCCGAGATCGGCATGCTGAAGCGCGGCGTCGCGCGCGCGCGGATCGAGGTGCTGAACCGCCGCGCCGAGCCCGTCGCTGCGTTGCGCGACTAGGCGTTCGTGCCCGGAGCGATCCGGTTGCGGTGCTCTCCGATGTACGCGGCGATGAGTTGCAGGGCCTCACGCGCCTCCGGCAGCATCGCCATGACCGGGAAAACGTGCGGCAGCTGCGGCCACACGTCGATCCGCGACTCCGTCCCCGCCTGCAGCGCACGATCGTGGGCACGCACGGAGTCGTCGAGCAGCATCTCGGTCGAGCCCGCGAGGAAATAGAGCGGCGGCAGTCCCGCCCACTGTCCGAACAGCGGCGAGAGTCGCGGGTCGTCGTGCGCCGCGCCCGGACAGTAGAGGTCGGGCAGCAAGTCGAACGACACCGGGCTGAACATCGGGTCGGCGGCGGCGTTGTAGCGGATCGACGGGGCCGACATGGTGAGGTCCGTCGAGGGCGACAGCAGTACGGCGCAGCCGGGCAACGGCAATCCGGCATCGCGTGCGCGCATCAGCGTGACCAGGGCGAGGCTGCCGCCTGCAGAATCGCCAGCAATCGCGACCGGCGTGCCTTGCGGGCCTTCGAGCAATGCCCGGTACACGTCGAAACAGTCGTCGACTGCACACGGGAAGGGATGCTCCGGCGCCAGCCGGTACTCGACGAGCAGCACGCGCAGGCCGGTCGCGTTCGACAGGCGGGCCGCGAAGCCGGCGTACATCGCCGGCAGGTGCAGGCACCAGGCACCGCCGTGCAGGTACAGAAGCGTACCGTTACGGGCGAGCTCCGGTGCTCCGAACCAGAGCGCCGCGCGCCCCGCGATCTCGACCGCTTCGGTCTGGCAGGCCGGTCGGCGGCGTGCCAGCCGGGCATCCGAGCGCGCCGCGTGCGTGCGGATCGACGCAATGGAAAGACCCCGTCGCCATGTCCTCCGGACGGCGAAGCGCAGCATCACATTGATCATTCTGGCGCGGAGGCTCGGCATGGATGACGCATAGTGTAGCGGCCCGGACCCGATTGTCCGCCCGCAGCCTCCGTGGTGGAATCCGTGCATCCCGCGAACCTGAGGCCACGGTCGAGCCCATGCCTGCGAAGTCGCCACCGGTTCCGCCGGCGTGCCAGCAGATCGAGTTGCCGGATGCAGACATCCGGCTCTGGCCACAGGCTTTTCCGCTACGCGTCGCCGACGGCCTGCTCGCAAGCCTGCGTACCGGGATGGATTGGCGGGCCGAGGAAGTCCTGGTTTTCGGTGAGCGTCGGCGCGTCCCGCGCCTGGTCGCGTGGCACGGCGATCCCGGCGCCGTCTACACGTATTCGCGCACGCGTCACGAGCCGCAGCCATGGACGACGGCGCTCGGCGACATTCGCCACGCAGTCGAGCACCTCTGCGGCAGGCGCTTCAACAGCGTCCTGCTCAACCGGTACCGCGACGGTCGCGACGGGATGGGCTGGCACGCCGACGACGAACCCGAGCTAGGAACCGATCCGGCGATCGCTTCCGTCTCGCTCGGCGCGCCGCGACGTTTTCGTCTGCGGCATCGTCGGCGAAGTGACGCGACGGCGACACTCGAGCTGCCTCATGGCAGCCTGCTGCTGATGGCCGGACCGACCCAGCGTCATTACCTGCATGCGTTGCCGAAGACCGCGCGCCACGTCGGCGAACGGGTCAACCTGACGTTCCGGCAGATCGGGTCCGCATCCGCGGCACGACCATTGCGCGACTGAGTCGATCAGGGCTTTGCTTGATTGGCGACCGCGTCCGCCAGCGTTTTCTCGATCAGCTGGTTGAAGCCCTCGAGCGGCAGCGATCGATTTCTACGCGGAACGACGCGCCCGCGACGATGGGCAGGCCCTGGAGTCGCACGGGTCCTTGCGGCCGGCGCGGCCGGCCGATCGACGCCCGGCGGCGGAGCGTCGCGGCTTTCCAGACTTGGCAGGGGCCGCGGGGGGTCGCATGATGCACCGCATCAAATCCCCCGGACCGTCCCCGACATGCTGTTTCAGCTGCGCCTGCTGGCCTACCGGCTGCTGAAGCCGTTGCAGTGGCCGATTTCGCGGATCTACGCGGTGCCGCGCCCGATCATCTATGTCGGGCCGGGTGCAGCCGAGCGGCTTTGCCGCAGCCTCGGTCCCTCCGGGCTCAAGCGCGTGATGGTCGTGACCGATGCCGTGCTCGTGCGCCTGGGCCTCGTGGAGCCGCTGCGACGGGTGCTCGTGGAGCAGGGGATCGACGTCGCCGTGCACGATGCGATCACGCCGGACCCCACCTATCCCGTACTCCAGGCCGGATACGAGGCCGTGCTCGCACACGGGAGCGATGCCATCGTCGCGATCGGCGGCGGTTCGGTCATCGATGCGGCGAAGGTGATCGACGCGATGGCCGTGACGGGCAAGTCGCCTGCGAAGCTCATCGGCATGCTGAAGGTGTCGAAGCCGATGCTGCCGCTCTTCGCGATCCCGACCACCGCGGGCACGGGGTCGGAAGTCACGGTGGCGGCGGTCGTCACCGACCCGCTGCGCCATGCGAAGTCTGCCGTGATCGACCCGAAGCTGGTGCCTGCCGCCGCCGCGCTCGACCCGGCACTCACGCGAGCCATGCCACCGGCGATCACGGCGGCCACGGGCATGGACGCGTTGACGCATGCCGTCGAGGCTTACCTCAACCGGTGGCCGCATCCCGAGACGGCGCGGCATTGCCTGGCCGCGGTGCGCATGATCTTCGGCAACCTCGAGCGGGCGTACCGCGATGGCGACGACCTCGAGGCCCGCGAGGCAATGTCGCTCGCGTCGTTCTACGCAGGCCTCGCGTTCACCAAGGCGTACGTCGGCTACGTGCACGCGTTCTCGCACAAGATCGGCGGGATGTACGGCGTCCCGCACGGTCTCGCGAATGCCATCACGCTGCCGTACGTGCTCGACTTCCTCAAGGACGCTCCGCGCGCGCGCGACCGGCTCGCGGAGCTCGCGGTCGCGATCGGCGCCGGTCGCGCGGACGAGCCCGGCGCGGTGCTCGCGCAACGGTTCGTCGACCAGGTGCGGGTGCTGAACGTGGCGCTCGGAATCCCGGAACGCATCGATGCGCTGAAGCCGGAGGACGTGTCCGAGATCGCGCGCGCCGCCATGATCGAGGCGACTCGCGACTATCCGGTGCCGAAGGTGATGCGACTCGCCGAATCGGAAGCGCTGCTCGCGCGGCTGCACGGCTGAGGTCGCCGTGCGCAGCGGCACGACGGGGGCTATTTCCCCGGGACGGAGTCCACGTCGATGCGGCGCCAGCGGGTGCCCGTCTGGATCGACGCGTCCCACTTGATCACGCGGTTGCGGCCCGCGGTCTTCGCGATCAGCAGCGCCTGGTCGGCGCGGTGGATCGACTCCGCGACCTCGACCTGCGGGTCGAGCAGCGCGAGGCCGAACGACGCGGTCACGCGCAGCGACACCCGCGCGGATCCCGCAATGACGAGCTTGGCCGCGAGCGCCTCGCGTACGCGATTGATCACTGCGAGGGCGATGTCGAGCTCGGTGTTCGGCAGTGCGACCAGGAACTCGTCGCCGCCGTAGCGGAACACGCGGTCCTGCACGCGCAGCTGGCACTCGAGATGACGCACGGCGCCGCACAGCACCGCGTCGCCGACCTGGTGGCCGAGCGTGTCGTTGACGTGTTTCAGGTTATCGACGTCCATGAAGACGATCGAGCACGGCGGGGATCCGCGGCGGACACCGTCGCGGAGCTCGTGCAGCTCAGGCAACATGCCCACGCGCGCGAGTGCGCCGGTGAGCGCGTCGCGGTTGACCATGGCGGCATCGATCGACGAACGCAGGTAGTCGATCTGGACCCGCAGGCGCGCGCTGGTCGCCACGAGTTCCTCGAAGTCGGCGCGGGCCACCGGGGCGCCCGCATTCGCGGCGCGCAGCAGCTTGTTCGCGATCTGGTGCAGCCGCTGGTGTTCCTTGCCGAGGGCGATGAACGCCGGCAGGTCACGCAGGGCGTTCGGCGCCTGCTCGTAGAACCAGTGCCCGAGCGTGCATTCACGGTGTGC